>CBDUQN010000003.1:0-86599 GCA_965369375.1 uncultured bacterium | reverse complement strand
TTTTGAGTCCCCTGCGTCTACCAATTTCACCACTCCGGCACACAAGGCAATTCTAATATTTGAATTAATATTACATGAAAAGGTTGTCGCCGGGCAAGTTGTGTTTGTAGCTGAAATCAGGACACAGCCGTTGGCGATGAGTGAGTGCTTAAAAGGATTCAATTAAGCGAAAGCTTAATCACTCCCGACGTCGGGAGTAGCGCTTATTTAAAATCAACGAGTTACGACGAGAATGATTCTAAATCGGCTTTCAGTAGTAATCGTTATGAAATAGCATGCTACATCTGAAGTTTGAATTACGCTAATTCAAGAATGAAACGGTAGAGAGCACGATAGTGAGACCGCTCCTATGAAGCGAGAAAACTATTTAGCCTATGCGGCTGTGTCCCGGCCTTCGCCGCTGCTTTGCCCGGCAGGGCCCGAGAACGGTCGAAAGCACGATTGCTGTTCGAATGCTGGATTTATCCCCCAGCGCGTCAAGGACTGAGGCAGCTGTCTCGGGCGCCACGGTTTTGACGGGGCGCTTGGCGGGCTTCCGGCGGGCTTCAGGCGGCTTGGCTGTCTTTGTTAATTTCGGCGTTTCCGGTCCTTTCGCTGCGGCTGCTTTTTCGTCGTAGGAGGGAAGCTCATCATATGCAGGAACCATATCATAAGAGGGGGCCTCTTCTTGCTTGAACTCACTCTCGATCGTTTCGAAGAGATCCTCCACCCATGACTTTTCTTCATCGCCGTGCGCAATTGGAGCAGGGGGTACGGTCTCAGTCTCACCCATCAGCGTTTCGAACTTGTCGACAGTCACCTCTGGGGCAACAGGCTCCTCTTCGGGCTTCCATGGCGGCTCCCAGGTTTCTTTCACCTTGGAAGCCCGAGACGGTTTCTTTTTATCCTTTGATGTAAAACCCCGGATAACGCGAAAGAGGACATTTATAATAACAATGCCTATTATTATTTCAGATAGTCCCGCCATCAGAGCGTTCCCGGATTTAAATTACTCATCTAGAAAGTTCCTGTTTCTTTATTCCTCTTCTTTTTCTTTTTTCTTCTCGGGCTTCGCAATGGAGCTTCTCATATCGGTATCGGCCTGAATGTTGCGCAGATTGTAGTAGTCCATGATGCCGAAGTTGCCCGAACGAAAGGCTTCGGAAATCGCACGTGGTATCTCGGCCTCCGCCTCGACGACCTTCGCGCGCATCTCCTGCGTGCGCGCCTTCATCTCCTGCTCGTTCGCGACGGCGAGGGCGCGGCGCTCCTCCGCCTTGGCCTGCGCGATCCGCTTGTCCGCCTCCGCCTGGTCGGTCTGGAGCTTGGCGCCGATGTTCTCGCCGACATCGACGTCGGCGATATCGATCGAGAGGATCTCGAAGGCCGTACCGGCATCGAGTCCCTTTTCGAGAACGGTCTTCGAGATCTTGTCGGGATTCTCGAGCACCTCCTTGTGATTGACAGCAGAGCCGATCGTCGTAACGATACCCTCGCCGACGCGGGCGATGATCGTCTCCTCGCCCGCGCCTCCGACGAGGCGTTCGATATTGGCTCTCACCGTTACCCTGCTCATCGCTTTGAGCTGGATTCCGTCTCGCGCGACGGCGGCGATCATAGGGGTGCTTATGACCTTCGGATTGACGCTGACCTTGACCGCCTCGAGGACGTCGCGTCCGGCGAGATCGATCGCCGTGGCCCGCTCGAACGGCAAGTTGATTTTCGCCTTGTCGGCGGATATCAGGGCGTTGATGACCCTCGAAACATCACCGCCTGCGAGGTAGTGCGCCTCCATGCTGTTGATATCAAGGCTCAGGCCCGCCTTTGTCGCCGCAATGAGCGGCCGGATAATCCGTTGGGGAGGAACCTTTCGCAGGCGCATTCCAATCAGGTCCCTGAATATCCTGACCTTCACACCGGAGAAGTATGCCGTGATCCACAAACCGATGGGCACGAAATAGAAGAACAACAGCATCAGTATGATGATGCCGACGACCAAGAAAAAGAGCATGACACCTGAAAGCGGCATTTCTTACCTTCCTTTCACTCTAATGAATGGGCCTATTAAAGCTCTATCAACTCACTTTGATGAATGGATCCCTCTATGCTCTATCAACGACTACACGATACCCTTCGACTTCTATGACCTTGATGCACGTATTTTTCTCGATAAAATCACCTTCGGTCACAACCGAGATCTTCTCTCCGTCTATAATTGCCGTTCCCGCCGGCCTGAGCATCGTGAATGCGACACCCTCCCGGCCGATGAGGACTTCATACGACTCCGGCGATGACCGGTATCCCTCGGCCGTCGTTTCGGCCGTATTGAGGACGAGGCGCTGGAAGGGGGTGAATTTGGGCAGGAAACGCAGGGCAACGAGAATCACGGCGAACGATGCGATAAACGAGAGGGCGAGCACCTTCGCGCTGGATATAAAGTCCATCGTGTGAACGAACCTGCCCATGAGGCTGAGATAGAAGCTCGCAACGATCGCGAGGATCCCGACCGTGCCGACGATGCCGAATCCGGGAATGAGAAAGATCTCTACGAGCAGCAGTGTCACGCCGAAGACAAAGAGGAGAATCTCCCCCCAGCCGGCGAGATGTACGAGATAGTGGCTCCCGAAGAAGAGGGCGAGGGCGATGAGCGCGATGATACCGGGGACACCGAAGCCGGGGGTTCTCACCTCGAAGAAGATGCCGAGAAGGGCGACGGTAAGCAGGAGGCTGCTCACGAGCCCCTGCGTCAGAAATCCGGCGATTCGCTCGGCGTAGTTCATGCCGGCGACGGTGATAGCAGCGCCTTTGAGATTTTCCAGCTCGAGTATTTCGCTGATCGACTCGGCCTCGAAATCGGCCATATCGAGCTCGAGGGCCTGCTTGGTCGTCAGCGTAAGGAGTTTTCCCTCCTCGACGACATCCTCGATCTCTATGCTCTTGTCGGCGAATGCCTCCGCCACATCCCCCGGCCGGTCGTTCTTCTCGGCGGTCGAGCGGAGCTCGGTGCGCCAGTACGAGACGACCTTCTCGCTCACCTCACCCGGCTGGCCGCCGATCCCGATCGATACAGGTTCGGCAGCGCCGAGTGTCGACTGCGGGTGCATATAGATGCGGTTCGCGGCGAGCGATATGAGAACGCCCGCCGATATCGCCCGCTTGTTTATAAAGGCGACGGTAGGCACCTCCGAGTTAATAATCGCATCGCGTATGATGACCGCAGCGTCGAGACGTCCGCCGAAAGTGTTTATTTCATAAATGATTAGGTCGAATCCCTGTTCATTCGCCTCCCTGGTCGTCCGCTCGACGAAGGGGGAGAGGCCGAGTTGTATCTCGCCTTTGACCGGTATGACCATGACACGCTCGGCATGCGCGAATGTCGGTAGAATCAATGGGATCAAACACATAAGTACTTTGATAAAAAGCGCGTCTATAATCCTTTTCATCGAATCACCCCCTTGGAAACAGTATTGCTTTTTCTCGTTGGAGTCAATAGGCTAAATACTGTTATTACTATCTATCGGTTAATCCGATGAATATTCATTTCCTTTGGCCGTTGCTCCTTATTTATAATACTTCGTGCGCATCGAATTATGAGCGCCGAAACGGCAATAAAAATTTGGACTTGACGCGGGTAACGTTTTTGCTACTATTCAGTAAGTTTGGGGTTGTAGCTCAGCTGGGAGAGCACTTGTCTGGCAGACAAGAGGTCACGGGTTCGATCCCCGTCAACTCCACCATTTTTTTAGCGGGTGCGGCAGTCCCTGACGGCCGTATCGGTCATCGCAGGGATCAGGGAGATATCCCGGTCTGCGCTGCACGATGAGACGAAATCGAGACCGATCTTTTCAGTGGGGATATAAAGCGATATGGAAGAAAATGCGTTACCTACAAGCGTCTGCATCTTCGAGGACGGCCGCTATCCCAATTTCTTTCCCCTCACCCTCAACCACCCCATTTTCGATCTCTTCATAGGAACACAGACCCTCAAAGACAGAATCGTAGCGGATCTCAATCCCGAGAAACTCATTCTGCTGTGCCGACCCTACCTGGCACCGGTGCTTTCGGCACAGGAAGGCGCAGGCGAGGAGGAATCTTCCGTAAGGGTGAATGAAGGCGAAGAGGGTGGAGCAGGCGAAACCGGCGAAATGCTCTTTATCAACGGCCGGCTTCTCGTCTACGAGAGCGATTTCGACAAGCTGCTCGGCGAGCTCGAAGAAAACTGCGTCATTCAGAAGAACGCTACTGCCGTCGCCGCTCGCCTCTCGGGAGATAATGCGGCATCTTTTATCAAACATCTCCTCGAGCCCCTCTCCGATGATAATGTCGCGAAAGTCATTCAGGAGATAAAGAAGGCTTCTTCCGAGTCCAAGAAGGAAGAAAAAGCTGTTGCGGAACCGGAGGGGGAAGAGACGCCGCCGCTCATGCAGTGGGCGGAACGTAACGGTATCACATTGAAAGAAACAGGCATCGGCCTTTTGTCCTATTACTGGCAGCTCATAGGCGAGAACGGCGCGTGCATTCTCGATGACTTTCAGAAGAATCCGCTGCGGGGAGCGGCTCCGGAGGCCGAGCTCTTCAAGGGTGTCGACCTCATAAATGAAGAGGATATCGTTATAGGCTCCGAAGTCGAGGTTCGCTCGGGAACGGTACTCGACGCCTCAGAGGGGCCGATCATCATAGCCGACAAAGTTCTTATCGAACCGACCGCGTTCGTCAAGGGACCCTGCTTCATAGGGGAGGGATCGATCATACGCGGCGGCGCAAAGATCGGCCATGCCACATCGATCGGGAAGCACTGCCGCGTGGGAGGAGAGGTCGAGGATACGATCTTCGCATCTTATTCGAACAAGCAGCACGAAGGGTTTCTCGGGCACTCGTACATCGGATCGTGGGTCAACATCGGAGCCGGCGCCTGCAACAGCGATCTGAAAAACAACTACAGTCAGGTGAAATCCTGGTGCCGCGGGCATATGAAAGAAACAGGCCGGCGATTTCTCGGTGTGGTCTTGGGGGATCACGTGAAGGTCGCTATACTGACGAGACTGAACACGGGAACCGTCGTGGCTTTCAATGCGAATGTCATTTCGGATGGATTTCCGCCGAAGTTCGTTCCGAGCTTCACCTGGCTGCTCGAGCCTGAATTCGTGGAATTCGATCATAAAAAATCGGTTGAGACGGCAAAGGTGATGATGGGAAGAAGAAACGTACCCTTTACCGATGCCATCGCGGATCTCTTCAAGATCCTCCTTCGATTCAGCCGGCAAAGCGGCCAAACTATTTAAACCCTGTACTTGATTACAATCAGCATGTCTCACATCCTGTTAATCGGAGAGAAACTCAACAGCACAAATACGGCGGTGAAGAAGCTCCTCGCCGAGCGCGATGAGCAGTCTCTGATCGAGATAGCGAAAAGCCAGATCGATTGCGGCGCGTCCTACATAGACCTGAACGCCTCGATGCTCATCGGGGATGAGGAGGATGCGCTCTCCTGGGGCGCCCGGATCATCACTGAAAAGCTCGGCACCGGCATCTCCCTCGACAGCGCGAACATCGATCTGCTCCTCAAGCTCACGGCGGTATTCGGTGAACGGGCGATGCTCAATTCCCTCACGTGTGATCATGAGATCCTCGAGAACGCCCTTCCCGCCGTCAAGGAGTCCGGAGCGCAGGTGATTGTGATACTCAAGGACAGGGCAGGCATCCCCACATCGGTCGATGGCAGGCTAACGCTCGCCGGCAGGGTTGCGATTATCGCAGCCGCCTCAGGGATGGCTCCACAGAAGATCCTTCTCGATCCCGTTTTTGCCCCGGTAGCGACATCGCCCGCCGGCCTGCGCATAGCCCTCGATACGACCGCCGCGCTCACGGCGTCTCACCCCGAATTCCAAAGGGTAGGGGGGCTGTCGAATATATCGTACGGCCTTCCCATGCGGCGGCTCTTCAACAGAACCTTCCTCTCGATGGCGGTTTCCCACGGCATCACGGCGCTCATCTGCGACCCGACGGACGAAAGGCTCAGGGAAGCGCTCAAAGCCGCCGAAGCAGTCATCGGGCTCGATAGCGGCTGCAGGGATTTTCTCGGGTTCTACCGCGCGCGAAAGAGCAAGAAGTAATTCCCGATCGATTCGTCCGCAGGAAATGCGCTCTCCCCGCAGATCTAAAACTACGCTAAATCTCCAATGAAACCACCCTTGCTTTGCCGCCCGCCTTTTGATTCTTCAATTCATTTTGCTATGTATGGAAGTTAATTGACAACGAAACCCACGAGCCGCCGAAAATGGACGAGCATCGTATTGAATTGTAATATAACAAGATACGTTGCGACTGCGGGATTATTACAAAATGGCATAACTCTTGAAGGTAAGCGGACTGCACGCGGAAAGTTCCCTGTTGGTTCGTGGATTGTCCCTGACGTGTTTCTCATCCTCACGTGTTGTAGAAAAGCCGCGTACAGGGGTACACGTTCCTAACGGGGAACTTGTTTTATATGATACCACAGAATGGCGTTCGACTTCAAGCCCGCCGCCCGGCAAAAACGCCGCCCGGAAAAAAAATAAAATCAGTTCAAAATATTTTTTGACAAGACTTGCGCCATGTGCTAATTATCGTCAGGTAAGATGCACCGATGCATCGACTTGTAATCTCCAGATGGAGGTTGGAGGTTCGATCCGAAAGAGGGGCTCATTTAACCTGGAGTGGGAGGAGTGACATGACAAAGGCAGATCTAGTCGAGGAAATTGCCCGCGAAACAGGCCTGAGCAAGAAAGACACCAGCATTGTGGTCAACATGATCATCGAGAATATCTGCAAGGCGTTGGCTGAAGGCAGCAAGGTGGAGCTCAGGGGATTCGGTAGTTTCAAGGTCAAGAGCAGGAAGCCACGGAAGGCGAGGAATCCTCGCACCGGTGCATCCGTAGATGTTCCCGCCAAGCTCGTGCCGTATTTCAAAGCTTCGAACGAACTCAAGACCAAGGTCAATCACTAGAGCGGGAAAAACATTTTTATTCTGTAAATTAGCAAAAAATCCGTTTGCATTATGCATGCGGATTTTTATATTATGTTGAACTTAAGGAAGAGCAGAGAACTCGGACCCGGAAAGGAATCATGCCGAGCGGCAAGAAAAGGAAGAGAAAGAAGATAGCTACGCACAAGCGGAAGAAGCGCCTGCGCAAGGATCGCCACAAGAAAAAGAAACGCTAGAAGAGCCCGGCGTCTTGTATTCGGGAGCTTAAATCCGTTGAAAGAATGTCGCTCGCTGCAAAAACGCAATGCCTGGCCAAGAGAGACGACAAGCACAGAGAGTGAAGGCGAGTCTCGCAATTTCGGTATCCGCTGGACCGGAAGAGGCGACAGGTAAAACGCTGAACATCAGCACAAATGGGGTCTACTTCCAATCGCCGCATTACATAGAGCCTCTCACCAAGGTGCAAATGGAGCTGGTGATTCCCATGCACGAAGGAGACAGCGAAAAAGAGACGCTGGTCAGATGCGACGGCATAGTCGTGCGCGTGGAACCGGAACGCGAGGATCCATCGGTTTCATCCTATAATTTTGCTGTATTCTTCTCCTTTCTCTCCGATGCATCGCAGAAGACACTCAAGAAGTATATCACACAGCGCCTTACTTCTTGATCACTGCAATCAGGCAGCGGGGCTCAAGCGATCCTATCGTCCCCTCATAGCTGTTGCTGACCAAGCCTTTTCTATTGCGGTACTACTAACCATATGATAATAATCGGCCGGAACTCGCTTTGCTGGCTGTCTACGGGAGGTACGCCTTGAAATTCAAGGGTTCAATCCTCGTTATCGATGACGAAGAATCGATTCGGGAAATGCTTCGCGCATTTCTCATCAAGCGCAATTACGAGGTGCAAATCGCCGAGACCGGAGCAGAGGCGCTCGACCTTCTGGAAAAGAATATGTTCGATGTTGCGCTTATAGACCTGAAATTGCCGGATTACACGGGTCTCGAGCTGATAGATAGCTTCCATAGCAAGTGCCCCGAGACTAAGTGTATCGTCATGACTGCTTTCGCCTCACTCGAGAATACGATAGAGGCATTCCGGCTCAATGCCTTCGATTACATCCTCAAACCATTTGATCTCGTCAAAATCGGCGAGGTCGTGGACGCGGCATACAACCATGCTCAGAAAGTCCTGGATAATACGCGGAAAATAGAGGCTCTCGTGAGCACGAACAAGGAGCTCGAAAAGAGCGCGGTGGAACTGAAAGAACTGATGCTCAAAACGAACGAGGAGCTCAGTCAGGCTAACGAATCCTTGAAAAGGCACGTGACACGCCTGAGGATGCTCTATCAGATGGGGAGAGATATCAGTTCTAATGAAAACTGGAGCGACGCCCTCGATCGATTTCTCATGGCCCTGTGCAATTACATGGAAGCGGAAGGCAGCGGACTCATTCTCTTCAGCAACGAAGGAAAAAAACTGCAAGTTCGCACCTCGTTTCATCTCGAAGAGGATCTGCTCACAAAGGCCGTTCAATACCTGCTCGAAGCCCAGCAAAAAGACACACTGCCGCCGGAAACGTTTCTGCTCGAGAGCTGCCGCAATGATGCGATAACGACCTGTCTCGAGATGAAATCACCGTGGGAACATACCGTTATACCGCTTCTCTACAAGGGTCGATGGCTCGGATTCCTGCTCATGCACAAGCTGTACGAATCGAGTAGGGCCTTCCTCGCCGATTATCATTTCATCAACACCCTTCAGACGATTCTCATCGAGGAGGTCGCGAATGCGGTCAACATCAGCAACTTGAGAAACCTGAAGAATTTCAATGAAACGATACTCGAAAACATAAACAGCGGCGTTCTCACGGCGGATAATGACGGAAAAGTCGTTTTTATGAACAGCAAAGCGAGGGCGATCCTCTCTGAAGCGATCGACAGGAAGATCTATTTCGACGATCTCTTTCAGAATCCTTTCGGAGGAGAAGGTCTTTTCGCGTACCTCGTCTCGAGCGATGAACGCCGCTGCTCCTTCGAGGGAATCCTGTCGCTCTCCGGTGACCGGAGCATCCAGGTACGGCTCAACACGACAAAGATCGAGCTCGATGAGTACCACGGCAAGACGATCATCGCGATCTTCGATGATCTCACTGAACAGAAAGCCATGGAAGAGGAGCTCAAGACTACGGACAGGCTCCGATCGCTCGGAGAGCTATCGGCCGGCATTGCCCATGAAATTCGGAATCCGCTTACCGGCATCGCAACAACGGCACAGCTTCTCAAGGAAAAGCTCGCCGAAGGAGCGGGCGAGACAAAATACATATCGGTAATCCTCGAGGAGATACACAGGCTCGACGAGATCATCAATAACCTGCTGGATTTCGCCCGCCCGATTTCTCCGAACGCAACCGAGATTCCGCTTGCCGCGTTACTCGAGGAAACAATCGAGCTGCTCTCCGACGCATCCCGCGAAGCAGGTGTAACATTGGGCTTTCATAATGAATGCAAAGACGACCGCTGCACGCTCGACCGCGATCGCGTGAAACAGGTGATACTGAATATCGCGCTGAACGGTATTCAGGCCTGCAGCGAGGGTGGTGCATTGAAGGTAATGCTCAGGGATTCGGAGAATCCGTCCTTCATCCAGATGGAGTTCGCCGATACGGGCGAAGGCATCTCAGCCGAAGCCGCCGAGCATCTCTACAATCCGTTCTTCACCATGAGACAGGAGGGCACGGGACTCGGACTCTCCATCTCACGAAAGATAGTAGATAGTCATGGCGGGCGGATATACTACACGAGCGAGGTTGGAAAGGGAACGCGCTTCTTCATAGAGCTCCCGAGGAAGCTTTTGGTTTCTACGGGTCAAGCGGAAGCTAGAGTATCATAAAGGGGAGATATATGCCGAAAAGAATCTTGATCATTGACGACGAAAAGGCAATCCGCTGGTCTCTCGGTGAGGCGATGAAGAATCTTGACTACGACGTGGCGGAGGCCGAAAACGGCAAAATGGGCATTAAGATCTTCACCGAGGATCCCGCTGATCTCGTAATCCTCGACTTAAAGCTCCCTGATATAAACGGCTTGAAGGTGCTCAAAAAGCTCAAGGCTTTGGACAATGGGGTGGCGGTAGTCATGATGACCGCCTATGGAGAAGTCGAAACCGCGGTCGAAGCAATAAAGGGTGGTGCGTACGACTTCATGCTGAAACCGTTCCAGCTCGATAAGATGAAGCTCGCCGTCAAGAACGCGCTCGAAGCGAGCAGGTTGAAGAGTGAACTGGAGGGGATTCGAAAAAAGGAGCGGGAGAACTTCAATATCAAGAATCTGCTCGGCAAGAGCGCTGTTATGCAGGACATCTTCGAAAAGGTGAGAAAAATCGGTGCGAGCAAGGCGAGCACTATCCTGATCCAAGGCGAAAGCGGAACCGGCAAGGAGCTCGTCGCGAGGGCTATTCACGAGAGCGGTGACGGAGGAATCCGGCCGTTCCTCGAGATAAATTGCGCTGCGCTTCCGGAGAGCCTTCTCGAGAGCGAGCTCTTCGGTCATGAGAGAGGCGCCTTCACCGATGCGAAATACAGGAAGAGGGGGCTCTTCGAGCTGGCGGAGAACGGCACGATCTTTCTCGACGAGATAGGAGAAATGGGAATCACCCTGCAGAGCAGGCTTCTCAGAGTGATAGAGAACAAGACGTTCAGGCGCGTCGGCGGTGTCAAGGATCTCCGCATCAATACGAGAATCATGTCCGCCACGAACCGGGATCTCAAACAGGCGATAAAAGACGGAAACTTCAGAAACGATCTCTACTACCGCCTTCAGGTCATACCGATCCTCCTGCCGCCGCTGCGGGATCGAAAAGAGGATATCCCGCTGCTCGCGAACCATTTCATTGCGATGTTCAACAAGGAATTCAAGAAGGATGTCAAAAAGGTAAGTGCCGAGGTCACGAGGCTGTTTCAGGGCTATTCCTGGCCCGGCAACGTACGTGAGCTGCGAAATGTCATCGAGCGGGTGATCCTTCTCGAGGCCGAGGACAAGATCCTTCCGGAGCATTTCCCGCCGGAGATCATCAGGGGTGATGCATATTCGGATGACGGCACCCTTCAGGACGCTCTCGACGGCCTCTACCCGATGAGCATCAAGGATATCGAAAAGCTGCTGATCAACAAGGCGCTGAAGGAAACAAGCGGCAATAAGTCGAAGGCGTCTCGGATCCTTGGAATCAGCCGCCAAACCCTTCGGGAAAAAATCAAACTGTACCAATTGGTGTAGCCGAGCAAGGAATTGCTTCATATTTTAAGGACCGGATAACGTCGATGAATCCCGAAATTTGGACCTTGATGCAGGATGACGAGATCGAAAAGCTCGTCAGAGAACTCGCCGGGAGCGAGGGTCTGACGGTCAAGGCGTTCACCACCTTAGCCATACCGCTCAACCTCGAAGAGCCGCCCGGCGGGCTGATTCTCGCGATAGCTGCCGCGGCGAATTTCTCGAATTACCTGAGCATTATCAAGCGCTTTCAGAAGAATTTCATCACACTCGATATAATCGTATTCGGCAGCGAGAAATCCCGTGAAATCATCGAGCGAGAGCGGGACGCCGGTGTGGATCTCTATATCCCCAAACCGGTCGCTGCAGAGGACTTTTTCGCCCGGGCGACTCACCTCGTATCACTCAAACGGCTCAAGAGCAGTGCCGGGATCATCGGCCGTTCCGGTACGCTCTACGAGATGCTCGAAACGATTCTCCAGGTGGCGCCGACGGAGGTTACGGTTCTCATCGAGGGGGAAAGCGGTTCCGGCAAAGAGCTCTCGGCGAAGGCCATTCATCTTATGAGCCACCGCCGTGACAAACCTTTCGAGGTCATCAACTGCGGATCGCTTGCTGAAGGAGTGCTCGAGAGCGAACTCTTCGGGCATGAGCGCGGTTCATTCACCGGTGCCATCTCACAGCGCATCGGCCTTTTCGAGCGCGCAAACAAAGGAACGCTCTTTCTCGACGAGGTGGGAGAGATGTCCCTCAATATGCAGGTGCGACTGCTGCGTGTCATCGAGACGGGCGAATTCCTCCGTGTCGGCGGAACGGCAAAGGTACACACCGATGTTCGCCTCATCGCAGCCACCAACAGGGAGCTCGAGACCGCCATCGAAAAAGGGGAATTCAGGAGGGATCTCTACTACCGGTTAAAGGTCGTTCAGGTGCGCATCCCGCCTCTGAGAGCGAGGCAGGACGATATACCGATCCTCGTGAACTACTTTATTCGGCGTTCCGCCCGTAAACACGGCAAGAAGGTGCATGGAATAGAAAGAGGGGGGTTGGAAATCCTGATCAGCTACCCCTGGCCGGGAAACGTTCGCGAACTTTCGAATGTAATCGACAACCTGATCGTTCTGAGCAGGGGAAATACGATCCGAAGGGAGGCCATCGAAAAGAGATTGCAAGAACGCCTCCCAACGGGAACTTTTCCCGACCTTCCCGTTCATGTTCACCGGAGCAGAGAGGAGATGGAGCGCGAAATTATCCTGAATTCTCTTCTCTCGCTGAACAATGACGTGAAAGAGATATTGAGGATATTGAAGGGAGAAGAGAGTCCTGCACAGAAGCCGTTGAGAAAGTGGATGGAGGTGACGGAGGATGCCCCGCCGCCCGAGCCGCGGAGTTTGAGCGCCATCGAACACGAAGCGATATGCGGGGCCCTCATCGCCAACAGGGGCAATCGGAGAAAGGCCGCCAAACAGCTCGGCATGTCGGAACGGACACTCTACCGACGGCTCAAGGAACACAAGATCGACTGACCTCTGCCGTGCATCACGAGAGGCAGTGATACGCCACTTTGACAATAAGCCAATTGTTAACGATCTGAGATCCCACCGGCCTCCGTTGATCGAGCCGCGAGCCGTAAGATTGCATTTGTTTTGCGGTAATTGATTTGTTATAATGTTAATAAGTTGAGTATGAATATCCCCTGTTTGAGCTTGCCTTGCTGCGTGTCGTGCGGTTTTTTGCTCCCCTGAGAAATGGAGGATACGATGCGGCTCCTCATAATCACCGTATGTATTGCATGCATAGCCTTGCCGTCGGCAGCGCGCGGTGAGAAGTACGCCGGTGAGTTCATGGCCCTCGGCGGCGGTGCCCGCGCCATGGGCATGGGGGGCGCCTTTATCGCAATTGCAAATGATCCCACGACTACGTACTGGAATCCGGCGGGGCTCGCGAGATTCTCTGCCATGATGGGGACGCCGAAGGACTGGGCCTTCTCGCTCATGCACTCGGAGCGATTCGGCGATCTCGTCGACTATAACTTCGCCACCGCAGTCAGCCCGCTCAAGGGCGGGAAATCCGGATGGGGTATCACACTCATACATCTCGGCATAAACGACATACTCGTCATTCCATACAGCGAAGGCATGATCGGTAACTCCGACGGCGATGACATCTACGAACCGCATCTCGGTGAGGTGTTGAACTTCGACTACAGGGACTATCCTATCGAGAGCGTCAACGACTTTGCGGTCTTTTTCTCCTACGCCCAGGAATTGGGCATCGGCTCGGTCGGCGGTTCCGTCAAGTTCATCCGCAACGATCAGATTACCGGTGTAACGAGCTTCGGTATCGGAATCGATATCGGCTACCTGAAGGATCGCGTGTTCAAGGATCTGGCTGTCGGCGTAAAGCTGCAGGACGCGACCGGCACATATATAAGTTGGAGCACGGGAAAGAAGGAGTTCATATATCCCGCGCTGAAGATCG
Organism: uncultured bacterium; assembly: GCA_965369375.1. Classification (GTDB taxonomy): domain Bacteria; phylum Krumholzibacteriota; class Krumholzibacteriia; order Krumholzibacteriales; family Krumholzibacteriaceae; genus CBDUQN01. The sequence continues at coordinate 72,904 of CBDUQN010000003.1, read as the reverse complement.
GACTCGCCTACCCGATCGATATCAAGAGCATGAAAAGCACGCTCACCCTTGCCGTGGACGGGGATTTCCGTTTCGAAAACCGCAAGTGGGCGTCGCAATACTGGATCGGCAGGGCGAGCGCGGATTTCCATTTCGGCGCGGAACTCGTTATCAGAGAGCTCGTCGCCCTGCGGGGCGGTAACGATATGGGAAGTTGGGAAAAAATGGATAGGTGGACAGCGGGAGCCGGGTTCCTGCTCCAGAACTTCGGATGGAATACGACAATCGGACTGGATTATGCCCTGCTCATGAACCGAAAATTTGACACGACCCATCGCATTTCAATCCAGATCGCCCATTAAGCCGTCTTGCCTCTCATAACTGTCTAAACCGCATAGAGGGACACGTACCGTTTGAGAACGCTCGCAATGATACTTGCCGGCTCGGCTGGGAAAGGTCTTTCGGTACTTACCAGGCATCGAGCCAAAACGGCCCTGCCGTACGGAGGGCGCTACCGGATTATAGACTTCGGCTTGAGCAATTGTGTTCATTCCGACATTTACGATATAACCATTCTCGCCCAGTACTCTCCAGTATCGCTCATCGATCATATCAGAATGGGCAAGCCGTGGGACCTCGACCGCAAGACGGGTGGGGTTTCGATACTGCAGCCCACCCATCACGGCGAAGTTGCGAAATGGTACCTCGGCACGGCCGATGCGCTGTACCAGAATATCGACGTCATCCGGCATTCGCAGGCGGATTTGATATTAATACTTTCCGGAGACCAAATTTACACAATGGATTACCGTGATCTTATAAAGTATCACGTGAAGAACAAAAGACCGGTTACCCTGGCGATAAAAGAGGTGAGGCCGAGTCAGAAATCCCGATTCGGGATGGTTCAATGCTCTCAGGAAGGAGCAGTAACGGCATTCGATGAAAAACCGGCCTCCTCGAGTTATCGATACGCCTCACTCGGAATCTATCTCTTCGAAAGAAAATTTCTTCTCGGTCTGCTAGTCGATCAAAGGATTGATATCGTCTTCGATATCATCATGCCGCTCATCGAGAGCTGCGATGTTTCGGGATACCCGTTCAGGGGTTACTGGGAGGACATCGGCTCTCTATCCAGCTATTACCGGTCATCTCTGCGCCTCCTCAAACATCGTTCGCTGCTGACCGACGCCGATTGGCCGATATTCACCAGAGGAGCAGAACTGGCGCCCATCAGGCTTTCGCGTGATTCGAACGCTTCGGAAGCCATTATCGGTGACGGCTGTCGGATCAACGGTACGGTGCGTCGAAGCATACTCTTTCCCGGCGTGTCTGTGGGGAAGGAGGCCGTTGTAGAAGACAGCATCGTCTTCTCGTTCACGCAACTCGCGGCAGGCGCCCGTGTGAAAAAATCGATCCTGGATAAATTCGTGAACGTGGGCGCCGGCAGCCGGATAGGCTTCGATTCACGCCTCTCCACCGCAGGCCTTCCGCTCGCGGAGGATGGCGGCGCCACGGGGAATGCTTTGGGAATTACGGTGATAGGCAGGGGCACAATACTCGAGAGGGGAGTTGTTATCCCAAAAGGGGCGATCATCGAAGAAGACTCTCGGGTCAAAAAAGCGCGCTGACGGATTGAGCGTCTTATGAGATCACGTCACGGTTCAAACGTCATGTGGGATCACGTCACGGGTCAAACGTCATGCTGGATTTTTCGAACCGATTACGCGGATAACCGACTATGAATAAAACAGTGGCATTCATACTTGCCGGTGGAATAGGGCAGCGACTGAGCCTTCTCACGAGGTATCGCGCGAAGCCGGCGGTTCCCTTTGCGGGAAGATACAGGATAATCGACTTTACGCTGACAAATTGCGTGCGATCCGGTATCGACGAGATCCATGTCTTGACCCAGTACATATCACGTTCTCTCATCAAGCACATCGGAATCGGAAAGCCGTGGGGTCTCGATCGCCTCGAAGGAGGAGTCCGCATTCTCCATCCTCATCTCGGGTACCAGGCCGCCGACTGGTACCGGGGAACGGCCGATGCGTTTTACCAGAACATATCAGTTCTCGAAGAGCTCGACTGCACCCACATAATGATACTCTCGGGCGACCATGTCTACCGCATGAACTACCGTGAATTCCTCGATTCTCATGAGCGCTCCGGGAAACCGGTCTCACTGTCCGTAGTAGAGGTTCCGGCATCGTTGTGCAGGGAATTCGGAATCGCAACCGTCAATGCGGATGGAACGATACGCAAATTCGAAGAAAAACCGATGCATACGAAAAGCCGTCTTGCCTCGATGGGGATTTATATCTTCGAGAAGGATTTTCTGATATCAATCGTCAGAGAGCTCGAAGCTTCATTCGATAATCTCGATTTCGGTAAACATGTTATTTCGTATCTCGTCGAAAAGGGTCTTGTTTCCGCATTTCCCTTCGCCGGATACTGGCTCGATATCGGCACATTACGGAGCTACTACAAAGCGAGCCTCGAACTCCTCGCTGAACGGCCGCGCCTGCAGCTCTATGGCGATCCCCCGACGATACTGACAGTGCCCGACGATAATCCGCCGCTCGTGATCACGAAAAACGGAACGGTGCGGAGATCCCTTATTTCAAACGGATGTATCATCAGCGGCGCTGTCGATTCTTCGATACTTTCACCGGGAGTGAGAATAGAGCGGGGAGCGCGTGTCGTGAGATCCGTCATTCTAAACAATTGTGTAATCGGCCGTGACGCGGAAATCCGAAATGTAATCATGGATAAATCGGTGAGTGTCGGAAGCGGTACGAGAATCGGAACGGGCGAGGCGCGCGTTGCGAACAAGCTCAAACCGGCATTGCTCGACATGGGCATCACCCTGATCGGGATTGAAACAAAGATCCCGTCTCGAATGGAAATAGGCACCAACTGCCTCGTTTGCGGTTCCAGGCGAACGAGATCCATTCCCCGGCGCGACATAGAGGACGGCGGCTACTACATCGCCAGCGAGGAGAGCTTCTGATTCAAGACACGAATGATATGCTGATGTGAAATCTAGTCGGCTTCCATCCAGATAGTAATCCGGTCGCCGGGGTAGAGCCGGTCCCGTCTGATCCCCGAATTCCACGTGAGAATCGTTGAGATCTTTTTCTTGTAGAGCGCGCTGATGTGGCTGAGCGTTTCGCCCTTCTTGACGACATGAACAATGCGCTTCTTGCCGTTCGTATCGGCGGTTTCGGAGCTCTCCCGGCCGGCGGTTCCTTTCAGCGAGAACGCCGGCGGTACGTATACGACGAGATTGTCGCCCGGATGAATGAGTGAAGAGTAGCGGAGCCCGTTCCACGACCGCAGGCGGCTGAGCCCCACATGGAATTTTTCGGCGATTTCGCTCAGGGTGTCCTTGTCCTTGACCGTGTACACGATCTTCTTGTGGTTGGCAGGTGCCTTATACCGCTTCATCGTTATCTTGTCGGGGAGCTTGGGGGAGGTCTTGTATTTCGGCTTGATCGCAGCCGAAGCGACCGTTCCGGCATCCCTTACCGGAATCATGAGCATCTTCCCGGCGCGTATCTTGTGAGCGTTCTTTATTCCGTTTATTCGTTTCAGTTCCCTCGTTGATATTTCGTATTTTGATGCAATACTCGAAAGCGTTTCTCCCTGCTTGATCTTGTGCCGGTGCCAGGAAACTCGCTCCTCTGGAGGAATCTTTGCGAGCTCGGCGAAAACCTTAACACCCGTTCCATCCGGAACCTTGAGCTCTATGATCATATTGGGCGGCGTCGCCCATCGTTTCAACGCCGGATTGAGTTTCTTAATCTTTGTCACCGTGCAGCCGGCGGCTTTTGCAACAAGTTTCAGATCGGTCGGTCTGTCTATCGTAATCACGTCGAACCGCAGCGCTTCCCGCTTGGGACTCCTGAAACCGTAATGCGCCGGATCACGCCCGATCGCGAGTGCCGCCATGAATTTCGGCACAAACCATTTCGTCTGGCTCGGCAGTCTCAACCGCCAGTAGTTATCGGTTTTCTGGTGCGAGATCGCGGCAGCGACGCGGTATTCCCCCGAGTTGTACGATGCGAGGGCGAGGGGCCACGATCCAAAAAGGTTGTGAAGGTGCTTGAGATAATGACCGGCGGCATACGTGGCGGCAATGATATCCTTGCGTTCATCAAGCCACCAGTTGATTCGCAGACCGAAGATTCGCGCTGTCCCGGCCATGAACTGCCAGGGCCCGATCGCGTTCACACTGGATCGCGCATTGAGATTGAGCCCGCTCTCGATTACCGCGAGAAAGAGCAGGTCACGCGGCAGCTCGAGCTCGACGAGAATGGGTTCTATGATATCACGGTACTGCTCGACCCGTTCGAGCCAGCGGTCGAAGTTCCTGCGGCCCTTGCCCTGGAAATACTTCAACCAGTACTCGGTTCGCCAATTATCGACTATCTCGATTTCGTCCTCGACGACATGATTACGTGCTATCGAATCGAGAACAGCGGTGATATATATTTCCCAATCCCTCTCCAGTTCCTCCTCGGACACTTTCTCGATGAGAGCATGGGTTTTGCTACCCAGAATCTCGATTTGATCGCAGATGGGAGGAGGCGGTGATGTCGATTCCACGTCCTCGATCATTCTCACGAGATCCTCAGCGAGAAAGAGGGAGGACTCGAGATCCCCGAGGTAGTAGTAGGCCGCCGCCTCATCCAGTTTTTCCTGCAGGAAGAGGAGCTGCGGATAGAGGAGATACATCTCTTCTTCGGTAAAGGTGGATCGGTATGAATCTTCGTTCGTGACGCCTGAATTTCGGGCGGAGCGGTGGCATCCGCACTGCCCCGCAAGAACTAAGAAGATTATAAATGCAATTACGCTGGATCTCATTTTACGACCTTTGAATTTCGAACAATATATCTAATATCTCTTGCATATTCAAGACCATTACACAATCTTGACCTCTGCACAGGGAACGATTTCGAAAATATCCGCCTGCGGGGACCTTAAAGTATTTTAGTAGTAATCGCGCAAAAGGTATTGTATAATTATAAAATAAAGACACCACCCCGTAAGGGAAGAAGAAGCAATGCATCCTGAGCTCGAGAAAGATTATCGATACCTTCTTCAACGTCTGATTCCCAGAAATCTTCTGTCTTCAGAGCGTCTGGAAGGGATTCGCCGCGCTCTCGACAGCGGCGACCGGTTCACGATGATCCGGGCCGCATACCTCTCCCTCGAAGAGCTCTGCTCCAAGAAAGTGTTTCGCAGGGATGGCATAACTCGCTCTGATAATACAAATTCCATCTCTTATGTCAAAGTCGCGGGGCGCATGCGGATTACCCTGGAAATTGACCGCGGGGAGCTCGGTGGGGTGAGGGGGGTGGTTGCAGAGGCGTCAGGTATCCTGCCATCCGTTTTCGCAGGGATCATATCCTCACTGGCGCTGAACAATTCCTCGAAGGCCGTTATCGATCGTTTAGGTGAAATCCTCGCACTCGTTGGCAGGATTTTTACCGGTTCGGAGGCGTTTCTGATCCTGCTCAAGGAACCGCCATTTCCCGCCGAGAGAGCCGGGGACCGTATCAAGGTCACCGATTGGAGCGAGCTCAGCGCCAACAGATTCTACCGTTCGTGCATCACGAGCGGTCTTTCGCATACATTCATGCGTCTCAGCGGCGCATTCCCCGGCGAGAGCTTCTTTGCCGTGCAGCATCATACGAAGTCAATCATACTGATTCCCATTCACGCGAGAGACGTGAAATGGGGAATCCTGGAGATTCATTTGACATCCGATACCTCTCCGGCTAAAAATGTATTTCTTAATCTCCACCTGCTCGGTCAGGGCATCATCCGTCTTCTCGAGAACAATATTCATCTCGAGAACATGGTCTCGATCGACCGTTTGACACAGGCTAACAACCGCAACTACTACGAAACGCAGCTTCCCCTCGAGATGGAGAGAGCTACACGTAACAAAAAGTGCCTTGCATTTCTCATGATCGATATAGATGATTTCAAACAGGTCAACGACGCGCACGGGCACGACGTCGGCGACATCGTGCTGAAAACCGTGGCCCGGACGGTCAAGAGCCACCTGCGTAAGATAGATCTCTTCTTCAGATTCGGTGGAGAGGAATTTATCGCATTGCTGCCCGGCGCGGGCAAGGAGGCGGCTCAGCGTACCGCCGAGCGAATACGCGACGTCATATCCAAGACCGGCACGACACTCGATGATGGAAAAGAGCTACGGGTGACGATAAGCATCGGCGCATGCATCTATCCGGTCGATGCCCAAAGCGAGATCGAACTTCTAAGGCATGCCGACCAGGCGATGTACGTCTCAAAGCGGGAGGGAAAGAACAGAACCACTTTCTACGAAGAATAACGTTCGGGGCGTGAATCCGGCAATGACCCGAATCATGGGCCGATTCACATCCGGATCACAAGTCATTGCGGTATGGGAGGTGTATGATGTTGATGTGGGTAACCGCATTTTTGATTACGGGCGCTTTTTTTCCGCCGGGTCCCCGCTCGAGATACGTCGTACTCACGATTGTCGCCCTGCAGCTGCTGACGGCACACCTCATCAAGTGGAGTTTCACTCTCGCGCGAGGCGCCCGGGCTCAACGGCACACAAGGAATGCAGACCGGCCTGCCATGCTTTTCGTCCTGTTCGTGTCCGTTGCAATCACACTCTGGATGAGCGCGGGCCTCGCACGATGCCGCCACGATCTGGTAACTGCAAGAAACAGCCCTTCTCATTCCGTCGTAGAGAAGTCGCGCAGCTACCTCCTCGATTCACTCGATGATCCGTTTCTCACGGAACAAAGCAGACACATGCTCGGTGCTCTCCTGCTTGCAGATCGATCGAATTTCGACCGTGGCATCAAAGAGGCATACACCTATCTCGGCATCGCTCATTTTCTCGCACTGAGCGGTCTCCATCTCGGAATAATCGCTCTTGCCGTATCACGCTGCATGTCTGTAATTCCCATCCCGCGCTCGGCAAGAGAGTTCATACTGCTGGCCGTGTTGGCGATGTACGCGGCCATAGCGGGTTTCCCGCCCTCTTTGCAGCGAGCGCTCGCTCTCGCCGCCGCGGTGATCATAAGCAGGGCCGCCGGCGTGAAGACGGATCTTCTCGGCTCCCTCGTCCTCGGCAACTTTGTGCTCGTGCTATTCGACATGTCCCTGATGCTCAACAGCGGATTCCAACTCTCATTCACCGCGGTCAGCGCCATTGCGCTCATTGCGCTGCCGATAATAAAACGTATCGATCCCCATCTCCCGAAAGGAGTATTCGGCCGGCCGTGGCGCGCTGTTCTATTCTCTCTGATCGTTACCGTCTCGATACAATTCTTTTTGCTTCCACTCATGCTGACGCTCTTCAAGCGTGTCCCCCTGATCGCCCCCTTCATGAACCTGATGTTCATACTGCCCGTTACCTGTCTTCTCTATCTCGGGATACCATATCTGTGCATTCAATACGAGCCGGTGCGGTGCGCGCTTTCGGTGCCGGTCAACTTTGTGTCACGCATCCTGTGTGAGATTCCGCTCTTCTTTTCGCACCGGCCGCATCCGGCGATCCTCGCCGGTGCCGTAGATCCGATGACCTTTGCGGCCGCCGCCGCTCTCGCCGCATTTGCACTGAAACACGATTGCCGGCGGCGGCGGGCCTTTCTCATCTCCACAATCGCCTGTATCTGCCTCTCTCTAGGTCTCGGAAATGCCGAACAGAGTTGTTCATTGTGCGAGAGGGTATTGCCGGCCACCGATGCCGTGGAGACATCATACCGGCCCGGTAACGCGTGCACCCTCTTGCCGGCGGATGATCGTATTCTTGTACTTGGAAAGAAAATCAGCAGATCAAGGGCGCGCATGATCGTCCGTGATCTCTGGAGCAGAGGGATCGGTTCGATAGCGTATCTCGTTGTCGAAAGGGGAACGGGGGGAGGTGAGCCTGGCATTCTCCACATACTCGAACGTGTGCGTGTGCGGGAAATGGTGTGCAGCCCGTACCTTCTTCTCTCGTCGAACGCCCTGCAAATCCGTACGCGGAAGCTCGGGATTTGCGTTAAAGAGGTATCCGAAACCGAGGTGATCGATTCGGAATCGTTCGTGATCGAGATAGAGGGACCGGTATTTCCACCACCGATAGGGCGCGCCGTCACGGCTCGTGAAACCGATCTCCGCCTGCGCATCGTTTCAAAATCTCCCTAGGCTTGACATGAAATGAAAATGGGGATATTATGCCTCATGGCTGGATTGAAACATGTAAATCCGTATATCAGACCGTTTGAATATCCCGGCATTTCATGCCGGACTGATCTCTTTGAAATAGAAGCGACTCTCGAATCGAGGCAAAGGATGGAACATGAAACCTCATTCTGTTAATGTTGCGGTGCTCGCATCAGGGCGGGGATCGAATTTTGAATCGCTTGCCACGGCGTGTCTCGAGGAGGATTATCCGGCACGGATCGCACTGCTTATCGTCGACAACGAGGAAGCGGGCGCCCTCGTTATAGCTCACCGCATGGGAATCGAGACGGCGGTCGTCGACTGCGGACCGAAGAAAGGTTCGATGAATCCTGAATCGAGCGTGGTAATGACAAGGCTCTGCAAGGAGAGAGATATCGCGCTCGTTTGCCTTGCTGGTTTCATGAGGATCGTCAAGGGCAGGATTCTCGAAGAGTACGCCGGAAAGATGCTGAATATTCACCCGGCGCTGCTGCCGAGCTTTAAAGGCCTGCACGGACAGAAACAGGCACTCGATTACGGCGTCCGCTATTCGGGCTGCACCGTCCATTTAGTCGACGCCGGCATCGACACCGGCCCGATTATTATACAGCGAGTTGTTCCCGTGCATCCCGGAGATGACGAGGATTCCTTGAGCGCACGCATTCTCGAGCAAGAGCACATTGCATATCCGGAGGCTCTCAGACTCTATGCCGAAGGGAAACTGCGTGTGGAAGGAAGGAGGCTTTTCATAGAGAACCATGAATGAAGCAACATCGAATAAACAGAGCAGCGGGATCCCCGGCGCTGAACCGTCATACCGGGGAAAGGTGAGGGACATATACGATCTTGGTGATCGCCTCCTCATCGTCGCAACGGACAGGATTTCCGCATACGACTCGATACTGCCGACACCGATTCCGGGAAAAGGCGTCATCCTGACGATGATGTCGGCGGCCTGGTTCAACCTGTTCGCCGATATAGGAAACCATCTGGTCGGCACCGATGTGGAGGAATTTCCGGAACCGTTCAATCGCCATCCCGAAGAGCTCGGGGGACGCTCGATGCTCGTCAAAAAGGCCGGCAGGATCGATCTCGAGTGCATCGTCAGAGGATATATCACCGGATCCTGCTGGAAGGAGTACCGGAAGAGCGGCTCCGTTTGCGGAATAGCGCTGCCGGCGGATCTGAAGCTTTCGGAAAAGCTTCCGGATCCGATATTCACCCCTTCCACGAAAGCCGAGTCGGGTCACGATGAGAACATTACATTCGAGGAGGCGGCATCGATCGTCGGCGAAGATACGATCGAAGCGCTCCAGAACATCAGCATTGACATATATACCCGCGCGAGCGAGTTCGCGGCTTCAAAGGGTATCATCATAGCGGACACCAAATTCGAGTTCGGCTTCATAGACGATTCATTAGTGCTCATCGACGAGATCTTCACGCCCGACTCGTCCCGTTTCTGGCTGCAGGAGGAATACGAACCCGGCCGGCCGCAGAAGAGCCTCGACAAGCAATTCGTTCGCGACTACCTTGATGAAATTAATTGGGATCACAATCCGCCGGCGCCGGAGCTGCCGGTGGAAATTGTGAATAAAACGATGGAGCGTTACCATCTCGGTCTGGAGCGTCTCTTCCCCGAATTGAACATCGAAAGGTATCTGGCATGAAGATAGAAGTCAAAAGGGCTCTCATTTCAGTCACCGATAAGCAAGGTCTCGAATCTTTCGCCAAGGCTCTTGGCAAGCGGGGAATCGAAATCATAGCATCCGGCGGCACCGCCGCCGCGATACGGAAAGCGAACGTCGGCGTTATTGAAATCAGCGCGCTGACCGGATTTCCCGAGATCATGGACGGCCGGGTAAAGACCCTTCACCCCAAGGTGAGCGGCGGGATACTCGCGGACCGCGGCAACAAGGAGCATCTCGAAGCGGCGGAGAAACTCGATATCCCGATGATCGATCTCGTAGCGGTCAACCTCTACCGCTTCAGGGAAGCGGCGGAAAATCCGGAGCTCGACGAGCGAGACGTCGTAGAACAGATCGATATCGGAGGCCCGACTCTCATTCGTGCGGCGGCGAAGAACCATCACTCCGTCGTCGTATGCGTAGATCCGGGTGATTACGCAGACTTGATCGACGAGCTCGATTCCGGCGAGGGCGTGATATCCCTCGATACCAGGAAGAAACTCGCATCCAAAGCGTTTCACCATACCGCATTGTACGACGCCGCCATATCCAGCTACTTCGAGCGCCTCACGGGCGTCGCTCGTGAACTCCCCGATGAAACGATCAAGGTATACAGGAAGGTGCACACCCTGCGCTATGGAGAAAATCCCCACCTCAAGGGAGCGCTCTATGCCGGAGAGCCGTCAGTCGGCTCGTTCGCGGCTTTCGAGCAGCTTCAGGGAAAGGAACTTTCCTACAACAACATTCAAGACATGTACGCTTCATTTCTTCTCGCGCGGGATCTTGGAGACAATGCGTGCGCTATCATAAAGCACATGAATCCGTGCGGAGCCGCAGCGTGCGGTAACGCTGCCGGGAGTTTCGTCAGGGCGCGCAAGACCGATCCCGTTTCGGCATTCGGGAGCGTTGTTTCCTTCAACAGTATCGTCGACGAAGCTGCGGCGGAAGCATGCCGGGAGGGATTTCTTGAAGTCATCATCGCCCGGGGATTTTCCGATGGCGCCCGTTCCATTCTGAGGAAGAAGAAGAATCTGAGGCTCATCATTGTCCCCGGCGCCGAGTGGGACAGAGACCACGCCGGCTGGACCGCGCGTGAGGTGGGAGATCTCCTCCTCATCCAGGAACGGGACGAGGGTTTCCCGGAGCTCGAGAAACCCGAGGTCGTGACGGCGATCGAGCCCGGAGAGCGCGAGCTGGCGGCGATGAAACTTGCATGGAAAGTAGCCAAACACATCCGTTCGAACGCGATCGTGATCTGCGATCGGCACGGCACGATCGGTGTCGGGGCGGGACAGATGAGCAGGGTCGACTCGTGCCGCATAGCGGTGGACAAGGCGCGCAGGGAAGGGCTCGAAATAACAGGCGCGTCGGCGGCTTCCGATGCCTTCTTTCCGTTTCCCGACGGCGTGGAGGTTCTCGCCGACGCCGGTATCAAATCGATAATCCAGCCCGGCGGTTCGATGCGTGACGAAGAGATTATCAAGGCCGCCGATGAGCTCAAACTGGCGATGGTGCTCACCGGCAGGAGACATTTCAGACACTAGGAGCGCGCGATGGACGAGAGGGACTGGGAAGGCGAATCGATCGTCATAATCGATTTCGGCTCGCAGTACACGCAGCTCATCGCCCGGAGGGTAAGGGCCGAGAATGTCTTTTCGGTCATTTTGCCGAATCGAGCATCGCTCGAGGAAGTGAAAGCCGAAAAACCCGTCGGCATCATCCTTTCGGGCGGGCCGGCGAGCGTCACCGCCGAAGGGGCCCCCGGCGTCGAAAGGGACATCCTCGAGCTCGGTGTGCCGATTCTCGGAATCTGTTACGGGATGCAGCTCGTCTCACAGATACAGGGCGGCGCGGTCGGCCGGTCGGACCACCGCGAATACGGTCACACGATCATCGAGGCTGACACCGAGTGCGATCTCTTCGCGGGGACACCGAAGAAGCAGCGCGTCTGGATGAGTCACGGGGACAAGGTCGACGAGATGCCCGCCGGTTTCAGGGCGGTCGCAACGACGGAGGGGAGCCCGTTCGCGGCGATAGCCGACGAGGGCGGAAAGGTTTATGGACTTCAGTTCCACCCAGAAGTGTACCATACCGAACATGGGACGGAAATCATCAGAAATTTCCTTTTCCGCATCTGCAAATGCGAGCCGACCTGGAACCCGAAGTCGTTTGTCGACCATGAAATACAGAAGATACGTGCCACGGTCGGCTCATCGAGGGTGCTCTGCGCGGTGAGCGGCGGCGTCGACTCGTCCGTCATGGCCTGCCTCGTCGACCGCGCAATAGGCAAGCAGCTCTGTCCCGTCTTTGTGGATAACGGACTCCTCAGGGAAGGGGAAGTCGGCGAGGTTCGCGGCCTCCTCTCGGAATACCTGATGACGGAGCTTGTTTTCGTCGACGCTTCAACCGAATTCCTGCGCAGGCTCGAGGGAGTCACCTATGGAGAGGAAAAGAGGAAAATCATCGGCAAGTGCTTCATCGATATATTCGAGGAGCAGAGCAGAAAACACGGTCCGTTCAAATTCCTCGCCCAGGGAACTCTCTACCCCGATGTCATCGAGAGCCGTTCGACCGTCGGTCCCTCAGCAACTATAAAATCACACCATAACGTCGGCGGCTTGCCCGACGATCTCGATTTCGAGCTGATCGAACCCCTCTCGCTGCTGTTCAAGGACGAGGTCAGGGAGGTGGGAGGCATTCTAGGACTGCCCGAGCGGCAGATCAGACGGCACCCCTTCCCCGGTCCCGGTTTATCGGTCAGGATTCCGGGCGAAATCAACAGGCATTCGCTCGATGTGCTGCGCAGCGTCGACAGGATTTATATCGATGCGCTGCACCGCTCCGGCCTCTACGATGACGTCTGGCAGGCCTTCGCGGTGCTGCTTCCCGTAAAGAGTGTCGGCGTGATGGGGGATGAGAGAACATACCAGAACGCGGTCGTTTTGCGGGCGGTAACGAGCATGGACGGCATGACCGCCGATTGGGCCAAGCTGCCGTATGAATTTCTTCAGGATGTCGCCAATGAGATCATCAACAGGGTGGATGGCGTGAACAGGGTTGTCTACGATATCAGCTCGAAGCCGCCGGGCACTATAGAGTGGGAGTAACACGCCCCGATCCATAACGTTGATCATCCTGGCACTCAACTTGCCTTCCTATACAAACGACAACATTATATAATAAAGGATCGGATGGTTCACCGTGCTGAGAATTACCTTTCTCTTGTTGGTTTCCATGCTTGCCGGCCTTCCCGGTGATCTGGAAAAGACCGAATCCGCCACCCCCGCCGAATTCGTCTGGAGGGCCGAGTATCAGCGCGCCGTCTCCGCCACCGGCGTTGCACGAGAGCGCGCCACGTATCTCATGATGGCGGGTGATGAACCCGAAGCATTCGATCAGCTCGGCTTCGCCGCCGATCTTTTCGAACGCGGCGTCGTGGCGTACAAGGCCGGCAGATACGCCGAATCTCTCGACCTGACCGGTGAACCGAACGACAACGCATACCTGGAAGGGTATCGGCTCTATTATCGCGCCGTATCACAGTTCGAGCTCGGGGATCACGCGGAGGCTGTATCCGAGTGCGAACGATTCTTCGCGTTGATCTCGGATACACCCTTGCTCGAAGAGCATCCGGTTCTCATAGATGCGAAAAACCTCTATGCGGAAGCGTTCGCTCGATCACCGCTGCATGACCCGCCGCTTCCAGGCGATTTCGATTTTTCAGAAATAACAACATCCCGCGCATTCCTCATTCTCGCGATGGCCTACCACGACAAGGGTCTCGATGAACAGGCGAGAAACCTCTTTCTCGAGTGCGCCGAAGCGGAGATAGACACATCGACCGGCCTTCTTCTCACCGAAATGATGCGCAAAGTGAAAGGCCGGCTGCACGAATTCGACATGGAGGAGCTCGTTACATTAACGCGCTTTGCCCTGAAAATCCGTAACAGGGAAGCCGCGAATATCATGATGAAACATCTCCTCGAGCACTGCGGGAACGATTACTCCGTCCGTCTCGTGAAGGGCCGGCACCTCGCTTCTACAGGGGAGAAGCGGAAGGCGATCAGGATCTATCGGAGCATATTCAACTCGGACGCCCCGGTAGCGCTGAAAAAGGCTGCGCTGCTCGAAAAGGCCGCACTCGAACATGCCATGAAACGATACGAGGATGCCGCCCAGAGTTACCGAACTTTCGGCATGTACTATCCCGGCGATTCGCGCAGCGCCCGATCCCTGGATATCGCGGCCAGACTGGAGGTCGCGCGAAATAAGTGGGACCGGGCACTGGCGATCTGGGAGGTATTGCGCCAGAGGGGGTGCTCGAGCTCGATCCACAGGGAGGCGGCGCTCAGCGAAGCCGTCCTGCTGCATACCATGGGAAAAACCGCCGAATCTCACATGATTCTCGAGCAGCTCCTCCCCGACACGGGAGGATTGATCGAAGCGTCGACACTCTACTGGCTTCAGCTAACCAGTCCGGATGAAAACGATAGAGACACCTGGTCAAAGCGCTTAATCGACCGATACCCGGAATCCTTCTATGCCCGTGTTCTACGGGAGGGAGAAAAATCCGCCGTGTCCCTTTCCGCGAACGGAGCGCACGGCGATCAATGGCCGCTTCTTCTCGCAATGGAGAGCTACGAGCGCGTGTCATACGATTCGGCCGTATCTGGAATATCATGCAACGGTCTGCCGCTCGATCATCCCGCATACGGCGCTTTCAACTATTTAATGCGTATCGGAGCTCTCGCTGAAGCGGCTGATTGCGCCGATGTCCTGAAGATACTATTCGGCCGAAACAGGGAACTCATGTCACTTCTGTATCGCGATGCCCGCGCCGCAGGTATGGCCGACGTGGCCCTTTCAATTCTCAATTCACCTGCGTTTTTCTCCGCGCGCAGCAGGCTCTCGCGGAAACTCTACTACCCCGTCACCTTCTCCAACACCATCTCTGAGAACGCCGCTGAGCGCAGGCTCCCCGTGGACTTGATACTCGCCGTGATACGGGAGGAAAGCAGATTCGATTCAAGAGCTGTTTCGAGAGCGGGCGCCATAGGACTGATGCAGCTGATGCCGTCCACAGGCGCATGGATCGGTGAAAAACTCGGGATGCAGAATATTTCCGATGTCGACTTCCGCACGCCGGAATTCAACATCGGCGCCGGAAGCTGGTATCTCCGCTTTCATCTCGACCGCAGCGGTGATAATCTGGTGGCGGCGCTCGCAGCGTACAATGCGGGCCGATCGAAAATGCAAAAATGGCGCACACTGTTCACCCCCGAGAGAAACCCAATGGCGGCATTGGAAATGATCGGGATTAGAGAAACGAGAAACTATGTGCGGCGCGTGCTCGATTCCATGGCGGCCTATCGATCGATCTACGATATTCGAACGGAGCGTCAATGAAGCTCAAGGAGCTGATACCGATCCTGCTCATCTCGATCATTCTGCTCTCCATGACGGTCATAAGAGAGATGGGAAACACGCTTGTCAGCCCGCCGTGGAATCACTGCCTCGGTATAAACAAGATCACACAGTTCCATCTCAATCTTTGCACGGGATTCCGAGAGACGTTCGACAATCCGCAGGGGCTCTTCTGCATCAAGCTCGAGAGCGAGGATAATCCCGACACGGAAAAGGACGATGACGAGCTCACGGTGTTTGGTCTGAACAGCGGACGTCACCGGATCATCTATAACAAGGGTCTCACTTCGATCGGGATTGTCGGCGAATTCGGTTCAGGCCCGCTCCAGTTCAATAATCCCCAATCCGTTGCGGCGGACAGGCACGGGAATCTGTTCGTCTGCGATACCGGAAACAACCGTCTCGTGCACCTCATATATACCGACGGTGAGCTTATTTTCAATAAGGAAATCAGGGTCCCGGGGATAATCCCGCTCAGCAACCCGAGCGGTATCGCGCTGAGCGGAGGTCGGCTCTACGTCGCCGATACGGGAAACGACCGCATCGTCGTCATGGGCACAAACGGCGCTGTCATCGATACGCTCTCGCTCCTGTCGGACGGCGTGAAATTGGAAGGTCCATCTCATATAGCGGTCGTATCGAAGGCGGATGATCACCTCTACTACAGTGATTACTTTATTGCAGTGGTCGATAGTCTCGGGCAGCGGTTATGGAAGGTCCGCCACGGCGGCAAGGTGGTGGGGCTAACGAGATATTCCGAACTCGGAGGTACGGGAAGCTTCAACCATGTGGCGATAGATTATTACGGCAATATATACACAACCGATTCCAGGAATAACAGAATCCATAAATTCGACCGTCACCTCAACTACATCGTGGGCGTCGGAGGAGAGGGAACGAAGGGGGACCAGTTCGACGAACCGCGAGGTATCACCATATACCGCCGTTTCGGTCAGGTATTCGTGTCCGAGCGAGCCGGCGCGCAGTACTACTGGATCGGCACAGACATATTGCGGTTTTCGGGGTGCAGCCTAATACTGGATGCCGACAAGAATGTTCTGAGCATAAACGTGTCTTTCCTCCTGACCGAGCACTCGACTTTTTCGCTCTTTCTCGACGATGAGAAGGGGAAACGCCACTTTACCGTAGTGGCAGATTATCTGCTGCCTGGTGGAAAGTTTAACAAGACGATCCAGGTTCCCTGTGAGATTATCGAAGAACTCGCAAAATGCAAACTCTATATTGTTGCAACCGCGCAACCTACATACTCCTCAAAAGCCTTTCTAACAGTCGTTAGAAAGAGCACGTTACTCCAACCGACGCTAAAATCCCTCGCATCTTCCTCATTGCGAAACAATTAAGGGCCCTTGGCCTGTGAATTGCTAATAAATCACGGAAGAAGCCACCTGCAGGCTGATACATGCATGAAACTCTAGTAAGGAAGGTTTACGGCGATGTTTGTAGAAAGGTTCATACGCTTTCTTCCCAAGAATAATTTCAAGAAAGCGCTCGAATACTTCAACAAGGCTGATTACCGGAAAGCCTGCAGGGAATTCGAAGCGTACCTCTCGAGAGATTCTCAGTCGCAGAGCGTGCAGAACAATGAAATGATCCGCATGTACATGGTCGAGGCATACATCGAGTACGCAAAAGAACTGACGCCGAAGGAACAATATTTCGAAGCTGCTCAGCAGCTCGAAAAGGCGATAAACCTGCAGCCCAATTACGCTGATGTGCAGTATAATCTCGGAACAATCTATGAGAAGATCGGCAGGAACGTTGAGGCGCGGGACCGTTTCAAGAAAGCGCTCGAGATCAATCCAAATTTTTTCCGCGCGAGAATAATGCTCGCCATGAGCTACCACAATGACAGAAACTTCCAGCGCACGCTCGAAGAGCTCGAAACCTGTCTCTCGGCTGTGCCTACCTTCTATGTGGAGCCGGTCAAGAATCTCATAAGACTCGTTCGTAATGATTCTCCCGTGCAGGAACGGCAAATGATATTCAGCCAATTGCTCGAAGAGAAGCCGTCGTCATCACAAGTGAGCAAACAGATAGCGTTCGAGGCGATCCGAAACGGAGACTGTGATTTCGCCCTCTCCGAGCTCAAGAAATCACTATCCATGAATCCGGATTATCCGGACCTGCACAACCTCATGGGTATCGCCTACGCGAACAAAGGATTGACCGATGACGCCATTCTCGAATTCGAGAAGGCCCTGAAGATACATCCCGATTACCTGAAAGCCCGCCTCAACCTCGCGCTGACACTCTATGAAAAGGGCGCCAATGATGAATCAATGAAGAGCCTGATGAGGGTTCTCAAACTGGATCCCAAAAACGAGCTTGCTCAGAACCTTCTAAAGGAACTGCAGCCGGCAATGACTTAAAGGTTGAATGCGGTGAAACCTGATTATTACTCACTTCTCGAAATCTGGCCATCCTGCTCCATCGACGAAATAAAGAGCAGCTACTTCCGCCTCGCGAAGCTGCACCATCCCGATGTAGCCGGCGACACGCCGGAGAATCGTGAACGGTTCAAATTGATAAACGAAGCGTACGGGATGCTCAGCGATCCGCAGGAGCGCCACCAGTACGACGAATACCTTCGCAAGACCAAGAAGAGCTCAAAGGATACATCGCTGCTTCTGGAGAAGGACAGGCGTTCGGCCTCACTCGCCTTTACCCAGGGAAGGGAGGCGATAAAGCAGGGACGGTTCGATAAGGCCGCTCTCCTGTTCAAGAACGCTGTCAAGTTTGATGACAGCAACCCGAATTATCACACCTGGTACGGCTTCTGTCTTGCCATGCTGAATACGAAGCTTCATGAAGCGCGCGACCACTGCAAAAAAGCTATTCAGATGGAATTCTACAACGCGGATTACCACGCAAACCTCGGATTTGTATACTTCAAGGCCGGCCTGAAGAACCTTGCCATAAAGCATTTCAACGATGCATTGAAGTGGGATTCGGAAAACGCGATCGCCCGCAAGTTCATGACGAAGCTCGGCGAAGGCTCCAAGCGGGCTGAAGGTCCGATCGACAAGATCGTATCCAACGTGAAAGGCATTTTCTCCAAGATCGTCTGACAATAATCATCTCCCGCCATTTTTACCAGCGGTGTCAATGCGCGCTATTTATAGTTGATTTCTTGCGTATCCTCCTCTACGCTCCCTTTTCGAGGTGGTTACTATGAATAAATCAGCCTTCGTTTGCTTCGGGACCGATGAACGGAAAAACTCACTGATATACCAGGAGCTTCCGAGAAAGGCCAGCGGGGAGGAGTTATTCATATTCCTCTCACCGGGAAATCCGCAGCAGGAAGATCGCTTACGGATTTTGTTCAGGGATGCGATTTCCTCATCGAGACTCGGCCACCCCATCAATTACTTCGCTCACTTCATCTATCGGCTGGAACGGGTGACCGATGAAAACATGACGACAGAGGACCTTCTCTCGGGCACGCTCGTCATGATTATGATACGGAGGGGAGAAGAATTGTACCTCCTTTCCAATCGTGATGCGGAGCTCCTGCACTGGAACAGCGATCAGGGGAATATGGAACCCATTGATTCGCTTCCTGAAATCAGGGTGGAAGATCTCGGGAAGGGGGAAGACCAACGGGATCTTTTCAGGCTCTCTGTGGCGGACCGGTTTATCCTTCATCATATCAATTTCACGGCGGGGAACCATGCGGTTCTCCTCGTCCCCTCTAAAGAGTTCGCCGTGAGGCACATGGAAGCCTTGAAAAACAGTGTGTTCTTTCCATCCTTCGAGGTCCCGGCGGATGTCGGCGTTGAAATCGAAACGAGCCGGACATTTCCGGCAATTCACTGGAGCACGGGCAGCGGAAAGGAAGGCGAAATCATGGATGAGAGACGTGGATTACTGAAGAAACTTTCGTTTCCAATGGTTGCAGGAATTCTTACCGGTATGTTGGCGATTCTGTATTTCTTCGGGCCTCTCAGGAAAGGAGAGCCGGAACCCGCAATCTCCGACCCCGCGATCCTGCTCTCCACGAAGGACGCTGCACCGGCGGCTGAACGGGAAGACGCGGAGCGACGCGATGAGCATGTCGCTCCGATCGAGAGCGCCGAACGGGCCGTTACGCTTCGCGAGGCGTGGAAGAAGGAATTTTCAAAGGCTGTTACCTCATCGCCCGTCTGTCACGAGGGCAGAGTGATCTTCGGGTGCAGGGACGGCGCTCTGTATGCATTCAGCGCGGCGGGCGAGCCCCTCTGGAAACACCCCACGGGAAATGGTATCGGCGCATCTCCGGTCTGTGTCGACGACCGCGTCATCGCCGCGAATTATGACGGTGACGTCTTCTGCCTCAACGTTGCATCTGGAGAAAATATCTGGTCATTCCGGACGAATGCCAAAATAGTGAGCACACCTCAGGTCCGGGGGAATCTCGTGGTCGTCGGCACGATGGAGGGTAGATTGACCGCCATCGATCTCCAAAACGGCATGAGACTCTGGTCTCAGAAGCTTGGAACCGCGATTTGGGCCAATGCATCTATCGGAGATGCCTATATCATCGCGGCAACGATGGACGGCTCGCTGATCAAGCTCAAACACGACGGGAGCATCGTGTGGCGCACCAGTCCGGGTGGGGGAATCCTCTCGAGCCCCCTGTGCATTGATGAGGAGAATCTCGTTATTTTCGGCACGAAAAACAAATATATCTACGCCTATTCCCTCACAAACGGCGATCTGATGTGGAGGCATGCAACGGGCGACGAAGCGAACGGGTCCCCCGCTACGGACGGAGAATCGATATATATCGGATCGCAGGACGGAAGCCTCTACGCGCTGACCACGAGGGGGCAACTGAAATGGAAACAGAGTCTCGGAGGCCCCGTTTTGTCACGTCCGCTCGTCATCGATAGCACAATTTATGTAACCACATACGCTTCCAAGCTGGCGGCGATCGATACGGAATCGGGTGAAGTCATCGGTCAATACAAAACATCTTCTCCCGTATATTCGTCGCCTGCACATGACGAACGAAGAATCTTCTTTGGCTCGAATACCGGCATCTTCTACTCGCTGTGGCTCTATGGCGCCAGCGGCTAGAATGAGGAGCGAGAGCAGATTGAAAAACTTCCGGAGGGCCGCCGTTGTTTCATGGTGCGGCTCACGAAAACGTTATCTCATTCCTTGCAAAACAGCAGCCTTTTTATTAATTTGCATGCGGATTGGAGGTTCCGGCTGTGATCAAAGGCTTTGTGAAAAAACTTTTTGGTGACCGTAAGGCGCGGTTCATCAAGCGCCTCGGTCCCGAAATAGAGATAGTCAAGGAATGGGCGGATAAGTATCGCGGGCTCGCCGATGACGATTTCCCCCGGAAAACCGAAGAGTTCATCGAACGGATCGGAAAAGGTGAAACCACCGACGACCTCTTTCCCGAAGCATTCGGTCTCGTCTACGAAGCGTGCAGAAGACTGGTCGGGAAAGAAATAGAAGTCGTCGGGCTCAAAGTTACCTGGGAAATGGTTCCCTTCGATGTCCAGATAGCAGGCGCCATAGTGCTTCATAGGGGAGGAATCTCGGAAATGGCCACCGGCGAGGGCAAGACTCTCGCCGCGACAATGCCTCTCTACCTCAATGCCTTGACGAAAAAGGGAATTCACCTCGTTACGGTCAACGATTATCTCGCGCGCAGGGATGCCGAATGGATGGGAGGAATATACCGTTTTCTCGGATTGACGGTCGGATATCTCCAGAACGACATGTCACCCGAACAGCGAAAGCACATCTACAGCTGCGATATCACCTATGGAACGAATAACGAATTCGGTTTCGATTACCTTCGTGACAACATGAAGCTCTCGAAAGATCACAAGGTGCAGCGCGAATACTATTACGCGATAGTCGACGAGGTCGACAGCGTGCTCGTCGACGAGGCGCGGACACCGCTCATCATATCGGGGCCGGTATCGGGCTCCGCGATGGTCAACAACTATGCATTCCTGCGAAACAAGGTGGAGGGACTGGTAAGAAAGCAGAAGCGCATGATCAACGATTTGATGACCGAGGTCGAACGTTCCATCGAGAAGGAGAATGAAAAAGAGGACGATGTCGGCACCAAGCTCCTTCTCGCTCGGCGAGGTGATCCAAAGAACAAGAAATTCATGAAGCTGCGCAAGAGACCGGGGCTCGAAAAACTCATGTTGCGCAGCGAAGTGGATTTCATGCGGGAAAAACAGCTGCACGAGCTCGACGAGGAACTGTTTTTTGTCGTCGACGAGAAGGCCAACACGATCGACACAACTGAAATGGGACGGCAGAATCTCTCGCCCGAGGATCAGGAGCTCTTCGTCCTTCCCGACCTGAGCCTCCAGGTCAAGGAGATAGAATCCGACTCGTCACTCGATCCCGAGGAAAAGATACGCAAGAAAGACGCCGTCTACCGCCGCTACGCAGAGAAGAGCGATGTGATCCACAACTTCCAGCAACTGCTCAAAGCTTACACGCTCTTCGAGAAGGACGTCGAGTATGTCGTCCAGGATGACCATGTCATGATTGTCGACGAGTTTACCGGCAGGCTCATGCCGGGCAGAAGGTTCAGCGACGGGCTGCACCAGGCCCTCGAGGCCAAGGAGCGCGTAAAGATAGAGGGTGAAACGCAGACACTCGCAACGATCACATTGCAGAACTATTTCAGGATGTACGACAAGCTCTCCGGCATGACGGGAACGGCGGAGACGGAAGAGGAGGAGTTCCACAAAATTTACAAGCTCGCGGTCGATGTGATCCCGACCAACAAGCCGGTGCGGAGAATCGATTACGACGATGTTATTTACCGCACGAAGCGGGAGAAGTACGCGGCGATTATACAGGAGATCAAGCGGCTGAATGCAAAGGGCCTGCCGATACTCGTCGGCACCGTTACAGTGGATGTCTCGGAAACGCTCAGCCGTATGCTGAAACGTGAAGGGATAGCGCATAACGTGCTCAACGCGAAACAGCACCAGAGCGAGGCCGAAATCGTCGCCCACGCAGGGAGGGTAGGGGCGGTGACCATAGCGACGAACATGGCCGGCCGCGGAACGGACATAAAGCTGGAAAAGGGCGTCGTGCAGTGCGAGCGATGCTGCATACGCTGTGAAATCCCCGATGAATGCGACACCTGCCCCAATCGCGAGAAGAAAACGGACTGTGAAGACGACGTTCCCTGCGGTCTCCATATCATCGGCACCGAGAGACACGAGAGCCGAAGGATAGACCGGCAGCTCCGCGGACGAGCGGGAAGACAGGGGGATCCGGGCGCTTCACGTTTCTTCATATCGCTCGAAGACGATCTCATGCGGCTTTTCGGATCTGAACGCATTTCGTCCGTTATGGACAGGGTCGGCATCGGTGAGGGAGAGGTGATCACGCATCCCTTCATAACGCGAGCCATCGGAAACTCCCAGAAAAAGGTCGAAATGTACAACTTCGGAATACGGAAACGGCTCCTCGATTACGATGATGTCATGAACAAGCAGCGGGAGGTCATCTACGGCAGGCGTGACAAAATCCTCGTTGCGGAGGATCTCGATGGGATAGTCTTCGAGCTGATGGATAACGTCATCGGCGAGGTGGTGGAACGGTTCATGCCGCCGGAACTGCTTTCGGAGGAGTGGGATCTTGCAGGCGCCGCCGGGGAGCTCGAGAGCATCTTCCTCGTCCCGTTCGATACGTCCGATCTGTCAGCCGAGGATGTGAAGGAATCAGAGACGATTCGAGAGTTTTTCGAAAAAAGAGCCCGTGAGGCCTTCGAGATCAGGAAATCGACGATTCCGCCCGAGATCATGCAGCAGCTCGAGACGATGATCATGTTGCAGAGTGTCGACGAGAAGTGGATGGATCATCTCTACGAGCTCGATTACCTCAGAGAGGGCATCCATCTGCGCTCCTATGCCCAGAAGGATCCCCTCATCGAATACAAACAGGAGGCTTTTCAACTATTTACCGATATGATCGATGATATCGACAGATCGATCCTCTGGGGCCTCTTTCACGCGAGGGTCGATTACGACGAAAAAGGTGGACGCCCGAAAAAGAAGGAAACGGGAGTAGCCGTTCATAACGTTGCAAGTGCCTACGGGGCGCCCGGCGGAGCCGAACCCCCCGCTCCTCCCGGGAAGCGGGCGGCCGGAGCGCCGCAAGCAACGAAGAAACAGCCAGTTAAACAACAAGTTAGAGCCACCGAAAAGGTGGGGCGCAACGATCCGTGCCCCTGCGGAAGCGGCAAGAAATATAAAAAATGTTGCGGAAGAGGGGCCGGGTAGGCATTATATTCCCTCTAAACCGGTCATATCCGATAAAACGCAAATGGATTGAAAATTGCTATGAATGAACGCATCAAAGAAATAATCGCATTCCTGATGGACCCGGAAGCGGATATTCCGCACGATCCATCGGCTATCGAGAGTGAGCTCGAAAACATGGGATATTCCCGTGATGAGATAAACCAGGCAATGAACATGCTCGATTTCGAATCATCCCTCATTGACAGCGGCATGGCGCCTGGATTCGATCCGGGGACGAGGATCCTCGGTGAATCGGAGAAGTTCGTTCTGTCGACTTCCGCGCAGGGGTACCTGCTCAAGCTTTACAAGCTCGGCTGGGTTTCAGAGATGCAGCTCACTAACATTATAGAAAATTCCGCCATGGAATTTTCGCCGCCCGTCTCCATTAACGCGATCAAGGAAATAACATCGCGCTTCGTTTCAGATCTGCCCGATGATATTTCTTCTGATACCAGTCGCCGAGACGGTCGGGTCCACTAGAAGGAAGGAGATGCACGTGGACCGGGTACTCGTTGTTGTGGAGTCTCCCGCAAAGGCACGTACCATAAAGAAATATCTCGGTGACGGCTACAACGTCAAAGCGTCGGTCGGGCACATCCGTGATCTGCCCAAGCGGGAGCTCGGCATAGATGTCGACAGCGGCTTCAAGCCCAAGTACGTTACGGTGCGGGGCAAGGGAAACATCATCAAGGAGTTGCGCAAAGAGGCCTCGACGAGCTCTCAGATTTTCCTCGCAACGGATATGGATAGAGAGGGAGAGGCTATCGCCTGGCACCTGAGGGAGATATTGAAAAATTCTCACGGCATCCCGATCAAGAGAATCATATTCAACGAAATCACGAAAAAAGCGATCCAGGAAGCTATTAACAATCCGAGGGACATCGATCCGAACAAGGTCAACGCGCAGCAGGCGCGACGGATCCTCGACCGCTTGGTCGGCTACCTGATCAGTCCCGTTCTCTGGGGAATCTTCTACAAGGGTCTCAGCGCCGGCCGCGTCCAGAGCGTCGGGCTGCGTCTGATCTCCGAACGCGAGGATGAGATCCGCAATTTTGTCCCCCAGGAGTACTGGACGATCGAAGGAACACTCATCAATGAAAGCGGTAAAGGGCTCCCCGCGCGGCTGCTAAGGATAGACGGCAAAAAGCCGGAGATCAAGGACGAAGCAACGGCACGGAAAATCGTATCAGATATCAAAGCATCCGATATTACGGTCAAGGAGATTCGAAAAAAGGCTAAGAAACGCAACCCGTATCCGCCCTTTATCACAAGCACGCTTCAGCGTGACGCGGCGAATCGCCTCGGCTTCTCGGCAAAGAAGACGATGGTAATCGCCCAGCAGCTTTACGAAGGCGTCGTTCTCGGCAAAGAAGGCTCGGTCGGCTTGATCAGCTACATGAGAACGGACTCGACTCGGGTAAGCGACGAAGCATACACGCAGGGGTGCTCCTTTATCGAGCAGCATTTCGGCGAGGATATCTGTTTCAAGGGAAAGAGAGCCTTCAAAAAGGCCGAACGCTCCCAAGACGCGCACGAAGCGATACGGCCGACAGACGCTCACAAGAAGCCGGATGACATCCAGTCATTTATGAGCAAAGACCAGCTCTCTCTCTATCGGCTGATCTGGCAGCGCTTCCTCGCCTCTCTCGCCGCCCCGGCGGTTTACGATGTGACGGAAGTCGATATCGATGCCGGTGAGCGGTTCGCCCTGCGCGCAGGGGGCAGGACGCTCAAGGCGAAAGGATTTCTCGCCATTTTCCCCGACAGGCAAACCGAGAAGGAAACCGAGCTGCCGCCACTCTCGCAAGGCGAGAAGCTCACGATCAAGGAGCTCGACGGTGAGCAGCATTTCACTGAACCGTCCCCGCGATATACGGAGGCATCGATCATCAAGGTGCTCGAGGAAAAAGGGATCGGCAGGCCGAGCACATACGCGAACATTCTGAGCATTATTCTGGCTCGCGATTACGCCGAAAAGAAGAAAGCCACATTGTACCCGACCGAGCTCGGAGAAAAGGTATGGAAAACCCTCGATAAGCACTTCCACGATATCTTCGAGATCGATTTTACCGCCCGGATGGAAACGGAGCTCGACAAGATCGAAGAGAACAAGGAAAACTGGCAGGATGTCGTCAAATTCTTCTATAAACCCCTGCTCAAGGATCTGGAGAAGATAAAAGGGAAGCAGAAAGAACTGAAAGCGTCCATACAGGAGGAAACGGATAGAGCCTGCCCGAACTGCGATAAAAAGCTCGTAAAGAAGTGGAGCAGGAACGGACCCTTCCTCGCGTGCCCGGGATTTCCCGATTGCCGCTTTACGAGCTCGCTCGAGGAGGAAGAGGAGATAGACAAAGAGTGCCCCCAGTGCGGAGGGCAACTCGGCTATAAAAGGGGACGTTTCGGAAAATTCATCGCCTGCCAGAATTATCCGGAGTGCAATTATACAGAAGCGATCACCCTCGGCATTCCGTGTCCCGTCGAAGGGTGTGACGGCGACATCGTCCAGAAGAGGACGCGGCGCGGCAGAACCTTCTACGGATGCACCAAGTACCCCACGTGCACATACGCCAGCTGGGACAAGCCAACCTCGCGCAAATGCCCCCAGTGTTCCTCGAGCTACCTCGTTGAGAAAGAGACCAAGAAGAAGGGGCATTTCCTGCGATGTCCATCATGCAAGTTTGAGGAAACTCCTTGAAAAATGAGGTGACGATTGTCGGTGGAGGTCTCGCCGGCTCCGAACTGGCCCTGCAGCTTGCCGCGAGAGGGATCGGAATTTCTCTCGTCGAGATGCGGCCGAACACCACCACACCCGCCCATGTAACACCGTACTGTGCCGAGCTCGTCTGCAGCAATTCGCTCAAGTCCGAACGCATCGACACGGCATCCGGATTACTCAAGGAAGAGCTCAAAATGCTCGGTTGCCGCCTGCTCGAAGTCGCGGCCCGATCGAGGGTCCCCGCCGGTCACGCCCTCGCGGTCGACCGGAGCATCTTCGCCGCCGATGTAACAGAACTGATTCAAGCGAGCTCACAGATAACGCTCGAAAAGCGCGAACAGAAAGACCTGACGCTCCCTCCGTTCAGCGTAATCGCGACCGGTCCCCTGACATCCGATCGGCTCGCAGGAGCTATGGAGAAACACTTCTCGCGCGGGCACCTTCACTTCTACGATGCTATTGCAATCTCGGTCACAAGCGAATCTTTCGACAAGCGCAGCGCATTCCGCGCTTCGCGCTACGGCAAGGGAGGAGACGATTACTGGAATATACCGATCGGCAGAGATGAGTACCGGGTCATCATCGATTTTCTAATAAGTGCTCCCAAGGTCGAAAAACGCGGATTCGAAGAAGGGAGCTGCTTCGAGGCGTGCCTGCCGGTCGAAGTCCTTGCAGCGAGGGGTGAAGACACCCTTCGCTACGGCCCGCTCAAACCGAAGGGGCTCATCGATCCCAAAACGGGTCGTGAACCGTACGCCGCACTGCAACTGAGGCAGGAAATGCTCGATGGAACGATGCTCGGACTTGTCGGTTTTCAGACGAGACTCACACGAAAGTCCCAGAAGGAACTCATCGGACTCATACCCGGGCTATCCGAGGCGGAGATCGTGCGCTGGGGTTCCATTCATCGCAACACCTTCATCGATTCTCCCCGCCTCCTCGATTCCCGGCAGATGTCGCTCAAACGAAAAGGGCTGTTCTTCACGGGCCAGCTGGTCGGCGTGGAGGGATACGTAGAATCAATCGCGCACGGACTCATTACGGCCTTCAATATATGCCACCTCAGAGAAAGCGTTGAACCGCCGCCTTTTCCGCCGGAAACGCTGCTGGGCGCCCTGCAGCTGCACGTCGCATCGGGACCGGATCCCTTCCAACCGATGAATGTCAATTTCGGCCTCTTGCCGCCCGTCGCGGAACGAAGGAAAGCGGACAGGAAAAAACGGATGGCGAGGCGCTCCGCCGAGCACCTCTCGGGTTTCCTCGAGACCGTTGCGCGAAGCGTCTGGTGACGTCCCGCACTTTAAGGCTCAGACATCGAGGCATCAGAGTTTATTGACATATCGGGGCAAAATCGCTAAAAGTTCAACATGGTCATCAAGATGGTAAAGAAATACCTCGTTCATCTCGGGCTCGAGAGGCGGGCTTCCGAGGCTACGGTCAGGGCATACGAAGGGGATATCATCCAGTTTATAGACTTTCTCAGGTCGGAGCTCGATACAGAACCGCGATTTGCGCATATCGACTTGATAGCCGTTCGATCATTCCTCGGGACCTTGAAACGCAACGGATATTCATCGCGGAGTGTCGCGCGAAAGGTCGCTTCGCTCAAAAGCTTCTTTTCGTACTGCGCAAAAGCCGGATCCCTGCAAACCGATCCGACGATCGGCCTCGCTTCGCCGAAGACCGGACGTGAACTGCCGGTTTTCGCCGACAAGACAGTGGTAGAAAGAATGATGATGCTCCCGCCGACCGATAACAAAAAGGGGCTGCGCGACCGGGCTGTCCTCGAGCTCCTCTACGGCACCGGCATCAGGCTCTCCGAACTTGTCGAATGCAGAATCGGAAACTGCAATTTCCACCAAGGGACGGTAAAGGTTCTCGGCAAGCGGAAAAAGGAAAGGCTCCTGCCGCTCGGTGGAAAGGCGAAGGAAAGTCTCGAAGCCTATCTTCGCAATCGTTACTTTGCGCCCGAGGCCATCTGGGGCCATTACGATTCGTTTACCGCTTTCTTCCGCGACAAGATCAACCACCCGCTCATCGCTGGAAGGGAAGGCAAAAAGATCAGCAGGCGGACGGTGCAGCGAATAGTCAAACGGTACTTCGAACAGGTTGCGTCTCTTTCACGGATGAGCCCTCACGTGCTGCGGCACTCGTTCGCGACGCACCTTCTCGATGCGGGAGCCGATCTCAGGGCGGTACAGGAACTGCTCGGCCATGTTACATTATCGACGACACAGATTTACACGCATGTGACAACCGACAGGCTGAGGGACGTCTACGACAAGGCACATCCCCGCGCCTAGCAATTTTTTGCCAAGGAGATGCTATGTTTCACGGCACCACGATTATCGGGATCAGAAAGGGAAAGGAAGTCGCCATTGGAGGCGACGGCCAGGTAACCTTCGGGCAGACAATCGTCAAGCACGGCGCCAGGAAGATTCGGAGCCTGCGGGATGGCACGGTATTGGCCGGATTCGCGGGGAGCACGGCCGATGCGATGACCCTGTTTTCAAAGTTCGAGGGCAAGCTGGACGAGGCGGACGGCAATCTCCAGAAGGCCGCCGTTGAGCTAGCAAAGGAGTGGCGCAGCGACAAGGTGCTGCGCCACCTCGAGGCGCTTCTTGCTGTGATGGACAAGAAGCACTCCCTCGTTATCTCGGGAAGCGGCGACGTCGTCGAGCCGGATGACGGGATCGTCACTATCGGAGCGGGTGGACCGTACGCGCTGGCGGCCGCAAGAGCCCTTAGAAACAACACGAAGTTAAGCGCCGAACTGATTGTTAAAAAGTCACTTGAAATAACTTCAGAAATCTGCATATACACAAACGATCGGATAGTCGTCGAATCGATCTAAGGCGGTAGAACAATGGAAGAGCTCAGCCCGAAACAGATCGTCACCGAGCTCGATATGTATATCATCGGGCAGGACGAGGCAAAGAAATCGGTTGCAATTGCGCTCCGAAACAGGTGGCGGAGAAAGAGAATAGAAAAACCGATTCGCGAAGAGATACTTCCCAACAACATTATCATGATAGGCCCGACGGGGGTCGGAAAGACGGAGGTGGCCCGCCGCCTCGCGCGCCTCGCCCAGTCGCCGTTTATCAAGGTCGAGGCGACGAAATTCACCGAAGTCGGCTACGTCGGCAGAGACGTGGAATCGATGGTTCGCGACCTCACCGAAATAGCAATCAATATGGAAAAAGAGAAGTCGTACATGCAGGTCGAAAAAAGGGCGCAGGAGCTCGCGACGGACAGAATACTCGATCTTCTCCTGCCGATTGCGAAGAGACCTGCCGGGCCTGAGGGGGATGAAATCGAGGAACGGCGGCGGAGAACGAAGGAAAAATTGCGTTCAAAGCTCGAAAGCGGCGCCCTCGACGCCCGGGAGGTGTCGATTCAGACCGAGGATCACTCGAAACCGTTCATCGAGATATTATCGGGAGCGGGACTCGAGGAGATGGGCGTCAGATTTCCCGAAGGTCTCGAGCACCTCATGCCCAAGCGAAAGAAAGGAAGAACGGTAACGATCGATGAAGCCAAGAAGATCCTGACGCAGGAGGAGAAGGAAAAGCTCGTAGACATGGACAGGGTGGTATCATCCTCGCTCAAGGCCGTAGAGCAGACCGGCATCATCTTTATCGATGAGATAGACAAGATAGCGAGCACCGGCTCGGCTCACGGACCCGACGTTTCCCGTGAAGGGGTACAGCGGGATATCCTCCCGATCGTCGAGGGATCGGCCGTTAACACGAAGTACGGTGTCGTCAAGACGGACCATATTCTCTTCATAGCCGCGGGGGCGTTTCACATGTCGAAGCCCTCGGATCTCATACCGGAGCTTCAGGGGCGCTTTCCGATCAGGGTGGAGTTCAAGGCCCTGACGGCGGAAGATTTCGAACGAATACTGCTCGAGCCGAAGAACGCCCTCCTCAAGCAATATACGGCGCTCATAGAGTCTGAAGGCTGCAAGATAAGTTTTACGGCTGGTGCGGTCCGTGAGATAGCTCAGATGGCGTATCGTGTTAATCAAAAGATGGAGAACATCGGGGCACGAAGACTCCACACGATCATGACGACCCTGCTCGAGGACATCCTCTTCGATCTCCCCGATTCAGGTATGAAAAAGATAAACATCACCGCAAAGCTGGTCAAAGAACGCCTCGAGAAAATCGTGAAGGACGACGATCTCGCGCGATACATCCTCTAGACGTGCCTCGTCCGGCCCAAATCCCGCCGGCCCCCGCGTGCGCGGGCAATTGATGAAAGGAGTATCAATGAAGCTGTCGAAAAAGGATTTCTTGTCCATTCGGGACTTTTCACCCGAAGAGCTCGGCGCCATTATCGACCTCTGCGAAAAACAGAAGCCTCTCGCGCGCACGTTTACGCTCGAGCCGACACACCCCGGTCGAGTTCTTGCATGCATATTCCACAAACCGAGCCTACGCACGCGCATAAGTTTCGAAGTGGCTATTCGCCAGCTCGGAGGATCGAGCCTCTACATTACCGATCGTGAAATAGGGATCGGCAGCAGGGAAGCCCCAAAGGATGTCGGCGCGGTGCTGTCCCGTTTCGTCGATGCAATCATGATACGGACATTCGATCAGGCAATGGTCGAGGAACTCGCATCCAACGCCGAAGTGCCTGTCGTCAACGGGCTGACGGACCTGCTTCATCCCTGCCAGGTGATGGGTGACATATTCACCGTCATTGAAAGGCTCGGTTCGATCGAGGGAAAAAAGGTCGTTTTCATCGGTGACGGCAACAATGTTGCCCGGAGCTGGCTCAATGCAGCTTCGAAATTCCGTTTCTCATTCGTACTGAGCTCGCCGCCCGGCTACGAAATCGAAGCGTCATTCGTTGCGCAGGTCAAAGCCACCGGCGATGTCGACTATACATGGATCTCCGACCCGCGGGAGGCGATCCAGGGGGCCCATATCGTAAACACCGATGTATGGGCGAGTATGGGGCAGGAGGAAGAGAAGGCGGAGCGCGACAAGATATTCAGACCGTTTCAGGTCAATGACGAGCTCATGAAGCATGCCGTTGAGGATTATGTCTTTCTGCACTGTCTTCCGGCCCACCGCGGCGACGAGGTTACCGACTCCGTGATCGACGGCCCGCACTCCGTTGTCTATGACCAGGCGGAAAACAGGCTTCATATCCAGAGGGCGATTCTGTCGCTCCTGATCCCGACCGGATAACGCCGCCGAGAAAAAGGTGCCGGCTATGAGAAAGATACTGATAATCACCACCCTTTGCGCACTCGCTGCGTGTGCGGTCGTCAAACCTCCTCCAGGCGGACCGGAGGACAAGACACCCCCGCGCATAACCGGGCTCGAGCCCGCACCGGACTCAGCAGGCGTTGCCCGTGACTCGAGGATAACCATCATGTTCAGCGAGAAAATCGATGGGGAAAGCTTCAAGAATCGCATACGCATCTATCCGCCGCTTGAATTCAAAGACGTAAAGGTGAAGGGCAATGTCCTATCGATCGAATTCAGGGAATCGATGCCGGAAACAACCGTCTGCGTCGTTCTGAGCGGCGGATACCGTGACTACCACAGGGTGGAAAACAAACAGGATTTTATTTACTATTTCGCCACATCTCCGACACTCGCCCGCGGCGAGATCTCCGGGATGATCTTGTTCAAGAACAAGCTCGACTCGACCGGCGTGGCGAAGATCTTCCGCGTACCCGCCGATTCGTCGATCGATTTCGCAACCAGTCCCGAATCGAGGATCGTATTTGCGGAACCGAATGGAGGATTCGTGTTCCGGGCGCTCCCTACGGACAGCGCGCTGTTTCTCCTCTGGGCGTTCAGCGACGCGAACGGCGACGGAAAATACACGAGCGGCACCGAGTTCTCGGCCTTTCATCCCGACACGATCGTCCTGACCGAAACTAATACCCGGTATGAAGACATTATGCTCAACATCATTGATCCCGACGAGCCGGGCACGATAGAGGGTCTCGTAATAAATGATACGGGACTGCCCGGACCGCCGACGATACGGCTCGAGCCGCTCATGCCGGATGAAAGACCGATCGTGATCCTGGCCGACTCGACGGGGAACTTTATCGTTGCGAAGGTGCCCCCCGGCGCCTATATCATGTCGGCATTCATCGACATGCGCGCCGACAGCCTCTGCGGAGATTACGCCGCGGCGGAAGATTCGACCGACATACGCGCGGAGCCGTGCCTCGTGGCGACGGACACCCTCATCGTCAAGCCGGGCGAGAAGAGAGCGCTCGATCCGTTGACACTCCATGAGGAAAGTGAATAATCATGAAGGGACAGCATTTCGTGAAGATGCATGGCGCCGGCAACGATTTCATCATGATAATGGATCTCGAAAATCGCTTCGACGCCTCCGCGGAGCGTATCGCATCGATGTGCACGGCGCACAGAAGCATCGGGGCCGACGGATTGATCGTTATCCGGCCGAGCGCCGGCGCCGACTTCCGCATGATTTACTTCAACAATGATGGGGGAGAGGCGGACATGTGCGGCAACGGAGCGCGCTGCGCTGCGCTGTTCGCTTTCAGAGCCGGCATGGCGAAACAATCGATGGTCTTCGAAACGAGATCCGGAACGGTGAGCGCGGAGATCGTCGGCGAAAAGGTGTGCATCGGGATCGCGGACGTGAGAGATCTCGCGCTCTCCCTCCATCTCGATAAGGCAAACGTCGAAGTCCACTACGCCCTTTCGGGAGTGCCGCATGCCGTCCGCTTGACGGAAAACGCGAGAGAGTACCCGGATGAGGATTTTCTGCGCCTCGCCCGGTCGGTGCGCTGCGACCCGGCTTTCGAGCCGAACGGCACGAACTTCAACCTCGTCACGGTGAGGGGAGATCACGAGCTCATTTACCGGACGTACGAGCGCGGCGTCGAGGCGGAAACGCTCGCCTGCGGAACCGGCGCGGTTGCGGCGGCCGTCATAACAACCCACCTCGGGCTCACCGTTCAGCCGGTCGCGTGCGAAGCCTCTGGGGGGGATGTGCTGCGCGTCGAATTCACAACCGCTTCCTCCGGGGCCGAGAACGTACGGCTCACGGGGCCCGCAGAGGCGGTATTCGAAGGTACCTATACGGCCTGAGCGGGACGCGTTCGTTGCGCCAAAGACCGGGGATGAGCGTAATGCCTTTTATCTTAGTTAGTTAACCGGTTGCTTCCAGGAATCACCGCAGATACCCCTTGAAATTATATAAAAACGTCGACAAATTAATAATGGGAACCATTATACGGGACAATGCGCACCGCAATCATATCGATAATGCTCTCGATGAACCTCTGCCTGCTCATGCCGCTGGAGGCCTCCGCTCAGTACCCTTTCGGCAAAAACAAGATTCAGTACGCGCCGAAAGACTGGAAGATCATCGAGACCCCGCACACGGAGATATTCTACTATCCCGAGGAAATTCCCATCGAGGAATTCGTGGCTAGTCTCGCCGAGCAGGTTTACGACGAGCTCTCGGAATTCTTCGATATCGAATTCGAGAAAAAGATCCCCATCATCCTCTACGGCACGCACCACGATTTCAAAGAGACAAACATCATCCCATACCATATCTCGGAGGGAACGGGCGGTTTCACCGAGTTTATCAAGGGACGCGTCGCCCTGCCCTTTATGGGCTCGTACAACAAGCTGCTGATCGTGTTCCGGCACGAGATGACTCACGCTTTCATGCTGCAAAAAATTCGAACCGTTATGCGTGCGCAAGGACGGTTCACATACAACCATCCGCCGTTGTGGTTCACCGAGGGGCTCGCCGAATATATCGGACACGGCGAAATGGACTCTGAATCCGAAATGTTCATACGAGACGCCATGATGGAGGGTACGCTCATCCCGCTGCACGAGCTCTGGAGAATTTACGGGACGTATATGATGTACAAGGAAGGCGAGAGCGCCATCCATTACATCGCCACGCGATTCGGGAAAGAAGCCTTACGCCTCATTCTGGAGAACTGGTGGAAGAACGACCGTTTCGACGTCGTGCTCGAGAAGAGCATCGGCCTCACGAGCGCCGAGCTGAGCGATGACTGGAAGGAATATCTCAGAAGGAGATACTACCCAACGGTTCTCTACCGCAGACGTATCGATGAAATCGCCGAGCCGCTGTGTACCAAGAAGCTCTCGTTTGAAACCTGTCCGGTTATCGTCAACGATGCGAAATGCGGTGAACGTGTGTTCTGCATCGGATTCGGTCTCGGAACGATCGACCTCTTCGAACTCACACGCGACGGCAAAGAGGAGTGGCGAAGAAAAACACTCATCAAGGGAGGCCGCTCCACCAAGTTCGAACAGATCCCGCTTCTCAGGAGCCGTCTCTCTGCGAAGGGCGACACGCTCCTGTTCGTCTCGAAGGTCGGTGAACGGGACGCCATCTATCTCCTCGACACGAAGAACAGGAAGGTCCTCGATAGAATATTCTTCGAGGGAGCGAGGATTCTCAATTCTCCGGCCCCTTCGCCCGACGGACGATTCATCGCATTCTCCGCCATCGACAACAATGGAAAATCGGACCTCTTCATCTATCACACGGAAACGGAGCAGTTTAGCCGTTTGACCGACGATTACTACGAAGACGTCCACCCCGACTGGCACCCGCACAGAGACCTCATCGTATTCAGCTCGGACAGGTGCCCGGAGGGCATGAACGGAAAATACGCAATATACACAATCGATACGGGGACGAAGAAGATACTGGCGCTCACTGAAGGAAAGAGCGTCGACAAGGACCCCCGCTGGCTTCACGACGGCAGCGGGTTGCTCTTCTCGTCCGACCGTAAAGGGGTCTTCGACATCTACCTCCTCAAAGAAGCGAAAATAATCCAGCAGACCAACATCCTCGGGGGCGCGTTCATCCCGACTCCCTGTACAAAGGGAAACAGTTTTCTCACGGCGGCATTCAGCAACGGCACATACCATATCTACCGGGTACCTCTCAAGAACGATTCGAAGGGAGAAGCGCTCGAAGTTACATCCAACACCGATGAATCCTGGCTGCTCGATTCACCCGATCATTTTCTCGATATAGAAAAGAAAGACTATAGCGTGCGGTTCGGCCTCGATTTCATCGGCGCCGCCTTCGCCGCCGATCCCGATTTCGGATATCTCGGAAACGCAGCTCAGCTCTTCTTCACCGACATGCTCGGCAATCACCAGTTGATGTTGCTTTTCGGAACCGCGTCCGACGACTTCCACGGCATATGGAAAAACCTGAATATCGCCGTCACCTACGTGAACCTCAGCAGCAGGCTGAACTATATCCTCGGAGCATTTCATCTGGCAAGCTACATGAGCAGCGCATACGATCTATTCCGGTTCGAGCGACGCTACGGCGTGCAGGGTGGAATCAGCTATCCCATCTCGAAATTCACCCGTGTCGATCTATCCGGTGTCTTCAAATGGATGGAACGCGACGACGACATCACCTACATCGGAATACAGGAGGGAAGCAGCCTTCTGCTTTCGAGCTACCTGTCGTTTACCACGGATAATATCATCTGGTACATCGGCGGGCCGGCGAGCGGGCGCCGCTTAAACATCGCGGTCGGCAATACGATCGATATAAACGGATCCCGCTACGAGAGCACCACGCTTCATTTCGACCTGCGTCATTACATCAACCTCAGTCCGAGGTACATCTTCGCCCAGAGATTCGTCAGCAGGAACGCGTGGGGGAGCGATATCCAGCTCTTCTATCTCGGCGGTTCGTTCGATCTCCGCGGTTATCACTATCGGGAGTACGCGGGAAAGAGAATCCTCCTGCTCAACAACGAACTCAGGTTTCCCTTGATAGACCGTTTTGTACTTAAATTTCCCGTCGGAAATATCGAGCTCCCCCTCTTCAGAGGTTCGCTTTTCTTCGACATCGGGAAGGTGAACGGATTCTTATACGATACTGGCTGGCTGGGGAGTTACGGCGCCGGTGTGGAAATGAATCTCGGCTACTTTCCCATTATCAGGGTCAACTTCAGCAAGCTCACCGATTTCGAGACAACGACAAGCGGGGTGAGGATAGATTTCTTTATCGGATTCAATTTCTAGCACGGGACCGGTGGGAGGCCTGATCAATCGATCCCGCGGCGCAATACGGCAAGGGCAAGCTCATACCGGTTGAAGGGTGCGCTGATCTGAACACCGTCGATCCTGGTTCTCAGCTCGCGGAGGATCTCGACGGCTATCTCGGTCCCTTCCTGCAATGCTCGTTCACCGCTCTCCGTATCCCGCATCCGCCTCATTATATCATCGGGCACGGTGACGCCGGGGAGCTCGTTATTCATGAACTCCGCGTTCTTGTAGCTCGTGAGCGGCCAAATGCCGGCCAGGACCGGTATTCGAATCGATTCTATCGCCCCGAGGAATCGATCGAAGAGACGGATATCGAACACGGGCTGCGTTATCGCGAACTCGGCGCCCGCTTCGACCTTCCAGTAGAACCTCCTCATCTCCTCCTCGAAATTCACGGCACCGGGATTCACGCCGACGCCGATGTGAAACGATGTCCGTGATTTCAGGCGCCCGCCGCCGATGTCGCGCCCGTAGTTGAGCTCGTGGACGACGTTCGTCAGTCCGATGGAGTCTATATCGAAAACGGCCGTCGCATCAGGGTAATCTCCCGTCCGTATAGGATCGCCGGTCACGATGAGGATATTTCTGAGACCAAGCGCATGTGCGCCGAGCAAATCCGACTGCATACCGAGAATGTTGCGATCACGACAACAATAGTGGAGTATCGTTTCGATGCCGACCCTGCTCTCGATCAGGACCGCAAGGGCAAGGGGGCTCATTCGCGAGGATGCGCGGGGGCTGTCGGGGATATTGATCGCGTCTATATTTTCCCCGGCGAGGTAGCGCGCGGCATCGAGCACCTTTTCCGGGTTGCATCCCTTCGGAGGCACGAGCTCGATTGAGCATACGAACTCACCGTCCGCTATGCGCGAAGCGATGCGCGATTTCTCCCGTGTCGGCGTTGCCGCAACCTCCTCTTCGGCGACACGTCGATGCGGCTTTGCCGGCGTGGCCTTTTTCGCCGGCATCACCGTCCGAAGCGCGTTGCGAATGGCCTTGATATGAGTCGGCGTCGTCCCACAGCAGCCGCCGACCACGCGCGCGCCGACCTGAACGAACCTTCTCGCATACTCGGAGAGGTATTCGGGAGATACGAGGTATATATTGCGTCCCTCTACATTCTGGGGAATGCCCGCATTCGGCTGCGCCGAGATGTGCCCGTCCACGGCCCCGGCCATTCTTTCCACCGCGTCGAGCATGACCTTTGGACCGACGGAGCAGTTGACACCGGCGACATCGGCCTCCCACTGAAACAGCCTCCTCGCGAACTCGTCCGGCTCCGTTCCGTAGAGGCCCAATCCGTCATTCTGAAGCGTCATCTGCGCAACGACAGGCAGATCACTCACATTCTTGACGGCCTTGATGGCCTGATGTATCTCGTTGAGATCGGCGAAAGTTTCGATGACGAAGAGATCGATCCCTTCTGAGAGCAGGGCCTCCGCCTGCTCGGCGAATGCGGCGATCGCCTCTTCATTCGAAGTCGGGCCCCAAGGCTCAATCTTTATACCAAGAGGGCCTATTGCGCCGGCGACGAGCGCGCCTTCGTCGGCCGCTCTGCGGGCGATCTGCGCGCCGGTCCTGTTTATCTCGGCGAGCCGACTGTCGAGACCGTGCAGTTTCAACTTGAACCTGTTTGCCCCGAACGTATTCGTCTCGATCACATCGGCGCCGGCCCCGATGTACTCGCGGTGGATCCGTTCCACGAGAGATGGATTGGAGAGATTGACCTCGTCGAAACAACGATTGATGAAAACCCCGTATTCGTAGAGCATCGTGCCCATGGCGCCGTCGAAAAGCACGACGCGAGTCCCGAGCATCTCCAGAAAACGAGCCGCCACACATTTTCCCTTCGCCGGATGTCCCGACACAAACGCCGGATGTCCAAACTACTTCAAGGTTGCAAATACCCGCTTGTTTTCATAGTATAATAGGTGACGTGCACGGAAATGGAAAGATTATAACGATGATCCCGTCCAGAAAGAGAGTAAGATGCGCTGGTCAATAAGCACAATCCCCACATATAAGGAGGATCCGCACGAGGCGGAAATTATCAGTCATCGCCTCATGCTGCGGGCAGGATTGATCCGAAAACTCACCTCAGGGGTGTATATATTCCTTCCCGCTGGATTCAAGGTGGTAAAGAAGATAGAGAAGATCGTAAGAGAAGAGATGGACGCCATCGGGTGTCAGGAAGTGCTCATGCCGATCCTCCATCCGATAGAGCTCTACGAGGAAAGCGGGAGAATCAATTCGTTCGGTCCGGAACTGTTCAAATTGAAAGACAGCCGCAACCGCACATTCGCCCTCGGACCGACGCACGAAGAGGTAATCACCATGGTTGCGCGAGACGAGCTCAAAAGCTACCGCTCGCTCCCGCAATGCTTCTATCAGATATTAATCAAGTTCCGTGATGAGATCAGGCCGCGGTACGGCGTTGTGCGCGCGCGCGAATTCTTAATGAAAGACGCGTACAGCTTCCATGCGGACGACAGATCTCTCGATGTCACGTACCGGGACATGGAAGGCGCGTACCGGAAGATTATCGAGCGGTGCGGCCTCGATTACCGGATGGTCGAGGCGGAGTCGGGTTATATCGGCGGCGACGAATCGCACGAATTCATGGTCCTCGCTTCCAACGGCGAGGATGTTATCCTCAGCTGCTCATGTGGATACGGCGTGAATCTCGAGCGGGCTCGCGCGCTCGGTACCGATCACGAAGCGAAAGAGAGGGCGGATGATACGGCCTACAAAGAGGCGGATGATAAAACGGCCTACAAAGAGGTGGAAACGCCCTCGATGACGACGGTGGACGAAGTAGCGAATTTTCTCGGCGTCGATCAACACGATCTGGTCAAAACGCTGCTCTATCGGACGGGGGAACGAAATATCGCCGTTCTCGTCCCCGGCGATCGCGAAGTGAACGAAACCAAACTCATGCGCGCGCTGGAAGATCCCGATATACGATTCCTAGAACCGGAGGAGATAGAGCAGCTCACCGGTGGTCCTGTCGGATTTTCAGGACCGGTCGGCCTGCCGGGCGAAACGACGATCTACGCCGACAATCTCGTCAAGGGGTACGATGCGATGATCGTCGGCGCGAACACGCGTGACCGGCATCTCGTCGGAGCGCAAGCCGGCCGGGATTTCACCATAGACCACTTCGCCGATTTCGTGTGGGCGAAGGAAGGGGACCGGTGCCCGAACTGCAATAATGAGATGTCGATGCATCGCGGCCTGGAGGTCGGTCATATATTCAAGCTCGGAACCAAATACTCTTCGAGCATGAATGCCACCTTTCTCGACGAGAAGGGCGAGAGCCATCCCTTCATCATGGGGTGCTACGGCTTCGGAATATCACGGATGATTGCGGCGGTGATCGAGCAGCACCACGACAAAGACGGTATTATCTGGCCGATGAACATCGCGCCCTTTCAGATACTGATACTGCCCGTCAATGTCAACGATTCCGCGGTAATGGACGCCGCAACGAGGTTCGAACGCGAGCTCGAGGACAACGGGATCGAGGTCCTCATGGACGACCGGAACGTAAGTCCCGGAGTGAAGTTCAAGGACGCCGATCTCATCGGCATTCCCCTTCGACTGACGATTGGAAAGAAGCTCAAGGAGGGAAAGGTAGAGCTGTTCGATAGAGGCAATCGCCGGATCGAAACGCATCAGATCGACGACGCCCTAGCGCAAATCCTTCAACGGATCAACGATTAAGAGCCGGCGATTCTTCTTGAAAGCCTCGATTTCAGGCGCGCAGCCGTTCGATCGTGAAGAATTCCCTTTTTTGCGGCTTTGTCGATGACCGATGCCAGGTTCGGCAACTGTTCCCTCGCCGATTCCGCGTCGCTTATCGCCTTGAACGATTTGATGACCTTGCGCAGATTGGAGCGGTGGGATTTGTTTTGCATCCGCTTCCGCTTATTCTGGCGCATTCTTTTCCATGCTGATTTGTTGTTCGGCATTCGAATTTCACCTCCGACGATGCGATAACATACTATAGGCGGATCGAATTGTCAAGTATGCGTACCGATAAACTCAAGCGCTCGGTGGAGAAGATACCCGATTCCCCGGGTGTTTATTTCATGAAAAACACGAAGGGAAGGGTGCTGTACGTCGGGAAGGCCAAACGGTTGATCTCCCGGGTCCGTAGTTATTTACAAAAGGAGGATGCCCTCGATCCAAAGACGAGGGCGCTTATGAACTCCACCGATGCGATCGACTACATAGCCACCGAAAACGAGGTGGAAGCACTCGTTCTCGAATGTAACCTCATCAAGGAATACCGGCCTCGATACAATGTGCAGCTCAAGGATGACAAGCGATACCCTTTTATCAAACTCACAAGGAATGAAATGTTCCCGAGACTGCTTCTCGTGCGGCATGTCGAAAACGACGGGGCGGAGTACTTCGGTCCCTACACGGATGTACGGGCCGTAAGGCGTACCCTGAAACTCGTCGGCACCATCTTCCCACTGCGCGGCTGCATCGGAAAAAAATTCTCGAAAAGAGAACGCGAATGCCTCAACTTCGACATCAAACGCTGCCTCGGACCGTGCACGGGACGCATTGGCGAGGACGAGTACCGAAGAATAGTCGATGAGGCAAGACTCTTTCTCAAGGGCCGCAAAGAAGAGCTTCGCACTTCACTCCTCGAAAAGATGCAGGCTCTCTCGCAGGAAAAGCGATACGAAGAGGCCGCACTCGCCCGGGACCAGGTCAGAGCCCTCGAAGCGCTAGCTCAGAAACAGCTCGCCGTCTCGCCGCGGGGTGAGGATGAAGACATCATCGCGTTCGCCCGGGAAGGCGGAAAATCTTGCGGCGTCGTGATGAAAATCCGTGAGGGCAGGATTCTCGCCTCAGAGGCGTTCATCATCCCGGCCGTAGAGAAGATGGAAGACGATATAATTTTCGATTCCTTCATCACGCTCTACTATCACAGCGCGACCGATATTCCCCCGAGAATTTTCACACAGATCGAGCCGAGCGAAGCGCCTCTGATCGAGGATTGGCTGAGCGGCGCTATCGGGCGCAGGGTCAGGATCGCGACACCGAAGAGAGGCGAGAAAAAGAAGCTCGTCGCCCTCGCCTACAAGAATGCATCGTACAAGATCGTCGCGGAGGTCCGGGCGAAAGCCGAAAGCACGACACTGCTGAGGGATATGAAGGATGCACTTCATCTACCCACCACGCCGCTGCGGATCGAGGCGTTCGACATCAGCAATATCCAGGGGGCGGAGGCCGTCGGATCGATGGTCACGTTTGTAAAGGGCAAACCCCTTAAATCCGGCTACCGCCATTTCAAAATCAAAACGGTTGAAGGGATAGATGATTGCGCTATGCTCGAAGAGGTGCTGTCGCGCAGGCTCAAGACGCTCAAGGCGGGGAAAGAGCAGGCGCCGGACTTCATCCTCATCGACGGCGGCAAGGGGCAGGTATCCGCCACCCGCAGCGCGATGGAAATCTCGGAAGTGACCGGCATCCCGATTGTCGGCCTCGCCAAAAAGAACGAAGAGATCCACATCGAAGAAACGGGTGATCCGCTGCGCCTCTCGAGGCGGAACAAGGTACTGCGTTACCTGCAGCGTATCCGAAACGAGGCGCATCGCTTCGCCGTGGAGTATCACCGCAGGCTCAGATCCAGGGGGCTCGCGGTGTCGGAGCTCGACGCAATCCCCGGCATCGGGGAAAAGCGAAAAATGCTGCTCCTCGTTGAATTCGGCAGCCTCGAGCGCCTTCGCAAAGCGTCGATAGAGGAGATTGCGGCCATACACGGGATAGGAGAAACAATTGCCGGGGAAATCTTCAGACACCTCCACGACCGATGATTCCGCTCTGGAACGCCTGGCTGAGCTCTACGCCGACTTTCTCGCCGTAGAGAAAGGGTTAAGCCCTCTCACAATAAAGGCATACACTGCAGATTTAAAGGATTACTTTAAGTTTGTTTCCCGCTCCGGGATAGCCGCTCCGGTCGATATCACATTCGATTCGACACTCGCATTCACCGCGGAGATAGAAAAATCGAAGCGTCCTTCTTCGCAGGCGAGGATTCTGAGCGCCGTGAAGGGCTTTCACAGATTTCTCTACCGGGAAGGTGAAATCGGGAAACTCGAAATAGACGGCATATCGGCACCGAAGATCGCCAAGAAAATACCATTCGTGCTCTCTGCCTTCGAGGTGGAGAAGTTGCTCGAGGGGCCTGATGACAGCACGCTCGGCGTGAGGGACCGTTCGCTACTCGAAACGGCCTATTCTTCCGGTATGCGCGTTTCGGAGATCTGCCGGCTCAAGCTCGAACAGATAGACGAGGAGAGGAAAATGCTGAGGGTGAAGGGGAAGGGACGCAAGGAACGTTACGTTCCCTACGGGGCGCAATGCAAAAAAGCACTCAACCTCTATCTCGAAAAATCCCGCCCGAGGCTTCTCAAGAATCGCATATCACCATATGTCTACCTCAACTACCGGGGAAATCCGATCTCTCGGGTCGGCTTCTGGAAAATACTGAAGAAATACGCCATACGAGCCGGGCTCCCCACCTCAGTCTCGCCGCACACGCTGAGGCACTCTTTCGCGACGCATCTGATCGAGGGGGGGGCGGATCTGAGGGCGGTTCAGGAATTACTCGGCCATTCCAGCATTTCGACGACACAGATATATACAAAGCTCGACATGGATTACCTGCTCGAAGTGCATCGAACCTTTCATCCCCGTGGGTAAAGTAAAGAGTTGACAGGGTTAAGACGTTCTCATAGCATAGTGTGCTATCCGTATGGGATGTTGATAGAATCCCCTCGGGAGGAGGGAGGGAAGGAGCCGGAAAAACCAGTTTATGAGTTACCACGTATGCCTCAAGCAATTCGAAGGCCCACTCGATCTTCTGCTGCATCTGATAAGAAGAGACAAAATCAATATTTACGATATCCCCATCTCGCACATCACCCGTGAATACCTCTCGTTCATA
The DNA here is from genome assembly GCA_965369375.1 of uncultured bacterium. Classification (GTDB taxonomy): domain Bacteria; phylum Krumholzibacteriota; class Krumholzibacteriia; order Krumholzibacteriales; family Krumholzibacteriaceae; genus CBDUQN01. Next base: position 29,534 of record CBDUQN010000003.1, on the reverse strand, counting down.
GAGATCATGAAGGAACTCGAGCTCGAGGTGGCGGGCGAGTTCTTCGTTATGGCGGCGACGCTCATGAGGATCAAGGCTCAGATGCTCCTGCCCCGGCGTCTCGAAGAAGAAGAGGAGGAAGATCCCCGCGACGAACTGGTTCGGAACCTCATCGAATACAGAAAGTACAAGGGGGCGGCGGAGCATTTCGCCGAGCGTGAGGCGGACAGGAGAAGGGTATATACGAGAGCTGTTCCGACGCCGGAGATCGAGGATGATCTCGTGCAGCCGATGGAGGTTACGCTCTTCGATCTCGTCGAAGCCTTCCGCAAGGTGCTCGACGATCTGAAGATGCAGGTGTCCTACACGATCGAGCGCGACTCGATTACGACCGAGGAACGCATCGAGGCCATACGGGATATGATCAGCAAGCAATCCGAAGTATTGTTCACCGAGCTATTTCAAGACGGCTTCGACAGGATGAACGTTATCGTTACGTTCCTTTCTATTCTGGAGCTGATCCGGCTCGGTGAGATCGTGGCGCGGCAGATGTCGAATGAATCGGACATCTGGCTTTACAGGCCGGGGGTTTCACCATATATTCACACGGATGACGGAACGGACAGAACAAGGGAGAAACGCGACCATTGAGCAAAACCGGCTCGAGAGGATGATCGAAGCACTGCTGTTCGCCTCGGATACTCCTCTTTCCCCCGGCAGGCTCGCGGCTATTACCGGAACCTCTTCAACGAAAGATATCCGGGCGGCGATCGCATCACTCTCGGACTTTTACAGTTCCCATATGAGAAGCTTCGAGATCGTCGAGGTGGCAGGCGGTTACCAGGTAACGACTTTGCCTGAGTTTTCGCCGATCGTTGTCAAGCTCTTCAAGAGCAGGAGAAAGGCCCGGCTTTCAAAGCCTTCGCTCGAAACCCTCGCCATCGTCGCCTACAAGCAGCCGATCAGCAGAATGCAGATTGAAGCGATTCGCGGCGTGAATTGCGATGGCGTTCTTGCGACACTGACCGACCGGGATCTCATTACGATAACCGGCAGGGGAGATGGTGTCGGAAGACCCTACCTCTACTCGACAACGAGGAAATTCCTAGAATATCTCGGTCTGAAGGACTATCGGGATCTGCCGAGTATTGAAGAGCTCGAGAAAAATCTCGGGGATCTCGGAGACGTCGAAGATACCGCTCTGCAAAGCCGGACGGCCGTCATGCCGAAAGAGGAAACGGAAGCGGATAATCCAGATGTCACCGCCGAGCACGAGACCGGAGCGGATGGCGGCAGCCGGCCGAACGGAGAATGACCGAACTGGTTAGGATCAACCGATACCTCGCGACGGCGGGATTGGGCGCGAGGAGGAAATGCGAGGAGCTTATAAAGAGTGGAGTCGTATGCGTTAATGGAGAGAGGATCGAGAACTTCAAGCTGAAAATCGATCCTCGCAGGGACCGGGTCACGGTCGATGGAAAGAAGGTTCTCTGGAACCAAAAGAGACTCGTTCTCGTACTGAACAAACCAACGGGAGTGCTCAGCACCGCAAGTGACTCGTTCAACAGGAAAACGGTAATAAACCTGGTGCGGGAAAAAGGGTACACCGAGCGGTTGTTCCCGGTAGGCCGGCTGGATCTCGATACATCCGGTATTCTGATCATCACGAACGACGGGGATCTGGCGTATCGTCTGACCCATCCCCGTTTCAAGATCGAGAAGACGTACCGCGTAACGGTCGAAGGGATGGTGTCGGACGAAACGGTGCGAAACTTGGAATCGGGGATACGGCATGGCGACTTTTCGACGCTGCCATGCAAGGTAACTATCCTCGACAGGGATAGGGACCATACGAAACTCGAGGTTATTCTTAAAGAGGGGCGTAAGCGGCAAGTCAGAAGAATGTTTTCACATTTCGGGCACACGGTTCTCAAACTGCACAGAAGCGCAATGGGCGATCTCGAATTTAGAGATTTACAAACAGGAGATATCAGACTCCTGACGGAGGAAGAAGAAAATCGCCTGCGTGAACTGACGGGATTGGTCTGAAGGAGAAACCAAATATGGACATAAAGGACAAGCTGCAGACTCACCTGAAAAGCGTGAAGCCGTACGTTCCCGGCAAGCCGATCGAAGAATTCAGGAGGGAAAAGCAGTTCGAAGGTGAAATTGTCAAGCTCGCTTCGAATGAGAATCCGTATCCTCCGATCGATGAAGTGATGCAGGCGATCCAAGGTGAATTGAGCAATATAAACAGATACCCCAACTCGGGATGTTTCTACCTCACGAGAGAACTCGCCGAATATCTCGGCGTTGATCACGACCAGATATTTGTCGGCAACGGCTCGAATGAAATTATAGATCTGTTCGTCCGCGTCTTCGCCAAACCCGATGAAGAGATCATCTACCCTTTTCCGAGCTTCATCATATATCCGATCGTCTCCCAGTTGGCCGGCGTGAAAGCGTTCGAAGTGCCTCTGAAAGATTACCGCCTCGACCTTCAGGCGATTAAACAGCGTGTGACCCTGAAGACAAAGATCATCTTTATCTGCAATCCGAATAATCCAACAGGAACGTATGTCACAAAGGACGAAGTCGAACGGTTTCTCGAGGACCTGCGGCCGGACATCTTCGTCTTATTCGATGAAGCATATTTTGAATACGTTACCGCCCATGACTTTCCCGATACCCTCAAGCTGCTCAAGGAAAGGGACAATATCGTCGTCCTGAGAACCTTTTCAAAGATTCATTCCCTCTCCGGCCTGAGGGTCGGATATTCGATATCACACAAGGATACCGTTACCTGCCTGCACAAGGTCAGACAACCATTCAACGTAAACCGGATCGCGCAGGCGGCGTCGCGGGCGGCGCTCGAGCACTTCGACAAGATAGCCGTACGCAAGGAAGAAAACGAACTTCAGAAGAAACATATCAGGCAGGAGCTCCTCGGACTCGGCTTTACCGTTCCTCCCTCGCAGACGAACTTCCTTCTCGTTATTCCGCCGAGGGAGAACGGAAATATCATCAATAAACTGATGGATATGGGAATCATCGTAAGGGGAATGAAGCCATTCGGCCTCGGGGAGGAATCATTCAGAGTAACGATAGGCACGCCGAACGAGAACAAGAAATTCATCGATGCCATCAAAGAACTTCTGAAACCTGTGTAACTATAGAGCGGATTCAGATAACGCTACGATCGTCATCTGTACTTTTCCTCAAATGGACAGAAACCAGAAAATACAGGAAATCTTGAAGAGTCTCGTCATCACGATCGACGGTCCCGCCGGATCGGGCAAGAGCACGACGGCGGCATTACTCGCGCAACGTCTCGGACTCACCTATCTCGATACCGGAGCGATGTACCGCGCCGTGACCCATCAGGTGCTCAAACAGCAGATAGAGCCCGATGACGGTGAAAGAGCCTCCCGCGTGGCGGAATCGCTCGATCTCGAATTGAAGACGGTTGACGGCAAACCGGCGCTGCACCTCTCAGGCAGAAACATCGAGCGGGAGATACGTGACCCGGAAATATCACGGCATGTTTCTCCCGTCAGCCGGCATAGGGGCGTGAGAAATGCGATGGTAAAGATTCAGAGAAGGATCGCTTCCCGCGGTGGAATCATTGCGGAGGGTCGTGACACCGGTTCCGTCGTATTCCCGTTTGCGCATGTGAAGATCTTTCTCGTGGCCGATATCGAAACGAGGGCATCGAGAAGAGTCGATCAGCTCGTACGCATGGGAATAGAGCAAAATATCGAAGAAGCAAGGGAAAATATCCTCGGAAGAGACTCGATCGACTCGAGCCGTGAACACAGTCCCTTGCTTCGTCCCCCGGGATCGCTCGTTATAGACACTTCGGACATGACGATCGAAGAACAGGTTCACATCATCGAGTCTCTCACGCGCGAGGTCTCGGTGCGGTTGGCGGATCTCAAGGTATGGCGGCGGGGGAAGGATCCGTTTAATAGAATGGACTTCAACTACCGTATTGCGTATTTCCTGATACGCGCATCCTTCAAGATCCTTTTCGGATTGAGAATCAGCGGAGAGGAAAACCTGCGTTACCGGGAAAACTTTATTTTGGCCAGCAACCATCTCGCATACGCCGACCCCCCGATTGTCGGGTGCACATTGAATCGAGAGGTATGGTACATGGCCAAGAAGGAGCTCTTCAGAAACAGATTATTCGGCTGGCTGATACGAAAGTACAATGCGATAGCGGTCGATCGCGACCAAATCGATCGCAAAACGCTACGTCTCGTAATGAGCAAACTCAAGGGTAACGATTCCATTCTCATGTTTCCCGAAGGGACGAGGTCGAAGACGGGTGAAATCGCTCCACTCAAAGGCGGTCTCGGATTCATCGCGCTCAATACGGGCAGAAGCATCGTTCCCATCTACGTAATGGGGTCCAACAAGCTCAGAGCCTGCATGCTCAGAAAGGAACGGCTCGCCGTTCATATCGGTCCGCCGATACGGATCCCGGACGGATACGCTTCACCGGAAAAGAAAACGGACTATCAGGTTCTCAGCTCGATGGTTCATAATGAGATGGAGATGCTGAAACATGAAGCAGAAGCTTGAAATAATACTCTCTCCCTACACGGGATACTGCTTCGGCGTAAAGAGGGCGATGCGTCTCATCGAGCAGGGACTCGAGGAGCATGGGGGCAAGATATACACGCTCGGTGAAGTAATTCACAACATCCAGGCGGTAGAGAAGCTCAGATCACAGGGAGTCGAACCGGTTTACTCCCTCGACAAAATAGAAGAGGGTTCCACGCTCGTGATACGCGCCCACGGAGCGCAACCCAACCTGATTGAGGAGGCGAAACGGCGGGGAATCAAACTGATAGACGCCACATGCCCGTTCGTACTGAAAAGCCAGAAGCATGTAATGAAACTCTCGGAAGAATCTTACCAGGTCATCATCATCGGTGACAGCGATCACCCCGAGGTCCGGGGCATCTCGTCTCACGCGGGAAATAAAGCGTTTATCATTAATTCCGTAAATGGAGCCGAGAAGATAGAAGGTATTTCGAAAGCCGGAGTCGTTATACAGACAACCTTTTCCCGGGAAAAGGCGAATGAGATTATCGAAGTGCTCGCCGGACTGGTACCCGATCTGCTAGTCTACGACACGATATGCCAGGCGACCGTGCTCAGACGCGAGGCGACCCTCGAACTGGCCGAGCATGTTGACCTCATGCTTATCGTAGGAGGGAGAAAGAGCTCTAATACGCGGAGATTATTCCAGATGTGCCTCGATGCCGGGATCGAGACGAAATTCATCGAAACAGCGGACGAGATAGACGAAACATGGTTCGAGAGCTCGAAACGTGTTGGGCTCATCACTGGAACATCGACGCCCGACTGGGTAATCGATGCCGTCCTCGATCGACTTAACGAGATTCCCTCGAATGCGTGAACTCTCATCCGTCGGCCCAAGAAATGGCTTGCATGCAGCAGCAAAAGCACTTATCATATAACCTGCTAAAATCCAATACGTAAGGAGGAGATTTATTAATGCAAGAAGAGAATCTGAGAGGATCAAAAACCAACCCCGAGGTGAACACGGGAAAACCTGATGAGGAGGTTGCAAGAACGGCCACGCAGAGAAATGCGCCGTCATATCTGGAAATCTTCGAAAAGGTCAAAACGGATGAGTTGAGTGGAGAGATTCAGGAAGAAACGGACTGGGCCGAAGCCCTCGCCGGCATAAACATTAAAACGAAGGATCTCCGTGAAGGAAACATAGTAGAGGGAACCGTTTATTCGGTGACGGAGAAGGAAGTAATACTCGACGTCGGCTTCAAGAGCGAAGGAACGATCCCGATAAATGAATTCGCCGATTGCAAGGAAGTCAAATACGGCGATATATTCCACGTCTTACTCGAGAAGATGGAAAACCAGGACGGCCTCATTGTTCTTTCGAAGGAAAAGGCGGACTTTCTCAGGGCCTGGGACGATATCAAGAAATCTTACGATAACAGAACAGTCGTCAAGGCATGTGCCGACAAGCGCATCAAGGGCGGACTCGTTGTGAAGCTTATGGGAGTCGAGGCCTTTCTTCCCGGTTCCCAGATCGCGCTCCGACAGGTCCCGAATCTCGATGAGCTCATTGGACAGGAACTCGATGTCAAAATCATCAAGCTGAACAAGAGAAGGCGGAATATCGTAGTTTCGAGACGGGTAGTGCTCGAAAAGGAGCGGGAGGAAAAGAAAAAGCAACTCCTCGCAGAGCTCGAAGTCGGGCAGGAACGGGAAGGCATTGTGAAAAACATCACCGACTTCGGTGCATTTGTCGACCTCGGCGGAATCGATGGTCTCTTGCACCTCACCGATCTCACATGGGGGCGGGTGAGCCATCCTTCGGAGGTCGTGGCTATCAGCGATCAGCTGAAAGTCAAAATACTCGATTTCGATCCTGCCAGAGAGCGGATTTCGCTCGGTCTCAAGCAACTTACGCCGTACCCGTGGGAAGGGGTAGAGGAACGGTATCCCATCGGAAAGAAGATGCGCGGAAAGGTGGTCTCGATCACCGATTACGGCGCCTTCGTCGAGCTCGAGAAGGGAATCGAGGGATTGATTCATATTTCCGAGATGTCTTGGACACGCCATGTAAAGCATCCTTCGAAGGTTGTAGCAATCGGAGACACGGTCGAAGCGGTGGTGCTCAATATCGACAAGGAGCACGAAAAGATCTCGCTGGGCCTCAAACAGCTCGAACCGGATCCGTGGAAAGCCCTCGAGAACAAGTACCCCCCGGGAACACGCTTGAAGGGCAAGGTGAGAAATCTGACGAACTTCGGCGCTTTTGTCGAGATAGAGGACGGAATCGACGGTCTCGTTCATATCTCCGATATGTCCTGGGCGAAGCGGGTACGCCATCCTTCGGAATTCGTCAAGAAGGGCGATGATGTCGAAATCGTAGTGCTCGAAATCGACAGCAGCAAGCGGCGTATCAGCCTCGGCATAAAGCAGACCCGCGAGAATCCCTGGACGGAGCTCGCGAAGGAATTTACAATCGGCACCGAAATCTCCGGAAAGATCACGAGACTTCTCGATCGCGGCGCCGTTGTCGAACTGAAAGCGGACGTCGAAGGCTTCATCCCCGTGTCTCACCTCGGACTCGATGGATTGAAGAAACCGTCCGAATATTTCAAGAGCGACATGGAGATTCCCTGCAGGGTCATCAAGATGGATCCGCAGAACAAGCGCATCGTTTTGAGTGTAACGGCGTACCTCGAGGACAAGAGCCCGGAACAGATCGCCGAGTTCAAAAAGCGTTTCATGAAGAAAGACAGGGACCTCAAGAGAGAGGCGCCCGAAAGTGAGGCCCCCGTCGAAACGCGGGACGAAAAAGCGCCTGAGGAACCTGAAACGGATATCGAAGCTCCCGTCACCGAATCCGTGCCTGAACCGCTAACTGGTGAGGAGCCGGTGCCCGACGACGCGGCAGTCGCGCATCCGGTGCCCGACGACGCGGCAGTCCCGCATCCGGTGCCCGACGACGCTGCAGTCGCGCATGACGAGGAAGAGCCGGAGGAAGCTCCACGGTCGGCCGAAGCCGAAGAACGCCCGGCGCAAGAACCGGAATCTTCCGAAGCGGCCGAAACGGATTCCCCACCGGCTCCCGAAGAAGAAAAGAAAGAATAGGTTCAAACGTATACCACAGCTATGCGTATCTGAGGAAGAGAGGGTGGGATCTTCACCCTCTCTTTACTATTTTGAAGCGGTGAATGATGAATTCTCGCGGAGAATCAAAAAAGTCTTTCTCTATCATCACTCTCGGATGCAAACTCAATCAATACGAGTCCGAGTGCATCAGACAATCCCTTGTCAGATCGAACTGGCTGCACCGGCGATTCGATGAGGGGGCCGACTACTATATCATCAACTCCTGCACGGTTACGGGGAAGACCGATTCACGCTGCCGAAACGCCATCAGAAGGGCGAAACGGGTCTCTCCGAACGCCGTTATCGTCGTAACCGGCTGTTACGCCGAGACGCAGCCGCACAATCTCGAGCGCATGCCCGAAGTCGATCATGTTTTCGGCAACAGGGACAAGCAGGCGCTGCCGGGCATCCTGAACAGAATGATAGATGAACATTCGAACGGCGTGACGCACGAAAAAGGAACACTCGATGAACCGGAAGAACGGAACGCGATTGTTATCGACGATTTTCTCGATCACTCGAGAGCATTCATCAAGATTCAGGAGGGATGCAATTCAGCGTGCAGCTACTGTATTATCCCCCGGGCGCGGGGACAAAGCCGAAGCGTTCCAGCCGGCGAAGTGCTTGACCAGATCGGAATCCTCCAAGAAAACGGATTCAATGAAATCGTACTGACCGGCATCCATATCGGACGCTACGGCCTGGATCTCTCGCCGGAGAACAGTCTCTCCGGGCTCCTGAATACGATTCTCGAGCAAACCGAGCGGGTACGGATACGTCTCAGCAGTATCGAAGTGAACGAAATCACACCCCGATTGCTGTCATTGTTCTCGGCATCGGATCGAATCGCCTCACACCTTCATATCCCGCTCCAGAGCGGAGACGATTCGATTCTCGGGGCCATGAACAGAAACTACGACACCGCGCAGTTCAGGAGCAAAATCGATGGCGTGGTAGACGCCTGCAGCGGCATTTCAGTAGGTACCGATATCATCGTTGGATTTCCGGGCGAACACGATGAGCATTTCGCAAATACATACGCCTTCGTGAAGGAGCTGCCCCTGAGCTATTTTCATGTATTCAGCTTCTCGAAGCGTCCTGGTACGGAGGCCTCCGTGATGCCGGGGCAGGTACCTCCCGAAGTGAAAAAGCGCCGCAGCAAGAAACTCATCAGACTGGGCAAACTGAAAAAGAGAGAATTCCTGCAGTCGCGCGTCGGCGGCGTCGAGTCGGCGCTCGTCCAGGGCCCGACGCACCGTTTTTCCCGGTTCTCCCGATCACTCACCGGCAATTATTGCGAAGTGTACATTCGATGTCCTTCGAAGCTCGCCGGCAAGCTCGTCGCTGTGAGAATAACCCATTACTCGAGAGGCCGGCTGTACGGAAGAACGCTTCACGACGGCTGCTCACCCGGCGCCGGCGCACTGGGAACCATCCCATGAAAGAGTACAGCTTCTACTGTGAGACCTTTGGCTGTCAGATGAACGCCTATGACACCGAAGTCATCGAATCGATGCTCTCCGACGAGGGATTCAAGACGGTTTCCTCGCCGGACGATGCAGACATCATACTCGTCAACACCTGCAGTGTCCGCGAACATGCGGAAAACAGGGCGATCAACAGGCTTGCGGAACTGGCGCGGAAGAACAATTCGGTGACGGCCGTCTGCGGCTGCATGGCCCAGCGCATGGGTAAGCGGCTTTTCGACCGCGTCGATGGACTCAACATAATCGCCGGCACGATGTCCTACCGCTACCTGCCTTCCGTTATCCGGGAGGCGATCGAAACAGGCGGTCGATTCACCCTCCTCGCGCAGGACGATCATGTAACATATGCCCTTCGGGGAACGGGCAAACAGGGCTCTCCCGTTCGATACCTCTCGATAACCCGCGGTTGCGAGAACTACTGTTCGTACTGCATCGTTCCATATCTCAGAGGCAAGGTGAGAAGCAAGGGTGCTGAAACGATTCTGCGAGAATTGGAAGCCATGATCGAAGGGGGAACAAAGGAAGTGACATTGCTCGGTCAAAATGTGATGTCGTATGAATCTGAAGGCGTCGGCTTTCCCGGTTTGCTCGAGATAATCTTCGCCCGCACCGCAATCAGACGAGTTAGATACCTCACCACCCATCCGAGAGACGTGAGAGGCGACGTCTTCCGGATCATGGCCGAAGACGAACGGTTGTGCCCGCACATTCACCTCCCGGTACAGGCGGGAAGCAATAGGATTCTCGAACTGATGAATCGGGGATACACCCGTGAGGAATATCTCGCAACTATCGACGAGGCAAGAGCGATTGTTCCCGGCCTGTCGGTGACGACTGATATCATTGTCGGCTTTCCGAGTGAAACGGACGGGGATTTTCAGGATACGATGGAATTGATCGAGGCGGTTCGATTCGATTCCGCCTTCACGTTCAAGTACTCGCCGCGCGAAGGAACCGCAGCGGCACAAATGGCCGACGACGTGCCCCTCGAAATAAAGAAGAGACGCCTCGCAACTCTGAATGAAACGATACGGGATATCCGGCGGGAAACACTCGAACGGCAGATCGGCTCCATCACGGAAATCCTTCTTGACGGTCAGGTGCAAATAGGTAACTATCAATTCTTGAAGGGAAGAACCCCTCATTTCAGAAATGTGCTCGTACCGGGTGATCACCTGAGAGAGGGAGATGTCGTTCCCGTCAAGCTGACAAAACTGCAGGCATTCACATTGGTAGGAGAAGAACTGGCAAGGAGGTAGATCAAGTGTGGATCATCCGCGGCGTTTTAGTATTGCTCGGCGCTGTAGCACTCATTTGGCTCGGCACGGAAAACGCAGGGACCAAGGTGACGTTCCACCTCTATACACGCACGTTTTTCGACCTGGAACTCAACGTCATCTTGGTTGTAACATTCATTGGCGGCATGCTCGTGTGGGCAATCGGTGCATGGCTCCGTGAAGCGCAACTCAAACTGGGCTTGATTAAAGCGAAGAGAGAAATCCGAAAGCTGAATCAGGAGATATCGGATCTGAGGAATCTTCCCCTCGACGAAGAACCGGCACAGGAAGACATCGAATAACCTCGAGAGACATAACGGGAGCGGGGGTACCGTGAATATAAAACTCATTCTGCTCATAATTCTGGCGGCGGCTGTTGTCCTGCTCGTTGCAACGCTCTTATTCCAGCGGAAACGGAAACGGCGAATTCACCGCAGCTCGTACATCGACGCGCTGTATGCGCTCATCGACGGCCGCAGAAAAGACGCCATGCATCTTTTGACCCGTGCAGTCAAGAACGGCGAAGGCGACGTCGACGCATATCTCCAGCTCGGAAACCTGCTCAGGGAAAACAACCAGTCCGAGAAGGCGCTGCAGATACACAGGAGCCTCACCGTCAGGCGGGAGCTCGGATACGACGAAGAGAAGGCGATTCAACTCGCCATCGCCGAGGATCTGGCGAGTCTAGGCAGGATCGATAGAGCCATTCAGGTTCTCGAAGCCATGCAGAGCAGGAAAAAGGATCTGGAGGTCTTTCTCAAGCTTCATACCCTGTATCATCAGAACGGAGACTTCGAACGCGCGTACGCAATGCTCAAAGAGATTTCCCGGCTCGACTCGGGCATGAGCGCTCCAAAGAGGGCTTCATACCTCGCAACCGTGGCGGACACCATCAGGCGGGAGGGCAGGAGGGACGATGCGAAAAAATTTCTCGATCGCGCAAGGAAGGAAGATGCGGATTCGACGCCTTCACTCTATGTGGCGGGTCTCGTTGCCATGGAAGAGAACGACCTGAGCACAGCGGCTGCTATGTGGGAACGGCTTCTCCATATGGACATCGAACACTTCGGCGAAGTGGTACCGCTGCTGGAAAAGGTTCTCTATGAATCCGGAAAATTCCGCGATCTGGAGAAAATCCTGGTCGAGCTTCTTCAAAAATATCCCGGAAATCCGGCCCTCGTTGCCGCCCTCTCTTCATTCTACGAAAAAAAGGGAGAGTTCGACAGAGCAGAGGCCATCCTCGAGAACGGTCTGGCTTCGGGAAAGGCCTCTCCGACAATCCACGCGCGCCTGGCATCAGTATATCTGATCGAAGGAAGGCTCGAGGAAGCCGGCGCCGCTTTGAAAAAGATAGATGCGGAAACAGAAAAAACTCCGGTATTTACCTGCGTTCGGTGCGGCAACGCCACCGAAGTGCCGCTCGCCTACTGCGTTCGTTGCTCCGGTTTTGGCACATTCACGAGAAAACATGACACGATTCACGATTAACAAAATAGCCGTACTGTGCATTTGTTCATTACTCCTGCATGCGGCCGAAGCCAAATCTGCAAGCCTTCGGAGCATCAGGCGGCTGTACAGAAACAAGGAGTACGAGGAAGCGAAATCGGATCTGAAGCGTGAATTGCCCGGCTTCAGCGGAAAATCCTACAGCGAGGCTCTCCTTCTGCTCGCTCAGCTCGAAACGCGGGTCGATACGGCTGAGCCGATCTACAGGGAAGTGATCGCCGCCGGCCGTACGAAGGAGGCGCTTAAAGCGAAGGTATCACTGGCCAAGATCTACTATGCCTCCGGGGAATATTTTCAGGCGATCAATCTGCTCTCGGAGTTGCCGAGCAAGGGGTACTCCGATGACCGGCTCGAAGCGATATATTTTCGCGCATTGTGCCGGAGGCAAACGGGAGATGCAGAGAGGGCGCGGCGGGACCTGATGCTGATAGACCGTGGGACGTTTCATTATTGGAGCTACATGGCACTCGCCGAGCTGGACATGCAGGAGGGGAAGATCGAGGATGCGGTCGATCGATACGAAACGATAGCGGGCGGGCATTCGAATCCGATAGCCGGATTCAAGCTTGCGGAATGCTACGAGATTCTCGGCGAGAAGCAGAAAGCGATAGAAACCTACCAGACGATCGTTCATCAATTTCCGCAATCTCTCGAATCGCCGAAGGCACGCGAGAAGATCAACATGCTTCGTTTTACGAGAGGATCGGGGAGATCCAGAACCGGTCGGAAAGGAGGTGAGCAACGGGAGGCGCCGGAAGAAAACGAAACGGTCCGCCATGCGGAAACCCCCAGGTACACGCTGCAATTCGGTGCATTCACCGAAAGAGAAAATGCTATCAGGCTGGCGGAAAAACTAAAGATGGTAACACGTGATGTTCGGGTGGAGCGCGCGGCACGCAGCGGCCAGATCTGGCACCGCGTCCGGGTGGGAAAGTTCGTAAGCAGGCAGGAAGCCGAAGAAAAAGCGGCGCGGATCAGCAATGAAACCGACTACTACGGTCGGGTTCTTCCTCTCGACTAAATGAGCTTCAAGTTGACACCTCTCATGAGCCAATACCGGGAGATAAAAGACCGGTACCGAGACGGAATTCTCTTTTTTCAGGTCGGCGATTTTTACGAAACGTTCTACGACGACGCAAAAGAGATCTCGCGTCTTCTCAACATAACGCTCACAACCCGCGACAAGGACAAGAAAAATCCCGTTCCGCTAGCCGGAGTGCCGATTCATGCAGCCGATGCATATATTGCGAAGCTTTTGCAGGCGGGCCGAAAGGTAGTTGTATGCGATCAGGTAGAGGAATCATCGGCTGCGCGGGGAATCGTAAGGCGAAGAGTGACGGATATCATTACACCGGGAACGGCGCTGTCTCCGGCAACACTGACCGAGAGCGAAAACAACTTCATCATCGCCCTCGTTTCGAGAAACAACCGCTGCGGATTCGCTCTCCTCGACGTGTCGACGGGGAATTTGAGCGCCGGAGAAGAACCGATCTCGGTCACCGAAAACCTGCTGGCGGGATATACGATCAGGGAAGCGATCATCCCCGAGGGAACGGAAGGCATCCGTGATATTCTCGGTGATACGGTCCGTTCGTTTACCGAGCTGGAACCCTTTCAGTTCGGGGAAGCGGAAGGAGAAGATACACTCAAACGGCATTTCCGGGTTGAAACCCTCGCCGGCTTCGGTATCGAGGAAAAGCCTCTTGCCGTCGCCGCCGCCGGCGCGCTCATCGGATATGCCAAAAGCCTGAGGCAGAGCGATCTGACGCACATCACGAACCTGCGTCTCATCGTTTCGAACGAAGCGCTCTTTCTCGATTCCGAAACGCTGAGAAACCTCGAGATCTTCGAGCCTTTGAGGGGGAGCTCGACCGAAACGACGGTCGTACATCATCTCGATCGCACCGAGACACCGTTGGGAGCGAGGGAGCTCAGGGCCTGGCTCACACATCCTTTGAGGGATATTGGATCGATCGAGAGCCGTCTCGACGCCATTCAGGCCTTTCGCTCGGATCAGATAACGCTACGTGAATTGAAAGGGCGGCTCAACGCGTTCCCCGATATCGAGAGACTCCTGTCACGAATAACGACTGAGAAAGCCTTGCCTCGCGACCTTCTGTCCCTCGGGGAAGCACTTGAAAGGGCGCCGGGGATCGCCGAGACGCTATCGAAGCTCGAGACCGGCATAACCACGCATGCGGCCCAAGAACTCGATCGCCGGGTTGCGGCAAAGGAGCTCATCGCCAAGAGCATCAATCCCGACTGTCCCTCTCACCTTCGTGACGGCGGAGTAATCAAGAAGGGCTACGACAGCCGCCTCGATACGCTCATAGCTGAATCCGCCGACGGGAAGAAATGGATTGCACGGCTTCAGGAAACCGAGCGCACGCGAACGAAGATACCGTCGCTCAAGGTGGGGTACAACAAGGTATTCGGCTACTACATCGAGGTTTCACGGATCCATGACGATAAGGTCCCCGAGGACTATACCTGCAAGCAAACGCTCGTGTCCTCTCAACGCTACGTGACGGCCGAGCTCAAGGAACGGGAACAGACGATCCTGACTTCGGAATCGAAACGCGTTGAAATGGAGAGGGAAATCTTCTCCGACATCTGCGATAAAATCTCCCATGAGAGCGCCGTACTGCAGCATATAGCAAAGGCGGTTGCCATCGTCGATGTTCTATCCTCGCTCGCGGACCTCGCGCTCGAACGTGATTATTGCAGACCAGAGGTCAACGATTCCAACAATCTGATTATCACCGAGGGAAGACATCCCGTCATCGAGATCATATCTAATAAGAGTTTCATCCCTAACGATCTGATCATTCGTCCCAGTGAGAAGCAGGTGCTGATCATAACGGGACCGAATATGGGAGGGAAGTCGACATACATACGGCAGGCTGCGATTATTTCTATCCTCGCGCACATGGGAAGCTTTGTCCCGGCATCGAGGGCCGAGGTCGGGATCATGGACCGGATTTTCACGAGAGTCGGTTCGAGCGATAACCTCGCCATGGGAAAGAGCACGTTCATGGTGGAGATGGAGGAAACGGCGAAGATCCTTCACAACTGCACGTCGAAGAGTCTAGTGCTCCTCGACGAAGTCGGCAGAGGGACGAGCACGATGGATGGCCTCAGTATAGCCTGGGCGGTGACCGAGTTTCTCCTCGAAAACACCAACAGAAGGCCTAAGACGCTCTTCGCAACCCACTACCATGAGCTGACTCATCTCTCGGAGCGCTACAGCCGTGTTCAGAACCTGCGTGTGGATGTCAAAGATTGGGGTAATTCAGTCATATTTCTGTACAAGATCCGGCCCGGTGCGAGTGACAGGAGTTACGGCATTCACGTTGCCGGCCTGGCGGGACTGCCGGAGGAAGTGATTTTGCGGGCCACCGAGATACTGGAATCCCTCGAAGAGGGACCGGCGAGGCCGTCCCCCTCTCGGGTCGAACAAACCCGCCTTTTCAAAAAGATCGACCCCCTGCGAGAGAAACTGGAAGCAATCGATATCGATTCGATGACCCCGCTGGAGGCAATGCAGCTTCTCGCCGAACTCCACAGGACAGCCAAGCATCCATGATCCAAAATCGTTGACTGGCTTGACTCTTGCTACATTTCGGTTGGATTACTATAAAGTAGTCCTGACATTCGGAGAAGGCAGTGCAGAATTCAAAAAAAATAGCGATCCTCGGTGGCGGGGAGGAAGAGCTCAATATCCTCAGTGAATTTCACCGAACGCCCGGCGTCAGCGTTATTGCCGTCTATGATCGGGATCCTCGCGCAGTGGCGATGGAAATAGCTGAAATTATTGGCGTTCCCACATTCTCGGATAATTCCTTCCTCAGTACCTTCGCGAAGGCCGACTACATCATCGTCACCCAGAAACGAAAGCGGTTCGAGCAGGAGATTCTTCTCCTTCAGACCGAAAGCAAGAGGATCATAAATCCAAGCGAAGCAGTCAATTATCTAGCTTCGCCAACGGAGGAAGAGAAGGGAGAGCCTCACCATCCATGGCCCGTTCACCTCGAAGAGGCGTTGCAATACATAGAGCGCATAACGGACCGGGAACGGTTACTGAAATGGCTCCTCGAGATTTCGGTAAGAGCGGTCGATGCATCGAGCGGCTCTATCATGCTTTTCTCAGAACAGGCGCGGGAACTCTACATCGGGTACGCCTCCGGATTGAGCTCCGAGGTGGTCGAGAAGACGAGACAGCGGCTCGGCGAGGGAATCGCCGGAGTTGTGGCGGAAACGCAGAAATCCCGGTTGATCACGCAAATCGTTGACGCGCCCCTCTACCGGGAAGGACGCGAGCGGGAAACGATAGAGAGCGCGATATCAACGCCGCTAATTTACGACGAACAGCTGATCGGCGTCCTGAATGTTTCGACCAACATGGGCGATAAGAAGCTGTCGGAGACCGAAATCGAGACGATAGAGATGCTATCGTCGAAAATCACCCCGATACTTCACCAGCACCTGAAGATAGATGCACACGAGATCAGGGAGATCGAATACCAGATCAGAAATTATCTCGAGTTACTCTTTCACAGGGAGGTAGGATTCCATGACAAGTTTACCTTCCTGTGTACCTTTCTCGTAGACAAGCTCGATGCGGACACTGTAACGATATACACGGCAACGGACGAGGGTGACTGGCTGATCCTCGGTGGCAGCGACCAGCAGGTTGCGATCGGCACGCCGAATTCGAGGATACATTGTATCAAGGGAAGCCTCGCAAGGGCCTACCTCAACCAGGAGGAAGTCCTGATGACCGAGGCGAGCCGAGACATCGATCTCAAGCTCAAAACCGAGAGCGGAAGCCTCACCTCGGTATACCTTCCTCTCGTCCATAATCAGCCGCTTGGTGTTCTCGTCATCGAATTCTCAAACCTGTCGGTACTCGATCGTTTCTTCAAATTCAAAGACAGCTTGCGCTTCCAGGTCGGATTCTTCACCTTTTCCCAGCTCAGAGAGCTCAGGCAGTCGAGAAAGATGGATAGCCTCGAGAAACTCTCCGCCCTGACACCTGCGATGATGGAGCTCGATGGATTGACGAGCAAGATCAAGCGCCTGCCCGCCCTCATCTCGTCTCTCGTCAAGGCCTCGATAGGCTGCTTTCATTATGAGGGACCCGGCGGTCAGGAGACGTCCTACTACAATCTGCCGCAGTCCGATCCGGAGCGCAAGACGAGGATCGAGTACGACAACGAAATCGTCAAGCTGGTGCTATCGTCGGGCGAGCCCATCATCAAGAGCTTCCTGTCGATCGATATCGATATGAGTGAAGAGCCGTCTATGTACCGGTCGGTGATCGCCTATCCGTTATTCAAGACGGATGACGAGACAGCCGTCTACATCGGATATGACAAGATCCCGGACACACCGCTCGATTCGTCCATTTTCGGCGAGCACGAAGCCGATCTGCTCAGAAAAATCGGCGCCATCCTCCTGCCCCTGTTTGGAAAAAAGAAAACCGAACAGCACAAAGGCGAGTCGCTGACCTTCGACGACCTGCTCAGATCGAACCAGAAGATACTCATCGAGCACATAAGCGATGAGATCAAGCGGGCGGATCGCTATCACCATGGATTTATCCTTACCTTGTTCAAGCTCAACGGATTGAAGAATTTTCTCAAGAAGGATTATCAAACGGGATTGGCGTTGGTCAACGATTTGAGCCTCGGGATCCGCAGACAGGTGCGTAGGTCCGACTATTTCTCGTGGATCGAGAGCGATATCTTCGCAGTCCTCTCACTCGAGAGTTTTCAACGCATCGGCCAGTTCGAGGGGCGATTGATGGAGCACATAAAGAAATCATTGATAGTCAAAGGCGTGTTTGATCCCGAACTCTTTTATCCGTCAACGAGTTGCATTCTTTATCCGGGCAGCTCCGAGACGGCCGTCGATCTCATAAACGAGGCCAAAGAGAAACTCTGACGCCCCGTATCTCTCCCCCTTTTCATCATTGCTCTTCACTTCGCTACTGTGATATCTTTCTAAGCGGAGCCGATTGCGTTTCCCTTTGCTTTTCAATCGCTATCATTGCAGCTTATTTTGAGAACGGTATGGAGGAGGCATGCGTGTGATCAGAAAACTGCTCCCGGATGTAGCCGGCAAGATAGCCGCTGGTGAGGTCGTCGAGCGCCCGGTCAGCGTCATCAAGGAACTTGTTGAAAATGCTTTAGATGCGTCGGCACACCGAATCTCCATCGCCCTTTCCGACGGAGGAAGAGTCTCCATGAGCGTAGAGGACGACGGAACGGGCATCCCCTCAGAAGAGCTCCCCTTGGCGCTCGAGAACTTCTCCACGAGCAAGATCAGCAGCGCCGCGGATATTAACACCGTTGCTACGCTAGGATTCAGGGGTGAAGCGCTTGCAAGCATCCGCGCGGTCAGTCATATGACGATCAGATCGCGAACGGACAATGAAGATGTGGGCAGGGAGATGCAGTGGCGGGGGAACGATCTCCTAAGCGATGCACCCTGCGCGAAGAATCGCGGAACGGAGATTTTCGTCAGCAGCCTCTTTTTCAACCTGCCGGCGAGAAGAAAATTTCTCTCGAGCGGCCCTTCCGAAATGCGCCGCATACAATCTCTCATACAGAGTTATGCCCTCGCTTTCCCGGCAACGGGCTTCACGCTCAAATCGGGTGATACGCAGGTGCTCAATCTGCCCCCCTCGAGTCTGCCCGAAAGGGTGGAGGGGGTGTTCGGGTCGGCCATCATGGAAAATCTCGAAGCGCTCGAGAGGAGGTCCACGCATATCACAATACACGGATTCATATCCCTGCCGAACATGACGCGTGGCAACCGTTCGCTGCAATTCATTTTCGTCAACAACCGCATCGTCAAAGATCGTCTCCTCTCTCACGCGGTTTTGCAGGCCTACCAGTCACTCATCCCTCAGAACCGCTACCCGCTCTTCGTGCTATTCGTGGATCTTCCGCCGGAGGACATCGATGTCAATATTCATCCGGCAAAGGCTGAGATCCGCTTCAAGAACGAACGGGAAGTGCATCGGCTCGTCTCGACAACGCTTCGGGAAGCGCTTCGGGAAAGCTCCTCATCATTCAAGGATCGGGTGGATACGGTCTATCGAAAGATCTTCCCCGGCCCGGCGGAAGGAATGACGGGGGCGTACGGGCGGCGAGACGAAGGAGAGCGCCGCGGCGGTTTCGAATCCGCCGCCGTCGACAAGCCTTCCTGGCTCTTTCACGAAGCCCCCCTTTCACTCTTTCAGAGCGAGGGGGGAGGTGAACTCACATCCGCGGGCAAACTGTATTGGCAGCTTCACCGGAGCTTCATTCTGATCCAGATCAGGGGCGGTCTCGTGATCGTCGATCAACACGCCGCCCACGAACGGATTCTGTTCAACGAGGCGAAGGCTAATGTGAACGGCGGGAATCCGACGGTGCAATCGCTCCTCTTCCCGGCCACGCTGGATCTTTCGCCCGATGAATTCGAAACGTATGAAACAATCTCCGGCGTGCTCCCATCACTCGGTTTCGATGTGGCGCCGTTCGGAACGCGATCGATCATCGTGCGAGGCATCCCGGCCGGCGTGAGGAACTGGGAGGATGGTGATCTTCTCCAGGAGATACTGAGCGAAAAGACGCGCGGCAGGACAGGCATCGAGGAATTTCTGAAACTATATGCATGTCGCTGCGCCGTTAAAGCCGGTACCACACTTTCCGTAGAAGAGATGGAGAGCCTGACCGATCAGCTCTTCGCGACTGAATTCCCCTTTACCTGCCCCCATGGGCGTCCGACCATGCTCAGGGTGGAAACAGCGGAATTGGAACGTCGTTTCCAGCGGACGGTATCGTCGAAGGAATAATGAACGCACTGGTTATTCTCGGACCCACCGCCGTGGGAAAAAGCGTGCTCGGTTTCCAGGTCGCCGAAGCCCTGGGGGGCGAGATCGTCTCGGTAGATTCGCGGGCCGCATACCGGAAGATAGATATCGGAACGGCAAAACCGAATGCTCGGGAGCGCGGCGAGGTGCCTCATCACCTCATCGATGTCCTCGATCTCGACGAATCAAATAACGCGGAACGTTTCGCCGGAATGGCCCTCGAGGCGACCGCCGAGATATCCGGGAGAAAGAAACTCCCGATACTCATCGCCGGTTCGGGACTCTATCTACGAGCAATACTCGACGGTTTCTTTCGGATCGAGCTGGGCAAGAAGGAACGCGCTGCTTTCGCACACTCCGTACAGGACATATCCACCGGCGACCTCTTCGGCAGACTCACGGCGGTGGATCGAAAGAGCTCCGAGAGGATCCACCCTCACGACCGCTACCGAATCGTCAGGGCGCTCGAAGTCTACCATCTCTCCGGAATTGCGCTCAGCGAGCATTTCGAGCGTCAGCGCACGCAACAACGCGCTGCGAACATCCACTACCGCAAGATCGGACTCAGATTGGAGAGGGAAAAACTCTATCGGCGTATAGGCGAGCGAACGAGAAAAATGATCGAGACCGGGTGGGTGGAGGAGGTGGAGCAATTGCTTCGTGAAGGGGCTGATGAAGAATGGCCGGGACTGCGAACACTCGGATATCCCGAGGTGATATCATTCATACATGGAGAAATCAGCAGGGAGCGGATGATCGACGAAATTACAAAATCGACCAGACAGTATGCAAAACGCCAGATAACATGGTTCAGGAAAGAGGAGGAAATCACGTGGCTCGCCGCGGACGACCCGGATACATCAACCGCCGTTCTTTCCCTGTCGCGGGATCTGCTCAACGATCTTGACAGCGATCATGGTACCTGTTAGGCTCTATGTCTAAAACGAATAAAAATAAAAGCGGGCATAACTCAGTTGGTAGAGTATCAGCTTCCCAAGCTGAGGGTCGCGGGTTCGAATCCCGTTGCCCGCTCCACTAAAAAACAACCCCCTGGACGGCTCGCTGAACGGGGGGTTTTCGATTGGATATGCCAGTACGAATCGCATCAGTCTGCGGTCAATCCCGGATCTTCCGGTCCGGTGATGAAATAATCTCGATCGATTCCAGACCGGTCGAGGATCAGCTCGATCTGCTCTATTTCACTCAGAAAGAGGGCTCGGCCCGTTTTGTGATCAAGCGGAGCGGCGGCAAG
The DNA here is from genome assembly GCA_965369375.1 of uncultured bacterium. GTDB lineage: Bacteria > Krumholzibacteriota > Krumholzibacteriia > Krumholzibacteriales > Krumholzibacteriaceae > CBDUQN01. The sequence continues at coordinate 8,486 of CBDUQN010000003.1, read as the reverse complement.
AGGATCGAGCGGACCATCTCGATCGATTCGTTCGAAAGGGCGCGTCTCAAATACGAGGAAATGACTTTCATGACGTGCAGGAGCAAATGCAAATTTTGCTTCGTAGATCAGATGCCGCCGGGCCTTCGATCGTCTCTCTACATCAAAGATGACGACTATCGTCTCAGCTTCTTATTCGGCAATTATATCACCCTCAACGATATCGGCGAAAGAGAGATCAAAAAGATCATCGAGCTGAGACTCTCACCGCTATACGTGTCGGTGCATACCGTTGACAAAAAGCTGCGGGAGTATCTCTTCGGCAGGAAAATGCGTGCCGACATCATGGAGATCATGAAACAGCTCGCGCATAGCGATATAACGATGCATGCGCAGGTGGTGCTGATCCCTGGCAAAAACGACGGAACGGCCCTCGAGCGGACCGTCGAAGCGCTCTTCAACCTTTATCCCGCATGCCGCTCCGTGGCTGTGGTGCCGGTCGGGTTGACGAAGCATCGTGCGAATCTCGAACCCTTTCGCCGCATACGCGATGATGAAGCGCGCGCTATCATAAATTGGGCCGAGGCAAAGAGAAGAGAATTCGCCGGCAAAACGGGAGGCATGCATTTTCTGCACCTCTCGGACGAGCTTTATCTGCGCGCGAGAAGAGCGCTGCCGCAGCTGGAGGCATACGAAGGATTTCCACAACTGGCAAACGGAGTCGGCATGTGTCGTCTCTTTTTAGAGCACGTATCGCGCGATATCGAACGACTGAAAAAACAGCGAATTCCGAAGACGAATATGACCGTCGTGACGGGAACGATCGGCGGACGGTTTTTGAAACGGTACATACTCCCGATGATAGAGCGACAGTGCCCGCAGCTGAAGATCAAGCCGCTCATCGTTCGGAACAGCCTCTTCGGACGTTCGGTCGGCGTCACAGGGCTTCTCTCGGGTGCAGACATCATCCGGGCCGTGAAAAGCGGCGGGGGAGTTTCCGGATGTCTCGTCATTCCGCCGAACGCCGTCAATCACGAAGGGCGCCTGATCGATGACAGAACGACGGGGGACCTCGAAAGACAATTGGAGGCGCCGGTGCTTGTCCCGCGAGAGACATTTCTCGAGAAGCGAATCGTCCGGCGGTGCAGGGGAGGCGATGATCGATGAAGAGACCGTCTCTCGTCGCGATCATCGGAAAACCGAACTCCGGCAAATCGACCCTCTTCAACAGGATCGTCGGGGGGAGGAAGGCGATCACCTTTGCGACACCGGGCGTCACGAGAGATCGGATGGAGGAACAGGTCACGTGGAACGGCGTCGAGTTCACGCTCGTCGATACCGGAGGATTCATTCTCGATCACGAAGATCCCCTGCAGCGCCAGATCATAAAGAACATCAAGAAAGCCGCTGACCAATCGGGAGTAATCGTATTTCTCGTCGATGTGGACACCGGGATTACCGCCGATGACGAGAACCTCCTTCGAGAGCTCCGCGCCGACGGCGACAAGATGATCCTCACCGTCAACAAAGTGGAGAGTGAAGAAGACGGTTGGAATATCCATGAGTTCCACAAGCTCGGATTTGATTCTCTTCACGCGATCAGCGCATTGCACGGGAAAGGGGTGGGAGAGCTCCTCGACGAGATCGTGTCCCGTCTCCCGCGCAAGCCAGCGCCAAAGGAGCGCGATGCGCTTAAGGTAGCCATCGTCGGCAAACCGAACGTCGGTAAGAGCTCTCTTGTCAATGCCCTCGCCGGTGAGGAGCGCCACATTGTCGCCGAAGAGCCTGGCACGACGAGGGATTCCATCAACATCCGCGTGAAATACCGCGGCAAAGATGTGATCTTCATAGATACGGCGGGAATAAAGAGAAGATCGCAGACGAAGGGAGGCCTGCAGATCATAAGCAGTCTGAAGAGTCTCAAGAGCATCAAGGCAGCCGATATCGTGCTCATGCTCGTCGACGCCTCGAGCGAGATCTCACGTCAGGATACGAGAATCGCCGCGGAAGGCCACCGGGCGAGAAAGGGGATGGTGCTCCTTCTCAATAAGTGGGACCTGATAGATAAAAAAAGGGATACGATCGGGGAATACGTGAAACGGGTCCGTGACGGCATGCCGTTTCTCACATACGCGCCGATCATGACCGTTTCGGCCCTTACCGGCCTTCGCATCGAAAAGCTCATCCCCCTCTGTTTCACGATACAGGCGCAGCGGTGCAAGAAGGTTGAGACGAAGGACCTCAACAGGTTGATAGAGCGCATCATCTCCGCGCAGCCGCCGAAATTTTATCGTGGCGGCACGGGCAAGATCTACTACGCCACCCAGACAGGCATCAAGCCCCCGACCTTCACCCTTTTTGTTAACAATTCCCTATATTTCCCTAGATCTTATAGGCGTTATATTAACAATCAGATAAGAAAATTGTTTACCTTCGAGGGCACGGCGGTTAGAATCACGCTTAAATCGAAGCGGAGATAGGAATGGAAAATCTGCTGAATATCCTTCTCGTGGCGGTTCCGAGCTATCTCGTGGGAGCCATTCCAGCGAGTTACATCGCGGGAAGAATCATCAAGAGTATCGATCTGAGAGACCACGGGAGCGGCAATCTCGGAGCGGCCAATACATTCAGGGTCCTGGGAACTAAAGCCGCCCTACCCGTCCTCCTTTTCGATATCGGCAAGGGATTCGTCGCGGTGAGGTATTTCTCCGCTTTCGGGGGGGAGAGTGTCGCGTATGCGATCCTTGCCACATTCATCGTCATTCTCGGCCACAATTACTCGGTCTTTGTGAGGTTCTCCGGCGGCAAGGGAGTCGGCACGGCGATGGGAGCGTTCCTCGCTCTCGCCTGGCAGGCAACGATAATGTGTGTCCTTCTGTGGGTCGTCGTGTTGCTCGTTTCACGCATCGTCTCCGTGGCGTCTATCGTGGGAGCCGTATTCCTGCCCGTTGCGATTCTCGTTTCGGACCGGGTATTCGGATCAGACACGCACCTCGCCGTTCTCATCCTCTCGGTGGCGATCGCGGGACTCGTCATATACAAGCACCGCTCGAATATCGTTCGACTCAGAGAGGGAAGCGAGAGGAGGATCTTTTAGCACAATGAGGTCGAGAATAAACGCGGCGATACGGGGAGTCAGCGTTACCGTTCTCGGGGCAGGAAGCTGGGGAACCACCTTGGCGCTGCTGCTTGCCGGAAAGGGCTACGACATTGTGCTCTGGGAATATTACGAGTGGCTCGCTGAGCTTCTCGTCAAGCACCGCGAGAACCGCCGCTTCCTGCCCGGCATCCCGATCCCCAAATCGATTTCGGTGACATCGGACGTAGAGAAGGCGCTCAGCGGCGCGACTCACATTGTATTCGTCACACCGAGCCATACGATCCGCTCCACGGCCCGCCTCGCCGTCGCGGCGCCGTCGTTTGACAAGAGCAGCGTGATCATAAACGCCTCGAAGGGTCTCGAGGAACGTTCACTCTGCCGCATGAGCGAAGTGCTCAAGCAAGAGCTCCCGCAAAACGCGAGCAGGATAGTCGGGCTTCTCGGACCGAGCCACGCCGAAGAGGTGAGCCGCAAAATGCCGACTTCCATCGTCGTCGCAGGTCCCCGCCTGTCGGTGCTCGAGGAAGTCCAGCGAATCTTCATGACGGAGTATTTCCGCGTCTACACGAATACCGACATCGTAGGAGTGGAGCTCGGAGTGTCTCTCAAGAACACGATCGCAATTGCCTCGGGGATATGCGACGGCCTCGGCTTCGGGGACAACACGAAGGCCGCACTCATCACGAGGGGCCTGGCGGAGATGAAGCGGCTCGCCACACGGATGGGGGCACGGGAAAAAACCCTCAGCGGTCTCGCGGGGGTGGGGGATCTCATCACGACCTGCATGAGCCGGCACAGCCGAAACCGGTATGTCGGCGAACAGATAGGAAAGGGGAAGAAGCTCCGCAACATCTTGAAGGAAATGGTAATGGTCGCAGAGGGGGTCAAGACGACGAAGGCGGCCGTCAAACTGGCATCAACCGTGGGGGTGGAGCTCCCGATCGCCGAGCAGGTTTATCGTGTTCTGTTTCACGGCAAGAATCCCCGCAACGCGATTCGTGATCTCATGATCCGTAAAGCAAAGAAGGAAATGTAATTTCCGCAGCGGCTTCAAGCTGCGGTACGACTGAATGGAACGGGGGGAAACATGAAGAAAAACGAGCAAAAGTTATATTACGCGATAGGGGAAGTGAGCGATCTTCTCGCCGTCAAACCTCACGTGCTGCGCTACTGGGAAACGCAGTTCCCGAGCCTCAAGCCGAAGAAAAACAGAGCGGGGAACAGGGTCTACCGTGTCCGTGACATCAAGTTCATACTGACGATCAAAAATCTCCTCTACGAGAAGGGATTCACCATCGCCGGCGCGAGGCAGAAGCTGAGAGAGTCCAACAACAGCCCCGATCTGCTCATCGAACAACTCAACATCCCTTTTTCCGAGCCGGGAAAGCGGAATTTGCTCCTGTCCCTGAAAAAGGACCTCCTCGAGCTGAAAAGCATGGTAGAGCAGCTCTAGCGTCATGGCGGCGAGGCGTCGCAGGCCAGGCATCTATACGCACTCTGAGCCGGAAATTCGAATCGCTTGCGTCTTCACGGCCTCCATATCACAACGCCTTCACGCCAAGCACGTCACTGAAATCTCACAAACCGGTTTGCCGGAAAGCAATTATAGCGTTCATTTTAATCTTGTCTCTCGGGTTTGAACCGTGATATCTTCTAAGCGGTCGGGGCGTGGCGCAGTCCGGTAGCGCACTTGCATGGGGGGCAAGTGGTCGCTGGTTCAAATCCAGTCGCCCCGACCAGTTTGCAGACAGCATATTATGGTGTCTTATTTTTTATATAGGGTTGCAGCATTCTTCATCCGTTTCATGACGGAGGCTTCCGCCATCCGGTCGGCATCCTTCATAGCTTATCTCTTCTATATATTCAAATGGCGCATACGAAAGAATGTGCGGCGAAATTTCGAGATCTTGTCAATCGACGGTGTATCGACCTATTCCGTTTTCAAGAACTTTTCCCGGACCATCGTCGATTTTCTCGAGCTCCCTTCTTTGACCCCTCAGCAACTTCATGCAAAATGCAGAATAAACGGAATCGAGCATCTCGAAAAGGCGCTGGAGAGAAACAAGGGCGCCGTGCTCTTCACACCCCACGTCGGGCCGTGGGAAATGGCAGGCGCAACTCTCGCCTCGCATGGGTACCGCGCCAACACGGTTGCGCTGGAACACCCTTCGGCGCGTGTTACGAGATTCTTCAGCACTATCAGGGGGAAATGGGGAATCAGAGACTACCTCCTCGGCGAATCTATCGGACCATTGATCAAAGCCTTGAGAAACAACGAAACGGTAGCTCTGCTCATCGACAGAAACTTCTCCACAAAGGGACTGAGGCTTCCCTTTTTTGGCCGTGAAGCATTTCTTCCCAACGGGCATATCATCCTTTCTATGAGGACGGGCGCTCCCTTACTGCCGTGCTGGTGTTTCTACAATGAAAGAGGAACGATCGACACATTCATCGGTGAAGAAATCAGCGTTGCTGAGCCGAACAGCTCTCCGGAAGCGATAGGCAGAGCGTGCCTCGAAAGGATCGAGCAATGCATCACGAATCACCCCGATCAATGGTTTGCATTCGATCATCTCTGGCCGGAGGAAACGTATGCATGAAAGGTTCGGAGCGATCATACCCGCGTACAACGCAGCAGCCCACCTGTCGGAAGTGCTGAAAGGGATACTGAGGCATCTTCCGAGTGAAAACATACTCGTAGTCGACGACGGATCGAGCGACGGTACCGGAGAGGTCGCCGAAAGCAACAATGTTCAGGTGATCACGCACGATACCAACAGGGGGAAGGGGAACGCCCTGAAGACCGGTTTCAAATGGATGCTCGAAGCGCCGCGTATCGAAGCAACCTTTACCATAGATGCGGACGGCCAGCACGATCCCGATGAAATCCCCCTCTTCCTAGAGAAGTACGAACAGTCGCATGTGGATCTCATGATCGGCAACAGGATGGGGCAGATGCAGGGGATGCCGCTCATCAGGAGGACGACCAATTTTCTCACGTCCATGATTATCAGCCTCAGGACTGGGTATAAAATAGAAGACAGCCAGTACGGATATCGGCTCATACGCACATCGCTCCTGCGGCGGATCGGTCTCGTGACCTCTCATTACGACACCGAGAGCGAGATCTTGATCAAGGCGTGCAAGATGAAAGCGGTTATCGAATCGATACCGTCCCGGACCATCTACGCCGATGAAAAGAGCACGATTCATCCCTTTCGGGACACGATGCGGTTTTTGTTTCTGGTCTTCCGCAGCCTTTTCTGGTAATCTTTCGAATTCTCGTGATTGATAACCGGCATCTGAGATGATGGATTACTATCGTAGCGTGAAAAGAGGATAATCGAACTTACGCACCCCATCCGGGCGGTATGCATGGGAAATGAGACAACGATACTGGTCACGAACGATGATGGGATCAGGGCTCGGGGCCTGCTGGCCCTCGCCGAGGCACTCCGTGAAATCGGGCGTGTCGTCATCGTGGCGCCCGAGCAGGAACAGAGCGCATCGAGCCACGCGATCACGCTTCACAAACCGCTCAGAATCAATGAGTATGAACCCGCTCTCATAGGTGTATCGGGAACGCCGACCGATTGCGTGTTGCTCGCCGTGAAACGCCTCCTCGGCCGGGAACCGGATCTCATCGTCTCAGGAATCAATCACGGTCCGAACATGGGGGAGGATGTCAACTATTCCGGGACGGTTGCAGCTGCGATCGAAGGCAGCATTCTCGGCATTCCCTCCATAGCGATCTCGATCGTTTCAAGGGATCCCGAGAATATCGATAGTGCGGCGGACGCCTCGCGATACCTGTCCGCAAAAATGCTCAAGCAGGAGGTGCCGCGATCGACGATATGGAACGTCAACATTCCGGACCTGCCGAAGGACAGGATACAGGGCATACGAATCACGAAACTCGGCTCGAGGGTCTACAAGGACGTCATTGTAGAGAAAAAGGATCCACGGGGGAAAAACTACTTCTGGATCGGGGGAGAGGGTCCGGGATGGAGCGACGAAGAAAATAGCGATTTCGCGGCCGTCTCCGCCGGCCACATCTCGGTCACCCCGCTGCAGATAGACATAACCGACTACAAGAGCATCGTTGAACTCAATAAATGGAAGATCGAATGGAAACCGAAGTAGATTACGCGATCGCCCGCCGCAGGATGGTCGTCGAGCAGCTCCACGCGAGAGGGATAGCCGACAAGCGGATCCTGGAAGCGTTCATGAGCGTGCCGCGTCACCTCTTTGTCGATCCCGCGATCGGCGGCAGAGCGTATGACGATTGCTCCTTTCCGATCGGATACGCGCAGACGATTTCGCAGCCGTACACGATCGCACTCATGCTCCAATCCCTCCGTATAAACAGGAAAGATCGCGTGCTCGAAATCGGCACGGGATCGGGTTACCAGACCGCAATACTTTCGCTGCTCGCAAAGGAAATATACTCTATCGAGCGGATCGCGTCTCTCTCGCAAAAGGCGGAAACGGTTCTCTCAAACATCACCACGGGGAAGATCCGCTTGAAGGTGGGGGACGGATCGAACGGCTGGAAAGGGTATTCACCGTTTAACAGGATCATCGTCTCCGCCGCGATGAAGGAGAAACCCCACAGCCTCTTGGGCCAACTCGCCGAGCAGGGCGCCCTGATAGCGCCGATAGCAGAGGAATCGGAGCGCCTGACGTTGTTTTCAAATGGAGGGGGCGGGATCATCGAACGGCGCCTTTCGAAATGCGCCTTCGTTCCGCTGAAGAAAGGAGTGGGGGAGTAATGATACCGGCGTTTGCCGCGCTCGGCCCGCTCTATGCGCGGCTGTTGACAATGTTTATTGCCATGCTCCCCATATTCGAGTTGCGTGGAGCGATACCGTACGCGCTCTTCACACAGGGATTGGGCTGGCAGGAAGCATACATCTTAGCCGTCATCGGCAACTTCATTCCCGTGATTCCGATCCTCCTGCTGCTCGAAAGGGTTTCGACACGGCTCATGCGGTACCCGCTTTGGAACAGATTCTTCACGTGGTTTTTCGATAGAACAAGGAGGCGCGGGAAGGTGGTGGAGCGGTTCGAAGCGCTCGGACTCGTCTTCTTCGTCGCAATCCCCCTGCCGGTTACGGGGGCATGGACGGGTTGTGCGGCTGCGTTTATCTTCAAGATACCCCTGAAGCTGGCGGTTCCCGCGATCCTGCTGGGGATCTGCTGTGCGGGAGTGATCGTGACACTGGCAAGTCTCGGCGTGATCTCATTCTGGGGATTGGGCTGATTCGGAGGCCGAAATTCGTTGAGATATTTATAGATTCCTGTTATCTTACCTTTTGTCGTCGGGGCGTAGCGCAGTCCGGTTAGCGCGCCTGCTTCGGGAGCAGGAGGTCGGAGGTTCAATTCCTCTCGCCCCGACCATTTCAAT
>CBDUQN010000002.1:0-119610 GCA_965369375.1 uncultured bacterium | reverse complement strand
ATGATAATTAGTTCGATGAAGAAAATAAGACCGCATACGACAAAATATTCATGAACCGGCTTCGGCTGAGAGATTAAGTGAATCAAAGACAAATAATCCGTGAATCTCACTAGCCGCGCCGCAAACGGGTCTACGTGAAAAACCCATGAAACCTAATTATCGATAAAAGTAAACAATGTCATAACAAAATGATATTGAAATAATACTGTGTTTGCCGTAGAATCTGTTCATAGTGAAAAAAGTGATGAGGCTGCATGAGCGATGATACAACCCTTCTTAAGATCGGTGAACACGTTCTTCTCTCACTTTAATATACTAATCTCTACTGACATGGATAATCATATATGACTAAATCAAAACGGCAGCCTTTCAAGATTAAGGACTGCGCTCTCGCGGCTATAGCTACCGGCAAAACGGCGCAAAATCTCAAGGAGCTAAGGGATATGATCGCGGAAATCGAATCTGAGAGCATCTACTACCACTTCTGGGGCGGGCTGCTGAGGCCACGATTCGATGATCCCGAATTCAACAACGACTTTGCAGCCTGGGCCCGCCATTCACTCCACGATAAAGTTCTCGCCGAGAAACTCGGTATGATAAACCCGATCGATTTTCCGAACCTCGAAGACTTACGAAACGAAATCATAGAAGTAATCGAAGAGCGGCTCGATGACTCCGAGCATATCCCATGGAGCAGTCCGGACGATCAATTCCACTTCATTATCTCGCAAATCGTCGTCTTCGACACACACAAGGTCATAAAGAGAGCGAAAGAGCTTACTACCGCCATACCTACCATGACACCGAGCAGCGTCTATTACCACTTCATCGATGCGAGAAGAAGGACGTTCGGTAACATAGATGATTTTCGCACGTGGCTGTACGGATTCGACAACAAATACCAGGATCTCTGTGATCTACTGGGAACAGTCGATCCATTCTTCTCGAGTTTGACCGAGCTCAGGCGACAACTCACCGAGCTTATAATCGAATATTATATGGAGAAAGGTGAATGAAAGGCATACTGGACCGGTACGCAGCGATCGTCGGTGATGACGTGATTGATCAGCTCCATCAACTGGTCACGCCGCTCAAGGGGATCAAGGTGGTGCATGTTAATTCAACTAGACAGGGCGGCGGCGTGGCGGAGATCCTGAACAAGCTCGTTCCGCTCAAGCAGGAGCTCGGGATCAACGCCACCTGGGAAGTGATCGATGCAAAGTCCGATTTTTTCACCTGTACGAAGGGCTTTCACAATGCGCTTCAGGGCAACAAGGTCGAGATACCCGACTCACTCCTCAAGACATACGAGAAAACGAACCGCGATAACGCGGACAAACTCGAAGCTGTCCTGACAACTGCTGATATAGTATTCATTCACGATCCACAACCGGCTCCCCTGCTTAATTATATTCCCAATCGAAAAGGAAAGTGGATATGGCGGTGCCATATAGATGTCAGCCGTCCCTACCGATCCGTATGGAAGTATATTCAGCGGTTCGTGAAAGGGTACGATGCGAGTATATTCTCCCTCGCGGCCTTTGCGCAGCCTCTCCCCCACCGGGAGTATCTCATTGCGCCGAGCATCGATCCGCTCAGCGAAAAAAATATCAATCTCGACGCGTCGGTTGTCAAATCGATCGTCTCCGGTTTCGGGATCGATCTCCAACGTCCGATCATGTTGCAGGTTTCCCGATTCGATCGGTTCAAGGATCCTGTGGGTGTTATACACGCGTACCGATTGACGAAAAAGTTCGTGCCGACTTTGCAGCTCGTTCTGGCCGGCGGCGAGGCGAGCGATGATCCAGAATCGGAAATCGTGCTCAAAGAGGTCCGTACAGCCGCAAACAACGACAAAGATATTCATATTCTCGTTCTGCCGGCGAATGCACACAGAGAGATAAACGCGCTGCAGCGGACGGCCGATATCGTGATGCAGAAATCGCTACGCGAAGGTTTCGGCTTGACCGTCACCGAGGCTATGTGGAAGGGAAAACCGGTCATCGGGGGAGATACCGGCGGCATTCGGATTCAGGTCGTCAATCACCATACGGGCTTCCTCGTACGGGCGCCCGAAGGGGCTGCGCTTAGGGCCCGATACCTGTTCTTCCACCGGAAGCTCCTCCTCGAAATGGGCGAGAAGGCGAAGCGCTTTGTCAGGGAAAATTTTCTTCTGACGAGACACCTGAGAGAGTATCTCACCATGATGGTCTCCCTGATTCACGGGGGCGTCGAGCGGATAGAGCTCGACTGAGCGGGAAATTCTCGAATAACTGGACAGAATTTAAATGAAAATCCTCAATACGGCATGCGATCCCGATAATTTTTTTTATAATCTATCCAGGGCGAAAAACAGAATGCTCTTCATGGATTATGATGGAACACTAGCGCCCTTCCAGATCGAGAGAGACAAGGCATTTCCGTATCCCGGGGTCAGAGAATTATTGGAATCGATAATGCGCACCGCGTGCAGTAAACTCATCATAGTAAGCGGTCGAACAATAAACGATCTCGCAAAAGTAATCGGCGTCGAGCCATTACCGGAACTATGGGGCAGCCATGGTTGGGAACGTATGCTTATCGATGGGAGATACATCGTCCCGGAGCTCGACATAAATGCCGTTGCCGGTCTCGAAGAAGCCTTCAGGCTGGCGCAAGACGAAGGCCTCGGACCGATGTGTGAGACGAAGACGGGATGCCTGGCCTTGCACTTGCGGGGCCGCGCTCCGCAAACAATAGAGAAGGTTCTAACGAGCATCGAGAAACGCTGGAACGCAATTGCAATAAACGCCGGGCTCGTCATGCGGGAATTCAACGGGGGACTCGAATTGAAGATCCAAGGAAGGGACAAGGGATTTGCAGTGAATACCGTCATTGAAGAGTCTGACGGCGATGTCCTTGCTGCTTATTGCGGAGACGACATGACCGATGAAGACGCCTTTGAGGTGTTGGAATCGAGGGGTTTGAGTGTTCTCGTAAACACGGCGTTCCATGATACGGCGGCGGATATATGGATCGAACCGCCGGACGAGTTGCTCTTGTTTCTCAGACGGTGGATAAAAGTGTGTGGAGGTGGTACATGGCAAAGTTCGTAAGGCGACTCGTGATAATCTCGAACAGGCTCCCATTTGTTCTCTCAAAAAAAGGAAAAAAATGGATTATACAACCAGGCTCAGGTGGGCTCGTCACAGCGCTTGCCCCGGTATTGAGAAACCGCGGTGGTCTGTGGATCGGATGGCCGGGCACAGCAACAAAAGCCGATATCTCAAAACCTCTTGAAATCGCTTCGCGGGATGCCGGATTCTCTCTGGTACCAATTTCTATGCAGCGAGATGAAGTCCAGCGCTTTTATATCGGCATGTCAAACGAGATCATCTGGCCGTTGTTCCACGATCTTCAATCCTATTGTAATTTCGATCCCGAGTATTGGGAATCATACAAAATCATCAATGCTCGATTCGCCGATGTGATCAAGGAAAACACAAGCAAAAAAGATTTTATCTGGGTCCACGACTACCATTTGATGAATGTCGCGGGGGAGCTTCGAAAACTCCGCATCAAGACAAAAACCGGTTTTTTCCTCCATATTCCCTTTCCGCCACCCGATATCTTCGTAAAACTTCCGTGGCGCGCTGAAATCCTCACCGCACTACTCGAATACGATCTCATAGGATTTCAGACACTTCGCGACAGACGGAACTTCCTTCAATGTCTCCGGACACTCACGAAAGGAATTACCGTTCAGGGGAAGGGACAGGTTGTTACCGTTTTATTCGGCAACCGTGAAATCCGCGTCGGCAGCTTCGCAATCAGTATCGACTACAATGAATTCAATGAACAGGCGAAATCGAAAGAAGTAGCCGATCGGGCATGGTACATTCACGAGGATATCCCGAAAAGCCAGATCGTGCTCGGCGTGGACCGCCTCGATTACACGAAGGGGATACCCTACCGGCTCAAGGCATTCAGAAAGGTACTGTTAGACTACCCAGAATTGAGAGGTAAGGTGACACTCGTGCAGGTCGTCGTTCCGAGCAGGAGAAACATACCGATGTACCAGGGATTGAAAACCGAAATTGAGCGGCTCGTGAGCGAGATCAACGGCCAGTTCACAAGACCCGGGTGGGTTCCGATCCTCTACCTCTATCGGTCACTCAAAAAAGAGGAACTGCTCGCCTTTTACCGCACAGCGGAGATAGCGCTCATTACGCCGATCAAGGACGGGATGAACCTCGTCGCGAAGGAATACTGCGCATCGAGCATAGAGGAAAAGGGTGTTCTGATCCTCAGCGAATTCGCCGGGGCAGCCGCACAACTGCAGCGGAACGCGATACTGGTCAATCCATATTCCATCGAAGATATCTCGAGAGCGATATACACCGCATTCACGATGAGCTACGAGGAACGCAGAGCGCGAATGAGTAAGCTCCGCCAGTCGATCCGTCGACACGATATATACTGGTGGGTGAACTCCTATCTCGATGCAGCCATTGCCGCCAATCTCGACAATTTCCCTCTCCTCGAGGACTACACGCCTCACCTGGACGTGTCGAATCCGGTCATGACCGATTGATCTTCCTGAAAATGAACGGTTGAGGAAACTGCGATTTGATTATATTAAATAGAATTATAAAACAATTGAACAAACATCGATTTGCCTATATTAAATCAATGGACAGTTGAAAACTCAGTGATTTAGATATAGTTATTATTAAACGAAAACAGTTTGGAGCTGCTTCAAGAAGTTATCATCGGCGATTTCGGAGAAATAAATATGAAGGTTTGCTTTTTTTCGCCAACCGCTTATTCGTATTTCGATCCCGCTGGAAAAGCATGGGCGGGAGGCGCCGAGATTCAACAGGTGCTCGTCGCCCGGCACATGCTGAAACGAGGCATCGATGTTTCATTCATCGTGGGCGATTTCGGTCAACCAGACGCGGAGATAATAGATGGCATAACCCTGATCAAATCCTTCGAGCCTGGTAAGGGAAACAGAAAACTGCGGTTCATACCCGACATGGTGAAAATTCGGCGTGCCATGCAGATCGCAGACGCCGACGTCTACAATCAGCGTTCGACCTCATTCTTTACCGGCCAACTCGCACACTTCGCCTCACGCTTGGGCAAGGCATTTACATTCTCGATCGGCAGCATCTACAACTGTTACCCCGATGGGGACGGCTACCTCTCCATGCCCGTATCATTGCTCTACCGATATGGAATCCGAAAGTGCTCCGCCGTGATCGCACAGACCGATGAGCAGAGGCACCTCTTTAAAACAAATTTCGGCAGAGAGGCCGTCGTGATCCGGAGCGGCATACCGATCCCCGATATCGAGAGATTGGAGCCGAAACCGGGCGCGGATATTTCGCCTGGAGCGGAAGGATTTGAGTTTCTCTGGGTTGGAAGTATGCGGCGCCTCAAACGTCCCGAACTCTATCTCGAGCTCGCGCGCCGCGTGCCCGGGGCGCGATTTACCATAATCGGCGGGGAACTGGACGATAAAATATTTTATAAACAGATCATCGAAGAAATGAAAGCGATTAAAAATATTTTTTATCTCGGCTTCGTCCCTCCCACTGAAATCGACCGGTACTACCGTCGCGCCTACGCATTGATAAACACATCGAGCATAGAAGGCTTCCCCAACACGTACCTCCATGCCTGGGTACACGGGATTCCGACTCTCACAATCGAGATCGATCCCGACGGCGTCATCGCTGAATACGGCTGCGGGGAGGTTGCGGGCGACCTGAACGGGCTCGTCGACACCGTAAAACGTCTAAGCCGGGACAGCTCGCTCAGAGCTTCTATGTCCGTTAAAGCTCGAAATTATGTCGAGGAAAATCATGATATCGAGAAACGCGGCGATGATTACATCCGTCTTTTCGAGAAGCTCGTCGAGAGTTCCCGCAGAAGCGTATCGAGCCGGTCCGGATAGGTATTCATCGAAATAGTTTTCATAGCCCATTTTCTCGCATTTGAGCCTATCTCGAGCGCAAGCGCATCATCATCGAGCAGTCTCAGAACCGCCGCCGCCATCTCCGGAGGGGCGGCGCCCTCGAGGTAATCCCTTCCATCTACAAGCCCCATTCCCTCCACGCCGACCGGCGTGCTCACGACGGGGATCCCCATGGCGGCGGCCTCCATCATTCGTATCCTTACACCGCCGCCGAAACGCAGCGGCAGCACCATGCAGGTACAACCGCCGAGATACGGCCTGATATCCGAAACACCTCCTATGAACTGAACCTCCCGGGGCGAAGCGGCCCGGAGACTATGATCTACCCCGAATCCCACCACGAGAAGACGGGCGGACGGTCTCATTTTGAGAACAATCGGGAATACCTCGCGCACAAAGTACAGAAACGCGTCACGATTGAATTCGGCGTCGAACGCTCCGAGAAAAAGTATTTTATCTTTTTCTCTATCGAAATCACCGCAGCAATAGTGATCGAAATCGATGGCAAGGGGAAGCGTCATGATTTCCTTCTCGCTCTCCCCGTGCAATTCCTTCAGGACCTCAGCGTCACGTTCGGTGAGCGCGAGAATCGAATCGTATCTGCGATACGACTCAAGCTCTATGCGCTCCCGCATACGGGAATCGATACCCGCCCAGAATCTTACAAACGAATTCTTGATGCGCTCCACTCTTTCACCGTGAATTCGGAAGTCGATGTCATGCGTGATGAGCGAGAGACGGGTCCCCGTGCACCTGCCGGGCAGTTCAAAGAGATGCCAGTACGATGCAAGCACGAGGTCGACATCCTCATCCTCTGCCGTCCTGCAGATAAGATCGAGAAAGGCGCCCGGAGCTGCGTACGAAACCTCGAGTGGTATCCCCCGTGTCGCCGCGAGCAATAAATTCTTCGCTTTGAAAAATAATCTGTGTGCGGAGCTTCGCAGATTGGGCGCCGGGATCGCTCTCACAACGACGCTCGCCCGCTCTATCTCTCTGAGTGCCGCCCGGTCTCCCTCTCGCAGCGTCATGGTGACAAGGAAAACCTTGTGCCTCTTCGAAAGTCCGTCGATCAGGTTCATGATGAGGCGGTGGTTGCCTCTGCGAACGGGGTACGGCGGATAAGACAGCGCGAGGAGTATCTTCACGACACCCCTCCGTTTTTCCGGGGGAGAAGCTCACCGTACACCTCGATCGTCTTTGTCACGCATTGCTCGATCATGAATCGGCTCTTATATCTTTCTCTTGCCTCTATCCCCATTTTCTCCAATCGGTCGCCGTCTGAAAAGAGCCCTGTTACTCCGGCGTAAAGAGCCTTGTCGTTTCCCGACTCGATCAGCAGCCCCGTTACTCCGCTGGATACAAGCTCCGGGATACCGTAGATGCCGCTTGCAATGACGGGTAATCCCGCCGCCATGGCCTCGATAATAACATAGGGCGTTGCATCGATCGAAGACGGATGAACGAGCAGGTCGACATCACGGAGGATAGAGGAAACGCCGTCCCTCTGACCGAGAAAATGAACCCGCTCCCGAATTCCCAGCCCGGTAACGATCCGCCGGTAATCATTCTCACGATCCCCCTCCCCGACGACTACTAAATGAAATTTTCCGGGAAGTCGCTTGATAGCCTTGAAAGCAGTTTCATGCCCCTTCCGCCCGTCGAGAGCTCCGACGATAGCGAGAAGCACATCGTTTCGCTCGAGTCCCAGTTCTTCCCTTGTCCCCGCACCACTTCCCGAACCGGGATCCGGTATGCCGATATAGACGACACGTATCTTTCCCGGCGCGACACCATGCGCTGACACGAGGTGTTTCCTGTTGTCGTTGCTAACGGTGATCACCCGGTCCACCCAACGCGTTCCCAGGCTCTTCAGAATCCTTCCCTTCCTGAACGACGGCCACATCGGCAGGTGCTCCGTCGTAACGATGCGACGCACTCCTGCAAAACGCGCCAGGGGGGCGACCAGACTGTGTTGAGCGCTGTACGGCCCCGGCAGGTTCATGTGAAAGAGATCGGGTTTCAAGGAGCGAAGCAGCCGCACGAACCCTCCCGTGCCCTCGAGAGAATGCGGCAGGTTTAGAGAAACCTCATGCGTCTCGATCCCCGCCCCAGTCATCCACTCCCGCAGCGTCTCGAGCGCCGGGCCGCTGTTCATAACGAGAGCGGGTTCGAAATGTTCCCGCTTCAGACCCGTCGCGAGAAGGTAGATGTACTTTTCCGCTCCGCCGATGAATGGCGCATCGGAGAAAAACGCTATCCTGAACTTCTTTCCCATATCGCCAGGTTGTGATCGCTCTCTCATAGGATACAAGCTGCATTTAGAGGCTGAATATTATGTATTCTTCACAGCGGTTCCGTCTATTGCTCCCCGATGTGCACCGTCCCTATTAACTCGCCGTGCAAGGTATCCTCGTTGCGAAGGTAATCTGCAATTCTTCTATTGGGAATGTACGAACGCCTGTATGCCTTGATACGCATCGTATACGTGCCGGATGCCATCTGTTTCGGCAAAACGAAGGAGAAGTCCTGGCGCACACGATCCCCCGCACTCCATTGATCGGGATCGCTGTATCCGCTCCGCAGACGCTCCATAATTGTTAGGCGGTAGAGAGCGCTGTTTCTCCGCTCCATCCCCCGACGGTACTGCTTGCTGTACCAGCTCCGGAAAAACGCTCCCCTGGGATATTCGGTATCGAGCCGTATCACCCACTCGATCGGTAACTCATAGGCGATTCGGGATATTGCCTTCCAACAAAATGAACCGCTGACGGTGTCGCCGGGAAGGAAAGAAACACCGCGTATATTCAGAGTGTCGAGCGCTATGCCGAATCCGGTGTCCAGCTCCTTCGGCACGGATAGCGGTTCATCAGTCACCGCGCCGGGCCGCTCGCACGGCAATACGGAGACAACGGCTTCCAGGCAACGGGATTCCTGCTCCTCTTTCACCGGTTCGTTCATGACTTCAAAGAGACAAAATCCGTTATCCGAAAAACGCTCACGTAATGCATCCGGGCATGAAATGAATTTCTCGTAGGCGAGTGAAGCATGGCCCGGCACCATCGTTTCATAGAAATCGGATACACCTATCGTGTTCGTATTGAGCAAGAGGTATTCAACGCCAAATGCCGGGAACCACTTCCGGCACCTGGCCATTGGCACTACGGGAGAGAAGATATCTCTTACAGCCCGTAACCGCTCGAGCGCAACTGCATCGGCCGGCGAGCAATGCTGATCGAGGGTAACGACAACAAAATGATCGGTAAGTGCGGATATCACATAACTCGTTTGTGGATCGGATACAATAATAGAATGCTCCGGCAGCTCCCGCTCGAGCATCTTCAGGAGCGCCGCATATCTCTCGTCCGGCTCCGAGCGCTCGAGCATGATCTTCTCTACGGACCTTACGAAGCCGTTCAGCGCGAAACGAACGGGATAATATATAAACAGCGCAACAATGCCTGCTGCTACGAGCCGCTTTAAAACACCAAGAGCGAAAAATGTTGCACGGTCTGCAAATGAACCTCTAGATTTTGCACGGTGCTCGAATGAACTTCCCCCGTGCTCTTTATTACCGTCCGACAGCGCACGCCTCCTTGCGGAAGCGTTCCTCGATTTAGGCCGGTCGCCGCTTCCGCGCGTGCCCCCTGATACGATAATGCGAAACAGCCCGATGATACCGAGTGTCAGCAGACACATGGTCGGCGCCGCGTACAATAATCGGTAATACAAATATCCCATCTGCCGCTCCATGACGACGGCAATCCATGGACAAAAAACCAGAAGCACGGGGAGCACAAAGAGCGCGCCGACGAGGTTCCGGTGATATCCGCGCGGCCCGAAACGGAATATGAAAGGAGAAAGGATCAGGGCGAAAAAGAAGACGAGACCTATCCTCGAAAGAACTTCTACTGGATCAACGACGGCGAGTGTCTCGGAGAGCAGCAGCATTCCCTGGCGGTGCGTATGGATGTAATTAAAATCAGCAAACGTGAACGACACCCGAACGACGAGTGGAATAGCAACAGCGGGCAGCAGTGTCAAAATGCTCATCACATATCTTGGACGCCACTGCCTTCCGGAACGGCTCAGCAACACATAGATACAAACCCCTGCAAGAATCACGGCCAAGAGAAAAATAAATATGATGTGAAATGCCGTGCCGACCAGGGCGAGAAGCGCCGCCAGAATAAGGCGCCAGGAACCGTTCAGGCGGTAATAACGCAGGAGAAGCGCGACGTCAATCCAGAGGATAACCTGCGCAATATTCCTGCTGAAACCTATCTTCGTCAGCCACTCGACTCCTTCACCTCTGAAAAAGAGAATAAGAAACAGAACAGCGAGAGCAACGCACCATCCTCCTCCGAGCAATTCGAATGCGAAATATACAAATGCAGCGAACGCAAAAAATACCAGAAATGCCGGTAGGAGCCGCCATAAGTAAGCGGGATCCACATCAGCCTGATACAGCCAGAGCGAAACAACCGGATGCCAGAGCCCCTTCCTCGGATCGAGCACATTCGATCCATCGCCCATCTTGTAAAATGAGTCCCGCGGAAAGATTTCTCCTCCGTCAACGCTTCGCCGTATGAAACTGAGATGATCGAGTGCATCGGTGCTCCAGCCGAGTTCCCCGCTGCCGTAAAAAAATATGAAGCACACGCAAAAGAGAAGAACGGCGAGCAGAAGCCGCGTGCCCCATCCCGGCCTGTCTTTCCGCCGCGCCGGAAACATCCCTTCAGCCGGCATCTTCTCGGCGCTTTCGGCCGCATTATCACCGCGTCTCGCGGCGACGAGGAGCAGACAGATATTCACGGCGGCGACAATGAGAGAGATCGTCACGTACGAGATTCCGGGAATGATACCGATAAACACAAGCAGAGATACGAGAACGAGACTCATACCGAATATACGACAGATACTTTCAATTGATATTTCGAGGAAACCAACAAACAGTTTCTCGAGTGACATGCCCGGAAGGACAAATAGCACGTAAAAAGCGAGAACGGTCCCGATGAGGTCCGGTCCGGGAAGAACATTCAAACCGATAAGAACCGATATTGCTACTGCAAGGAGATTAATGGCCAGGAATGCCGTTCGGCCCTTCAATGCATCGAACTCCCCGTTTTAAGTTCTTCGGAGTTGCTGCATAATAAAATAAATTCACTGTGTCTTGCTTACCAGGAAAACACCGGCGCAGATCACGATTGTACCGACGAGCCTCTGAATCGAAAAGGGTTCATTGAGCATTTTCGGAGCAGCGATTGCCGTAAGAACGTAAGAGAGGCTCACGAGCGGAAACGCCCAACTCAGATCCTCACGAGAGAGGATAATGATCCAGATTCCTGCACTGATCACATATATCGCGAATCCGCTTATCACGTACAGGTTTGTAATTGCTTTGAAAAACGTCTGAAAGAAATCGTTGAACAGACTTATCTTTCCGATCTTGTTGACTCCTGTTTTCATGAGAAACTGCCCGGACGTATTCAAACAAACCGTCAGTACTATAAGCAAGAAACTCTTAATCATCGTGATGACTCCCTTGTGAGCCGCCCTACCCTCTCGGCGTGAATCTGAGTTTGAGAAGGTAGAGAAGGTTGCGCATCCCGTCCCTCCATTTATCGAGCTTGACCTCGCCGATGCGCGGATGATAGTTGACATGATACTCGTCGAACTTCACATCCGGATGGCGAATGGCGGCAATCTTTATCTCTTCACTGAACGGCATACCGTCACTCTTGGGATTGAGTTGGGGATATATCGAGGACTTGTATATCCACATGCCGGATTGGGAATCCTTGATCCCCCGCATGAACAGCACCAGCGTAGCCAGAGTGAGAACCGTGTTGCCGATTTTGTTGGTGAAGTTCATGGCTCCGGGATCCTTCAACGGGAACCGGGAAGCGGAGACGAAGTCGAGGTTGTTATCGACAAGATAGTCGATACACTCCTCTATCTGTTCCACAGGGTACGTTCCATCACCATCCATTGTCACCGTAATGTCCCCCGTTACGGCGCTGAGGCCCGCCTGATACGCCGCGCCGTATCCCTTCCTCTCCTCGAATACTACCCGCGCGTTGAGGCTCCGGGCCACCTCTGACGTCCTGTCCGTTGAATTATTGTCGACAACGATAACCTCATCGACAGACTCTGGAAGAGAGGGGATGACCTCGGCAATCCCCTCCTCCTCGTTATAGCAGGGTATAACCACCGATATGCTACGTTCGCGATACATATCCGTCCTTACGCTAAAACAGGGATATGATCCGTTCCTTGAATGGAAGCGGAAGCTTCAAAATAAGCTCTTTTTCTTTCTCTCCTATAATCTTCATCACCCGGAATCCAACTACGAGCAATACCGCTCCGAGCGCTATCTGAATCACCAGCGCGGCGGGCGAACTCCACTTCCGCACCGTCACCGCCAGAAGACCCACAGGGATCGCCGCGATATAACACCGGAGAATGAACCCGACGGGGATCCTGATATCCGGCAGCACCTTCCTCACGGCAATGGAAAAGACGATCACCGCGAGGGCCAGCACGAAGGCCACGGGGATAAATGCGCCCCATAAACCGTATTTTGGAATCAGAGCAAAATCCAGACCGACGTTGCAGACCGCCAGGATGGCGAACAGCAACATGTTAACCCAGCTTTTTTCAACAACATAGAGGGCCATACTGAGCGGAGTATAGAGAAAGGAATATGAAAAGACAATGAAAAACAATGGCACGAAATTCGCCGCCGGCGCCATTTCGCCACCGTAGATGATCGGGACGAGGGTTCTGGAGAATGCAAAGCCCATCGCTGCAATAGGAATAACCAGTATATATAATAAACGATAGTAGAGGTCAACCGCGGCATTGAGATTTTCCGGCCGCCGTGCATACATCTCAGATGTCCCCGCCAAAATCAGCGGCCAGATGGTGAGCGGAATAAATTCGAGGGTGAACTGGGGGAGCTGGTATGCGAGGTGGAAAAAGCCCGAAGCTTCAGGCCCGTGGTATTTGCCGAGGAAGAGGACCTCGGACTGCCGCCAGACGATCTGATTGAGAATGCCCGTCGCCACGAAGGGAAGTGAAAAACGGAGCATACGCCCCAGCCGCGGAGCGTCCCCATCCTCGAAAGCCGCCCGTGAAACGATTCCGCGCACCTGGGGCAGGAGCAGCATACTCATAATCACGTTGACGATAGCTCCCGCCGAATATATCCCGACGATCCCCATTCCCCGTCCTAGAAACAACATTAATAAAATCAGGTAACCTATATGTCCTGCGATATTTACTATAGCAAGCCTACGTGTCTCATACCATGACTGGAGAAAGTTCGTTATCAATCTCATCATGGTGTCGAAGATGGCGAATCCCACGGCGAATTGGAGGTAATAGCCGAGACGCTCGTACCGCTCCGAATAGAATCTGCTGAGCGCATCGCCGCCGAACCTGACAATTACGAACAGAACGAGCCAGGCGCAGAGCTGCAGGAGCATGACCCTGCGATAATTCTTGAAGAACCCTCGCAACCCTCCCGTCACGCGAACCGTCGGGAGAAACTTGAGAAGCGTCTGCCCGCCACCGAGCAGTATGAAAACGAGGACGAATCCGAGAATCGATGTGAGAATGCTGTAGATTCCCCAGTCGTACTTGCCGAGAGTCCTGACTACGAGAATGTTGGCCACGAAACCGGTCGCGACTCGTACGACCTTCGCAAGAACAACCCAGGACATAGCGCGGGATACCTCTTCGACCGTCATCGCGCGCTCCATTCCTGCCCCGTCTCGAAGCCGAGGAGCAGAACAGGCGCGAGATCGCAGATCGAGCGATCGTCGCTGCCGATCTTTCGATTCGTAAACAACACGCTCGGCATGCACGGAGCCAAAGGGTGATACCCGTGCATAGCGGCGACCGAGTCTTTACCCATGTAGCTGGGCAGGATGATGGTACCGGGATCCGCCAGAAAGACAAGATCTCCGAAACGGCCGTCCTGAAAGAACACTCCGAGACGCTCCAGCTCCCCGGCAGAAAGAATCCTTCCCCCTTGAATCCCCGAGAACGCCTCCGGTAGATCCTGCTCCGCCTTCTTAGAAATAATCTTAAAACGGGCCATCGTGGAATCATAAAATGGAATATAGTCATCGGGAATCGAGAGACCGAGATCGCCTAGCACGGAGATTATATCGATATGGGATGCCACATCACACATCCCGTGATCCCCGAGAACAAAAATATCCGTTTCGCCTCCGGTTGCCATGGCTTTCTCGATTATCCGCTCGATCCTTTCCCGGTACCATTCGAGCCGCTCGGGAACGCGGCCGTCGCCACTGCCGTATTGGTGCAGGAGCGCGTCGAGACCGGCCGTGTAGAGCAGATAAAACGGCGTTTCCCTCCTGGAGAGCGCCTGCTCGAGATCATCAAAGGCAATCTCTTCGGGCGTCCGGTAATCGCGGACAAACGGGCGGAGCTTTCGCTTTTCCAGCTCGTCGAAAATCGTGCGAGCCGCTCCACCGCCGCCGGGAACAAAGAGATTGTTCCGCGCGGGCAGATCGAGGTACGGAAAGACCTCACGCGGAACAGAGTAGAGGCTGTAGTACGATTTGACATCGTCCACGGATTCGAGCTTCCACCGCATGAGCCTTCGCAACCACAGCCGCTCCGGGGATATCGATTTCGGGAGCGCCTTCATCCACCGGAAGGGAGAGGCCTTCGGGCAGAAGGAATACATCATCCAGAGTCCGTGCTCGCCGGGACGCAAACCCGTAACAATTGACGTCAACGCAGCCTGACTGAATCCGAGCACCGTTTCGAGCCTGATACGAACGGGCAGGCCGCCGGGGCGCATGCCATATCGCTCCGCCAGCTCAAAGCCGAGAGCATCTATGATAATTACGACCGTTTGCCTCGTCACCGCCACATGAACCTCTCTCGTCTCACCCAAACAGCTCCCAGGTGGGATTCTACCGCTCTTCGAGCCGTTACCGCCACTCGAACCTCTCTAGCCGAAAACGACACGCTCCCATTGGGACACTACCGCCGACGACGCCTCCACCCAATCGCCGCCGCTGTGCGGAAATCCCCCTCGGGGAGCAGGAACTTCTGAACCTCTCATGCCGCAAACGTATCTTTCGAGAAGCAGGACTCCGTGCGCCCGTATAATATCAATCGGATCACGCCGAAGAAGCCTCCCCCCCATTGCAATGCCAAGAGCGATTTTCCTTCCCGGAGGGAGCCCGCTCATATATGCCCTCCAACTTCTAAGACTGTTGATACCGCCCGTCCCGCCTTTCCTGCCCTGCAGAAGCGTCTCGGCCGGTTGCGAGGCAGGAACGTCATAGCGTAAACCCTGCCGCGACATTTCCGCCCGCTTCCAGAATGTGATCAAATCGGATGCCGCTTCCTCCCAGAGAACCTTGGCGCCCGAATCATTCAAATCGAGGTGAAGGGATTCGATCGACGGCGTGATCTTGAAGCGAGTCCACGCTTCGAATCTGGAAAACGATCCTTCCGTAACGAGATCTTTGATCTCGTTGGCGGTACCAGTGTCCTGCAGCAGAGCACAGCGAGCGCCGTACCCCGCCCGGTAGTGCCCTTTCATCGCAAGCGCCGCCGTCAAGAGATCCGTATACACGCGTGAGATCTGATAGAGAAAACGGTAATGCTCGAGCTCGGTCCGGGGGGGCGGTTCGGGATGCGCCGCGAGGTGCGGCACTATCCGGTTCTCGATGAGCGCGACGGCCTCCCCACCTCCTATCTCAGACGGTTGATAGTCTGGCAAGAATTCACGGTCTCCCGGATCTCCGAAGAGGATACGGCCCTGCTGTTTGAAATCGTAGACGCCGGGCCGGGCCGGTAATGTTCGCAGACTTTCCGATAGATACATTCCGACATCGACATGACTGAGAAAAGAAAGATCGTCCAGCAGCTTTTCGCACCGCGATCCGAGTTCTCTCCGCAGAGGATAGAGCCGCTTGAATGCTTTAAACGAGGTCAGTACCACAGCAAGATCGAAATCCGAGAGCACTACGGGATTCGCCGTTTCCAGAACGACGCTCCCCTCTTCCGAGGCGAAGCTGCCGATGAGAAAGATGCTTCGAACATTGCTCCCGCCGAACGCTTCGACGATCAGCTCCACGCTCGCGGAGAGGAACCGGTTCAGACGATCCCGCCACCAATTCCCACGCTCCTCCAGGGAACCGCCTGCCGGGAAACCGAAAGATCCTTCTTCTGACTTCATAACGCAAAAAAGACCCGCGCTACCGCGCACGGGCCCGAAATGAAAAAATTCCCGCAGCTCACTTACACCCGCCTGTAAATGAATTCGGGAATATAGTACTTTTTCTTGTTGAGTATCGTTCCGATGAGTTTCCCGTCAAGCTTCTCGACCATCTGAATCGCTCTCTTTATAACCTCACGCCTCGTCTTGCCCGAATGTATCACCATAACGACCCCTCCGACGTAAGATCCTATGATGGCCGTTTCGGGAACATCCAGGATCGCCGGTGTATCGATCAAAACATAATCGTATTCTCCAGCCGCGCCGTCAATGAATCGCGCCATCCGTTCGGAGTTGAACAACGGTTGCGCCATTTCGCCGCTCTTGAAAATGCCGGCGGGGATCAGGTCAAGCACTCCCCTGTCGAGGGAGTGGATAACCTCATTCAACTCCGCTTTACCCGCCAGATATTCGACGATTCCCTTTTCATTCGGCACGCCGAACAGCGTGTGGAGCTGAGGATCGGTCACCGCGCAATCAACCAGCAAGATTTTTTCAGTCTCGCCGATTGCGAGAACCCTGGCGAGAGAAGCCATAATCGTGGTCTTCCCCTCACCCCGTACCGCGCTCGTAAACATGATAACGCGCGAGGCCGCTTTCTTCATCTCCGAATCGATCGAGTTCCGCAACGTCACTAGCGAGCGCCGGAAATTTTCGTCGAGACTCAACAACTTGAGATCGTGAATCCTCGCGTCACGCCCCGCCGCGGCGCTCCGCTTCTTCTTGCCTCCCCTTGAATCCTTCTTGCCGTGCTCCGCTCTGCGCAGCGCATCGTAAATCTTGCTCACGAGTTTACTACCTCGCTAATAGAATCGCGAACTGTCAACCGAACTAACGCATCTCTCTGCCGTGATCGATTCTCCTGTCCATCGCCGATGGATGCGGCATCTCCAGGTCCTTGATGCTATCCCTGATTATTCTTCCGTCGATCCTCCTCGTATTCGACACATACCCGACGAGAAGAGCGCGGTCACACAGAATGTTGATCAGTCTCGGCGTGCCTCTCGAGTAGTGGTATATCTCCGTGAAAGAATCTTCCGTGAACCGGCACAATCCGTTCGTGGCGCCGGCGATTCCCAGTCTAAATCTTATATAGTTGCTTATATCGTCCCTGTTCAGCCGTGATATTCTGCAGATTCCAGAGATGCGCTGCCGCAACTGCCGCATTTCGTTCATGTTGAGAATGTCTTCGAGCTCCGGCTGTCCCACGAGCCCGATTTGAATGAGCTTGCGGTTCCGCGTCTCCAGATTGGACAGCATCCTGAGCTCTTCCAAGACATCCGGCATGAGATTGTGAGCTTCATCGATTATGAGCACCGTATTGTTGTCTT
Organism: uncultured bacterium; assembly: GCA_965369375.1. GTDB lineage: Bacteria > Krumholzibacteriota > Krumholzibacteriia > Krumholzibacteriales > Krumholzibacteriaceae > CBDUQN01. The sequence goes on along the minus strand of CBDUQN010000002.1, from coordinate 102,050 downwards.
TCTCATACTGGCTGATGAGAAAATCATTGAGTGCGAGAATCATCTGCGCCTTGTTCATCCCCTCCACATCGATCCCGAAATCCTTGCAGATGAGATAGAGAAGCTGATCGAAGGGAAACTTCGTTGTAAAAACGAATGCAACCTCGAGGGAAGGCTGAAAGAGATCTATGAATGCATTGATCACCGTTGTCTTTCCCACCCCGACGGCCCCGGTCAGCGCAAAAAAACCCTTCCGTTGAAAAACCCCGTACGTAACATAGGCGAGAGCGTCGCGGTGGCTCGAGCTCTTGTACAGAAAGTGCGGATCGGGAGTGACGGTGAAGGGGAGCTCCTTGAATCCGTAAAATTCCTCGTACATAATTTATTCCTCTACTTCGAATCAGGGAAACTTGCCAGGACCGGAAGATCAAACGCCTCTTCCGCCCCGACGATATTCTTTATCGAATGATCGAGATTATCAAAGAAAAATGCAATCCCGAGCGCGATCATGAAGCTGAAAAACGGACCGAGCGCTATACGCACATAATCCCGCGTTTTCTGACGATACGCCCTGGATGCGGGATTGAGGATCGTAACGGTCCATTCCGGATTGCTCGCTCTCGAGATCTTGGCGCTCATATGCTGCTCCTCGACACGCTGGTACGTGGTGCGCAGGCGTTCGAGGGTGTAGCTGATGCGATCGAGCTCCACTTCCTTCTTTGGATACTCGCTGGACTCGACCTTCAGGGAACCGAGCAGATTCTCGAGCATCCTCTTCCTGTGATTCAGGACTTCGAGCTTGTTCTCATTGACGAGCAGCATCAACTCTACTTCCGATTCAACCATGGCTTCGAGATCGGCGATCTGTTGTCTCACCTTGATCAGGTTCCTGTTTCCATCCATATACCGCGTTCTCAGCTCCGCCTCCGTCACCTTCATATCTGAGAGTCGAAGTAGCAGCTGATGGATGATATTCTTTTCAACTTGACCGAAAACCATGACCGAGGAGCTTGCATGAGATTCTATCCCGTGCTCCTTTAGCTGATCGAGTAGATCGATGGCTTGTTTCAGCTCCCAACGTTCCTTCTCGACATCCTCCAGATCCCTCCGATAGCGGTTGAGGCGATCGAGCGTAATACCCTTCTGTCTCTTGATATCAATAACGCCCCATGCCTGCTCGACCTGCTGCTTTCGCTCCCTCCAGTAATCGATCTCGTCCTTGAGCTTTTGCATTTCATTCGAAAAGAAATCCTCCATCTCCGGCGGGGTCCGCACACTCTGGTAGTACTCCTTATACGCATTGGCGAGCGCATTCACCGCCGCTTCGCAGAATACGGGATCACCCGAACCATACGTCACCCAGAGGACGTTTGACGTACTGATCACGCCGGAATTCACGCGTCCCCCCGATATCGTCTCTTTCGGTTCATACCCCGCGGGCATGAAATCACCGAGCAATTCCTTGGCCCTGCCGATGATCACCTGCGACCGGATCATCTCTATCTGCGAAGCGATCTCCTCCTCCCACGCCAGCGTCCGAACGGATCGGCTGAACACGCTGATCGCCTCCCCCCGCCTCACGAGCATCTTGGCGCTCGATTCGTACAACGCGGGCTCCCGGACGTTGAGAAAGGCGACGACGATGACGGCCACGACAACGATTCCGAGGATTATCCACTTACGGCGGAAGACAACCTCGAGAAAATCCTTTACCGTCGATTCCCGTCGCTTCTCTGTCTGCTCCATTATCGTCGCCCTTTACGGATTGGTTATTTCAGGCCGGCTCGCCCGCTCGTAGAATTCGTAGTACACCTTGATGCCCTGAACCTGCCAGCCCTTCAGATAGAGATCCATCGGCATGACGAGTATATTGTAGAGCTGCTGCGAATAATCCTCGACTCTCGAGATCCAGTTCTTGGGCACATAGACGATATCATATGGCTTGAGCGGTATATCCAGCGCGAAATTGTGCCCGCTGAGAAGTTCCTGATAATCGATCTGCATGCCCACTATGCGATCGGGAGTCACGCGCCTGATAACGAGCACGCTGTTTTTCTTGCCCTCGCTTGTCGCCCCGCCGCTCATTGCCATGGCTCTCAGAAGAGAACCGCTCTGATCCAGCGGATACCCGCCGGGCCTCTTGACTTGCCCCAACACATAGACATATCTCGTCTGCAGCCTGCTCACCATCACCGTGATATCGGGTTCCCTGATGATCTCCGAAAAACGCGCCGTCATGATGCTGTCGAGCATCGTCGTCGTCATGCCCGCGACGGCCAATTCGCCGACGTACGGAAAGGATATCTTGCCGTCGGGACGCACCTTGACATCGATCATGGAAAAATCCGTGTTATAGAGAAAATGGATGTCGAGATGGTCACCGTAACCGATAACGTAACCCTCCGGTTCGGGCGCTGTCGGAATGTTCTGGAGATCGAGCTCACCGCGCTGTACATCTCCATCGGGATCGCGATCGAGAAGATAGCTGCCCTTGTGGCCGCATCCAGAGAGGATGGCGGCGGCGATCACCGCGGCGGCGAGCATGCGACAGTATACGATACAAACAGAAAAATTTTTCGACATCACCCTGCAACCTATTCAGAAACTTCCTTTATCCACGCAACTTAAAGAAGAATCTAAGAATTTGGATATACTATGTCAATGAATTTTGCGGCAAGATACGTGCCACGTAAGCTAATAGGCCCCCTTCCTGGCTATAACGGCCGGGATCGTCTTGATCATTATCTTGAGATCCGTGAGCATGCTCCTTTTGCGGATATACTCGAGATCCAGCCGCATCCACTCCTGGAACCCGATATGACTTCTTCCGGCAATTTGCCAGAAGCATGTTATACCGGGAGTTACGTCCAGTCGTCTCTTCTGCCAGGACAGGTAATGTGAAACCTCGGAAGGCAAGTTCGGACGGGGTCCTACAATGCTCATATCGCCCTTCAGGACGTTAAGCAATTGAGGCAGTTCATCAAGGCTCGAACGGCGGAGAAACCGTCCAACAGGAGTGACCCTCGGATCGTCCTTGAGCTTGAAAATGGGACCGTTATCCTTGCTCAGGGGACGGAGTGTCCTGATGACCGCCTCCGCATCGTCGATCATGGAGCGAAATTTGTAGAAGTCGAACTCTTTTCCGTTCTTGCCGATTCTCTTCTGCTTGAAAAGAACAGGTCCCTGAGAATCCAGCTTTATCAGAATGCCGACAACGGGAATGATCGGAAGGAATAGAATAATAAGCAGGAGAGCCGCAACGATATCGATGAAACGTTTCACGAAGATGTATGATGGGCTTTCTTTGATCTCCGAAGTATCGACCAAATTGATGGCTGATTCCCGCTCTAAAGCAACATCGCGCAACTCTGGATACCCTGACACTGTATCCTCCGAAACAAAAAGCCCGAGCATGCTGATCCGCCCGGGCATAATAAAAACGCTTGCCACAGGCCTACTTCAAATCCCAGATCACATGCTAGATTCCGAAGCAAAGACCTTTAGCAAACGTCGCGAACTGTTACCTCCTGATGTCGAACACTATTGTAACATGAAAAAACCCGTTTTGTCAACACATTAATAATGGTTCTCGTTAATAGGTTCCCTTTAATAGGTTTCTAGCATTGATGGCATTCCCGCTGTCCGCCGGCCGGAAAGCTCAGGAGAGCAGCGCCGAATAGAGGAGCGGGAGCATGATCTCGTGACGCCCCGTGAGCTGGATGGCCGTGCCTCCAAAGGCTGCGGGCCGCACGAGCACATTTTCGGTGGGACGGTAATGGTGGATCATATCCATGTTGCAGACGGTAATTGAATCGAATCCGGCGCCGAGATTACGGGCGACGCTCAATGCCTTGAGAAAGACCTCCGGCAGGATCACCGCCGATCCGACGTTGAGCGCGACGCCGCCGGAGATTCCAAGATTCTCGATACGGGCTGCAAAGATGCGGAAATCCCTCATCGAGAGCTCCCCCCACGCCGCTCCGTCGAATCCGGGGTGCTGGTGAACGATGTCCGTGCCGAGGGCAATATGCACCGTCGCGGGGACATCGAGGCGATACGACTCTGCGAGCAGGCTGTATTCGCGGTGAGGCGCCTTGGTCTTCACCAGGTACGCTCCCGCCGCCTCGCCGAGCCCCCGTTCAGCCTCGCTCCCCTTCGACACCGCTTCGAAACATATCGAGGCCGTTTCCGCCGAGAAACCGAATATGCCACGTTCGAGGTTTCGCGAAACATCCTCGGACGTCTCGCCGAAGACGGCAATCTCCATATCGTGGATCAATGCGGCCCCGTTCATAGCGATCGATGTAATATACCCCTTTTTCATGAGCTCGATGAGGTAGCGCGACAGGCCGCATTTGATTACATGGGCGCCGATCATCCAGATGATCTCCTTGTTCTTTCCCGAAACCGCCCTTCTCATCGCGGTCTTGAGCTCGCGCACGCGCCGCACCGCGAGGACATCTGGCAGAGCGTGAAGCCATTTCGCAAAGGCCTTTCCCCCCTTGACCGGATCGCCGAAATCCGTGACGCGGACCTTGCTCCCGCGCTCTGCAATCGGGATGGTTTTTATCCGGGAAAGATCGAGAGATTCGTACTTACTGGCCATTTCCGGGATAAGCCTTTCTTTCGAAAACGCGAAAGCTTTCCTCGCTCAACCGATACTCCTTGAGCACCGCTTCGAAAGCGCCGACGACGACCTTCGAGCGCATGAGAACGGGCATCTTGACCGTATCATCGGTTATCCAGATTGTCAACTTCCCCTTCTGCTCGAAGAGGCTGCTCGTCTTCAGCACCGGTTCCACCACGAGGCAGTCGAATTCCCCGGCGGGGACACTGACCTTCTCGCGCCCGAGGATCTTTATGTAGATCGGGTAATTCTTGCCTCCCGTATGGTTCGCCATCGCGATAGCCTGGCCGACATCGAGGGGGAGCGTGCGCGCATAATAGAGGGCCGATAGAATATCCTGTGTATTAGGAGCAATCGATACATCCCTGTCGGGATAGATCGCCCGGTGGTTCTTCTGATCGAAATCGACCTCTTCATCCCGTTTGAATTTACCCTCCCGCAGATGTTTCTCGAAGCGCAGTGAAAATAGATTATCGTAATCGATGAACGACTCGTGGCGGTCCCTGACCTTGAATACCAGATCAAACGCCCTGTTCGTGCGGGCGGTTGAGATCACATGGTAAGTCTTCACAGAATCGAGTACCGCTATATTCCTGATCTCGAGTGTCGCATCGCCCGCATAGATCAAACCGTACTGAATGGCGAATGTCAGCTTTTCCCCCACACCGAACGGCACTACTTCCGGCAGCAGATTCACCAGCTCGAAACCTTCCAGCTGCGGATCGACAGCCGCGCCGTCGCGCCCCCGGACCTCTTCAGTCGCAGCGGCGCCTGCGGAATCCCTGTCCTCCCGCGACCACACCTGACCGGAAACGAGGACGAAAACAGCGATGGCGGCGAGGATCCAGCCAATCAATCTTTTTCTATCTTTCAATATCTTGTTTGGCATAATTATTTTTATTCCAATCTGTTATGTCGCACACTTCATCCACTTCGTGAAGCTGGTACGCCATACCTGAATAAACAATATGCAAGGGTTGTGCAATTTTCAATAAAAAGTATCCATTCACGGTATTTCCTTGATCGCATCGAGGACATCCTCGGGGCTGATGCCGGTGAGGCAGCTGTTCGGGTTGCAATCAAATTCCCGGCAGGGAAAACATTCGATTTTCCTGTGTACCGCAACGTGCCTATCAGTCAACGGATCCCAATATTCCGGATCCGTCGGACCGAAGAGTGTTACCGTGCGCGTCCCCTCGAGCACTGCAATATGCTTCGGCCCCGTATCGAGCGTGACGAGAAGGGACAGATGCGCGATGAGAGCACCGAGCCTGGCTATGCCCGTTTGAGGAGCGAGGATCGATCCCGGCGCCGCGCTCTGGATGCTGCGGGCGAGATCTTCCTCTCCCGGTCCCCATATAAGGAGCGGCGTCAGGCCGAGGCGCTTCACAAGCAGCATCGAAAGGGCTGCGAATTTTTCTTCAGGCCACGATTTGGCTCGATAGGTCGCCCCTGGAACGATGCCGACGATCTTCTCTGGAAGAGTGCCGAGCGCGTCGAAATAGTGCCTCGCCCACGCGCGCTCGCTTTCCGCCGCCGGAAAGCCTATACGAAAATCGAATGTCTTCGGCGCCTTCGAGTCGGCAACCATACGGTCGGCGTCATGAGCCGTCATACCGGCCGATCCGCATGCGGCGCCCACGAGGGCCGCATATTCCTCCTTGAGCCCGAGCAACCTGACGATCTCCCAGTTGGATACCATCGTATACCGCTTTACGATGCGCCCGTCCCGCAGAATGGCGCGAGGGAGCACGAGATGATAACACCACCGATGTCTCCCGACATCCATCCCGATCCGCATGCGTCCGCCGGACATCCAGGTGAATAGTGCGCTGCGCGGTGAGCTCAGAAGATCGAGAACGATGTCTACCCGCTTCCGGCGAAGCCGCAGCAGCAGCCCGGCCTGATCGAGCCATCGCTTCGGCAGCGTGAGAATCTCATCGAGTCCCGTCTCTCCCGAGAGGGCCTCGGCAAACTGTTCCCAACAGAGATAACCGATCCAGGCGTTCGGGAAACGCGCGCGCAAAGCGCCGATGATCGGCAGGGAAAGAACGATATCGCCGAGGGCCTTCAACCTGACAATCAGGATGGAGTCGATGCCGTCCCTTTCCGAAAGATCGTACTGCATCGAATCGGTCATCACGTTTTTCCGCCTATTAAGCTATTCCATTCATTTTGCTTTACCATCCATCACGCTCCTCCGCCGATCACTTCTTCCACCGTACGGAGAACCTCCTGCGGTTTGATCGAATCGAGGCATCGCAGATCATCGCAGTAATGTTTGTGGCACGGAGCGCAATCTTCGTTTCTCGTCACGAGGACAAAGGGGCCTTTCCCCCCGTATGGAAACCAGATGTCCGGCTCCGTCGGTCCGAATATGCCGACCGTCGGACGCCCGAGCGCCACCGCCATGTGAAGCACGCCGCCATCATTGGCGATGACGGCATCGCAGGAATTGAGAACGGCTGCAAGGGAACGCAGCGGCAAGTGGGGCAGAACGAACGCACGGCCGTTCGATTCATTCCGGACAGCTTCGGCAATCCCCTCCTCTCCCGGTCCCGTGATAATCACCACCCGTGCATCGTGGCGTTTCACGAGGTTATCGGCGAGGGTGGCGAACGATTCCGGTTTCCATCGTTTCGACTGCCAGGTACCGCCCGGATGAACGGCAACGACTAGCCTGCCGCCGGGGCTCCGCGCGATTGTTTCTTCGAGCAGATTGACACCTTCCGAACGCTCCTCATCGGTGAGATAAATGCGCGGAAGCTCCTCCTCCGCTTCGATATCGAAACAATCGAGCGCATTAAGGCTATACGCAACGGTGCTTCGCACCGCCGGCGGCACGGAAAAGATATCGGTGTAGAATCTCCTGCGCCACTTCCTGCTTCCCCCGATCCGAATGGGAATGCCTGAAAGATAGAGAAGAAACGCGCTTCTCGGATTAAAAAAGAGATCGAGGGCCGCGACGAATCCTGTTTGCCGCATTGTATGTATGACCGATAGCGAGGAAAAGATGCCGCTTTTGAGCTCGATCACCCGGTCGATAAACGGATTCTCATAGAGGACGGGGGCATACCGGGCCTCGGTCAGGTAATGAATCTCAGCAGTTGGGTATCGCCGCTTGAGAGCCGAGAGCACGGGGGTCGTAATGATCACGTCTCCGAGATACCGGAGCCTCGTAACGAGAATCCGCAGTTTCCTTCCCCTGAGCCGGGCTTCCTTCTCAAGATCCACACTTCCCCTCCCCCCTGATTCTCCCAATCATGTCCCGGCTCGAATGGTTCTTCGGATCCCCTACGATCACTGTCTTGCATCCGATCGCCTTCGCCGCGCCCCTTTCCGGAACGGTCTCTACGGCATAATCCGTCCCCTTCGCGTGGGAGTCGGGCCGCAGCACTTCGATAATGGAATCGACCGTTTCGTCCGCGAAGATCAGAACGTAATCGACGGGCTCGAGGGCTATGAGAATCTCAGCCCGCTCATCGACCGGTACCGCCGGTCTGCCCGCACCCTTGAGTTTGAGCGTCGAAGCGTCGTCATTGAGCGCAACGACGAGTATACCGCCGAGCGCTGCCGCATCGACGAGGTAACGGACATGTCCGACATGAAGGATGTCAAAGCAGCCGTTCGCGAGGACGAGCGGGCCCTGGTCTACGCGGAGCTTCTGCAAATGTTTCGCCAGGAGCCCGGCATCCCTGAAAATTCTCTCATTCATGTATGATTCTTCCTTCACGAATATAGTGCCGCCGAACAGAGAAATCTCCACGCAGCCTGTTTGCTGACCCGACGCTCAATCGGAGCGTGTGAGCTCCACGAATGATCGCTCCATCTTATCACATACCTTCCCCCAGGTGAACTCGCTGATTCTGCCGCGTGCCTCCTCGCCGAGCCGCACCCCCAGCTCCCGGTCATGGTAGAGCCTTGTCAATGCGCGCTTGACGAAGAATGAGGTGCGGTACGGAACGACGAGGGCGCTGACATTATTAATCGCAAAATCCTCGGTCCCGCTCCTCGTGCATACGAGCGGCAGGCCGCACGCAACCGCCTCCACACCCGTGTTGCACCAACCCGTTCGATGTTCGGCGGAAACAAACACATCAGCCGCCCGGTACATGGCCGCCATGGCTGATTGAGGAAGGTCCATGTAGAACGTGAAGGGAACACCCGGTTGAAATCCTATCCTGGGATCGGGATTGCCCTGTGTATGATAATCGAAGAGATGCAGCTCGACGTCGCATCCCTTACGCAACATCGATCGCACCGCCTGTATCACGAACCGCGTTCCCTTGTGCGGTCTCGACAGCCGGCCGTAGCAGAGAACCTTGAACGATCCCGTTCGTCCATCGAAGGCGCCCGCACGCCCATTATTCGATTCCTTCGCCCCGGTGAACACTTCCGCCGCCCCGGTGAACACTTCCGCCTCGCCGTTACCTCCCGGATTGAAAATCTTCTGATTTATCCCACCTATGCCGTCGATCGGATCGATCGAATAACGCTTGCGAACCTTTTTGCGAAGCCCCGACGAATTGACCATGATCCGGTACCGGCCCGACGTTATTATCTCCCTCTCATCGAGAACGTTTTCACCCTGTATATAGAATATCTTCAGCCGGGCCTTTCCCCTGTCGACATATGATGCATACTCAGGTGAACCGTTGAGGATCACATCATGCCCGTGCTCCGGCATGGAATCGAGCCGTCGCATGGAACCGAAAAAGGCAAGCCAATCCGGCGGCTTTCCATCCGGCGTATAGATTATGAACTCGTGCCCTCTCGACACAAATTCATTGCCGAGCTCGATGTAGCGGCGCACGCCGCCGTAAACGAGCATATGAGGAAGAACAGCTGCAATTCTCAATGCGTATAAAGCTCCTTGCCTCTTACCCGAGGCTGCCGACGAGCCCGACAACTTCTTCGACTTCGGCCACCGCCGTGCCACGTTTCATCACTACAATCGATGCGGCAACATTTGCAATGCGCATTGCCGCGCTCATATCTCCGCCTGCAGCCAGCGTCAGCGCTACGGACGCCGCCACCGTGTCTCCGGCGCCTGTAACATCGGTCGCCTCCGTGCTGCCGATCACCTCGATCGTCTTCACCCGTTTACCCGGCTCGAAGAGAGCCATTCCGTATCTTCCCCGTGTAACGAGAAGGGAAGACGCCGAAAGCGCCCTCAGGAGCTTCCTTCCGATCCGGGTAACCGCTTCGTCGCCGACGAGATCTTCCCCTACCGCCGCAGCGGCTTCAACCTCGTTCGGCGTCGCGGTCGTCACGCCCTTGAACTTCTTCAACCTGAACCGGGAATCCGCGATCACCGGAATGCCGGACCGCCTGCATAGGTGTATCGATTCTCCGATCACACGGTCTGTGAAGAGGGATTGGTGATAATCGCTCAATACCGCCGCGTCTGCTTGTCTGAGCTCCTTTTTGAAGACGGCGATTATCTTGTCCTCCTCGCGCGCCGTCAACGGTTTGTCCTGTTCCTTGTCTATTCTCACAATCTGCTGGCGCTGCGCATGGTAATCGCCCGCAAGCACCCTGATCTTCGTTGTCGTCGTTCTCGACGGCGAGGAGACGAGTCCCCTCACCGCGGCTCCCCTCGCTTTGAACAAGCGTTTCATCTGCAGCCCGGATGCATCCGTGCCGATCACACCGATCGCAATCGGATATCCGCCGAGCGAGGCGAGGTTTTGCACGGCGTTCGCCGCGCCGCCGAGGCCGTAACTGCTCTCATCGTACTTGACGATGACAATGGGGGCTTCCCGGGATACACGATTCGTCGTGCCGAAAACGAACTCATCTAGTATCATATCACCGAGGACTATGATCCGCTTGTTCTTCCAGCCAGAAATGAGCGCCTCGAGCGCCGCCGACCTCAAATCACGCTTCGTCACGGTAACCCTCCTCAATCAGCCGTATCGCTGATTCGAAAACATCACTAACCGTTATATCGAGCAGGCACCGGGGGGCCCCCATCGGACACTCCCGCTCGAAGCACGGAGAACAATCCGCCTCTCCCGCAACAATGCTCACCGCCCCTCCCCGGGGAGCCGTCCATCCCCGGTCGGTCGATCCGAAGAGAGCGACTGTGGGCCTGCCCATTGCGGATGAGAGATGCACCGGACCGCTGTCGTTCCCGATGACGAGCTTCGCTCCGCGCAAGACGCAGAGAAGCCCGCCGACGTCGCATTCACCCGCCATGTTTCTTCCCTCGACACCGGAAGATTCGAGCACCGCAGACGCGTTCTCCCGTTCGGCCGCCGTGCCGACGACGACGACCCGCCAACCGGTCTCCGCCGCGATCCGCGCGCCCAGGGCGGCGAACCGTTCCGCCGGCCACACTTTTGCTATTCCGTACGTGGCACCGGGGGCGAGAACGAAATAACTCTCAACGATCTTCTCCCGTTCGAGCACCTGGTCCCACTCGTAGGGCGCCACGACTACGGGCAGCGGGATTTCTCCCGCCTCTCTACCGGCCGCCCGCTCCGCGAGACGAGCGTATACGAGAGAGAGATGTCGGCTCCGGTAGGCGGAATGCGGCAAAACGTCGGTAAGAAAAGCACCTCTCAGCTCACCCCCGTAGCCGATTCGCCGGCGCGCGCGTGAAATAAAGGCGAGAAGGGCCGAGGAGAATGACACGGGCAACACGAAACATATTTCCCATCCTCTGGCGGGCCTGTTGCCGCGTAGCGCCGATAACCACCCTCGGAATCCCCCCGCTCGTTCATAGCCGAAGAGCGCGTCCACGGCCGAACATCGGCGTAACACCTCCGCGATGTATGACCGGCACAGCACATGTACGAGCGCATCGGGGAAAAAAGAGCGCAGCATAAATAGGAAAGGGGTTGCCATAACTGCATCCCCCAGCCAATTCGGAGCAAGGACGAGAATAGATTTACGTCCGGAATTGCAGGTGGTAGAGCTTCCGGTATGTCCCTTCCTCACCGATCAACTCCTCATGATTGCCGATCTGCTTGATCTTACCGTCTTCTACGACGATTATCTTGTCTGCGCTCCTGATCGTCGACAGCCGGTGCGCAATCACCAGATTCGTACGCCCCTTCATCAAACGATCGATCGCTTCCTGTACGAGCGCCTCACTTTCGACATCGAGGGAGCTCGTAGCTTCGTCGAGAAGGAGGATCTGCGGATTCTTGAGAAGCGCCCTCGCGATCGCGAGCCGCTGCCGCTGTCCGCCGGAGAGCTGCACACCGCGGTCACCGATAAACGTTTCATATCCGTTGGGCATCGCAACTATGAATTCATGGGCATTCGCCGCTTGCGCCGCGCGGATTACATCCTCCTTCGGGCATTCCTCCTTGCCGTATGCGATATTGTTGAACACCGTGTCGTTGAAGAGAATCGTCTCCTGCGTGACGATGCCGAGGAGCTTCCGGAGAGATTGGAGCCTGATATCGGCTAGATCATTACCGTCGATCAGAATCCTGCCCCCGGTGGGCCTGTAGAAACGCGGCAGGAGATCTGCAATCGTCGATTTTCCCGCTCCGCTCGGGCCCACGATCGCCACGGACTCCCCCTTGTGTATCGTGAAGCTCACGTGCCGCAAGACCTCGATATCCTCGCCGTAACTGAAGGAAATGTCATCGTAGACGATTGAATCGGAGAGCGATCCGATTTCGATTTCTCCTGAATCCTTCGTCTCGGAATCAATATCGATTATCTGAAAAATCCGCTGGCCGCACGCCATTCCCTCCTGTATCGCATTGTTCAACTTGCTCAGGTTCTTGATCGGCGTGATTACCCACAGCATGGCGCCGATGAACATCATGAGACTCGCAGGATCGAGATGTTCAGCTATAACAAGCCTTCCTCCGTACCAGAGGATCACGACGCTGGCGAATGTTCCGAGGGTCTCGCTCGTCGGCGAAGCGAGCGCTGCGATACGCCTCATCTTCAGATACTCTCCCAGATACCGCAGATTGAACATATTGAACTTGGTCTTTTCGAAGTCCTCCATCCCGAATGCCTTCACGACCCGCACCCCGGATATCGTCTCCTGCAACACGGACGTCACATCCGCCATGCGCTCCTGCGACCTGCGGCTCCCCTTTCTCAGCTTCCGGCTAATGATCGCGATGAGCAGTATATTGAGCGGCACGACAATGATCGTGAGCAGGGAAAGCCGCCACGACGTGTAAAAAATGATCCCTATTGCAATCAACGTCATGAATCCGTTGCGTACGATGCTCGCCATGCCGCCGACGACCGCCCCACGCAGGTTCGTTACATCATTGGTGATCCGGGAGATGAGATGACCCGTTCGCTGTTTGTCGAAGAACGATAGCGGCAGAACCTGTATCTTGCCGTAGAGATCGTTTCTAATACGGTACAGAACGGATTGCTCGAGATAGATTGTCAGATATGTGCTCACATATCCGAAAAAATTCTTGATAAGCATCAACGCGAGGAATATGACGCAAAACCTTGCGAGCCGCTCGATCGGCTCTCCTTCGTATATGATGCCTTTTGCAAAAGCGACTACACCGTCTATGCGGCTCTCGATCTGGTCGGGAAGCGGCACGCCGTCATCCTTCTTTTCCGACTCTTCCACCACTTCGGTCGGCTGGGAACCGAAGAGTATGTGCAAGAACGGAGGAATAAGCGTGAGAGAAACGCCGTTGAGGCATGCGAAGATCGTCGTGCAAATGAAGAGCACGATTACTCGTTTCCAGAAGGGAGCAAGGTAGCTCAAGAGCCTGAAATATATTTTCCCGGTACTCTGATCACCCATGATCAAATTCCCTGTATGATGGCAGCCACTTTACACTGAAACATTTTCTTCTGTGGAGAGCACCTCTTCGACCTTGGTGAAGAAGTCTTTCAGGGAGAGCTTTTCACCTCGCATTCCCTTGAAGATCCGCACATTCTCGGTATGTGAAGGAATCCACCTGGAATCGTCGTACTTTGTAAAAAGACCGATAGTGGGAACACGAAGGGCGGCGGCGAAATGGAACAGGTTCGTATTGCCCGATAGAAAGAGATCGCACTGGGACATGAACGCAACAGCATCATTGACGTCGGCGGGCTTGAGATCGACCACCTCACCCTTCAATTCACCGGTCAGGGTGCGTACCACCCTCTCCTCCCACGGATCGGCGAGAATGAGAAACTTGACCTTTCTGCGGCTCGCCAGATTGTTCGCCAGGTACGCAATGATCTCAGGTATCACTTGGTGTTTCGTTTTTCCCCGGCTCGGGTCGATTCCAACCATCAGACATTCCTTCTCGGGCTTTCTGAAATGTATCAACTGGCGGGCGTGTTTCGTCTGTTTCTGGGAGAGACTCATAGGCTCGATCTTCCCGTCCATTTTCAATCCGATGTTACGAAGAAGCTCTGACATCTTGTTGCCTTCATATCCGTCCTCCGATACACGAATCTCGCAGTTGAGAAACGGAAACGCGAGCGGATGAGCGAAACCGATGCGAATTCTCGCTCCGCAGGCGAATGCGAGCAGATACCTCTCGAGCGAGAACCGACGGCAGAGAATAATCGCCGTCTCCATCGACTGCCGTTTGAGTTTCCGAATCAACGCAAGGTAATCCGCCCGGAACAGTCTCAGCTGGTTCCGCTCGTACGTTATGATCCGGTGGACGTGGATCATGTCCTTGACGATTTCTGCATTCTTTCCCTCAACGATGAACGTCGTCTTTATCGAGGGATGATTGCTGTGAAAATAGTTGATAACGGGTGCGGCGAACAAAAGATCCGTCGCATCGCCGGAATCGATGAGGAGGAGACGGTCGGATTCGACGACATCCTTCGGTATCATAAAGGACCGGCCCTTCCCCGTTCTTCTTAATATGAAAGAGACAATCCTTGTCAGGAAATATTCCCTGTTGTTAGATCCTCGCATATCTGCGCTTCCTCTTTGTGCGGGCTCCTCCCCTTGACTTCCTGTCATCGAGAGCAATTGCAATCCCGTCCTCGATCTTGTCTACGAAGCTGAAGGTAAGCCCCCGCTTTATCTCTCCCGGAATCTCTTCGAGATCCTTTTTATTCGACGCCGGAAGAATGATCTCCTTGATACCGGCCCTGTGAGCCGCTATAACTTTGTCCTTTATCGATCCAACGGGCAAAATCTTGCCGGTAAGCGTTACTTCACCGGTCATGGCGACATCGTTGCGCACATGTCGCTCCAACGCAAGCGAGGCCAGAGCCGTAGCGATGGCTATACCGGCACTCGGCCCGTCCTTCGGCACCGCGCCGGCCGGAATATGGAGGTGAATATCGTTCTTCTCGAAAAATCCCGTCTGCATCGAATCACCGCTGAACCTCGCCTTGACATAGCTCAACGCCGCTTCCGCCGATTCCTTCATCACCTCACCGAGATGACCGGTCATCTTCAGCTTTCCCTGTCCGCTCATTTTCAATGCTTCGACAAAGAGTATGACGCCTCCCGCCCTGGACTTGGCCATCCCGGTAGCAACGCCGACCTCGGGCCTCGGTAATTTTTCCTGCTCGGGATAATCCTCCGGGCCGAGGTACGCCTTTATATTCCTAGCCGTAACCCGGTACGGACCCCGCTTGCCTTCAACGAGCTTCCTCGCCGTCTTCCTGGCTATACCGGCTATCTTCCGTTCGAGCTCTCTCACGCCTGCTTCCCTCGTGTACCGCTCGACAATCGTCCGAACCGCGTCATCCGAAATATTCAGTTTCGTTTTCGAGATACCATTGTCCTCGAACTGCCTCGGTATGAGATACCGCCGCGCGATCCGTATCTTCTCAGTGCCGATGTATCCCGGCAGATCGAGAACCTCCATTCGATCGAGTAACGGGTCCGGAATGGTGTCCCGCACGTTCGCCGTCGTGATAAACATTACACGGGAGAGATCGAAGGGCAGATTTATATAGTGATCCTCGAACGTCCGGTTGTGCTCCGGATCGAGCACTTCGAGCAGGGCGGAGGATGGATCACCTCTGAAATCGCTTCCCAGCTTGTCGATCTCGTCGAGCATGAAGACGGGATTGTTGCTCCCCGCCGTCCGGATACCCTGTATGACGCGACCGGGAAGCGCTCCGATGTATGTGCGCCGGTGCCCGCGAATCTCGGCTTCATCCTTCACGCCGCCGAGCGAAATCCTGATAAATTTTCGCCCGAGCGCAGACGCAATACTTCTCCCGAGGGATGTCTTGCCGACGCCGGGAGGCCCGACGAAACAGAGGATAGAGCCCTTTGTGCTCGCCATGAGTTTCTTCACCGACAGAAATTCTAGTATCCGCTCCTTGACCTGATCGAGATCGTAGTGATCCCTGTTCAGGATCTTTCGCGCCTGTTCGATATCGATAACGTCCTCGGTGGACTCCTCCCACGGGAGCTCGAGAATCCAGTCGATGTAGGTGCGCGCCACGCTATACTCGGCTGCATTCTCGGACATTCTCTGAAGCCTGTTCCACTCTTTCATGGCCGCTCTCTGCGCGATCTCAGGCATTTCGATCTTTTCGATCTGGATTTTGAGCTCCTCCATCTCTACGGCAGTGTCCTCGTCACCGAGCTCCCGCTGAATCACTTTCATCTGCTGCCTGAGATAATACTCGCGCTGCTCGCGGTCCATCTCTCTGCGCACGTCCTTCTTGATCTTCTCCCCGATACGCAGTATCTCCAGTTCGTTATTGATGAACTCATAGACGTACGCGAGCCTCTGAGCGGGATCGATGATCTCGAGGACCTTCTGCTTTTCCTCGATCTCCATGCTGAGGTTCACCGAGAGGACATCAGCGAGCCTTCCCGCCGATTTCAGATTTCGAGTAATGCTCCTGATCTCGTCAGGGATACCTTCGGAAGTGTCAATTATCTTCATGAACGCATTGACCACGTTGCGCATCATGGCTTTCGTCCGGTCGTCACTTCTCTCGGGCTCGGTGAGAATCTTCGTTCGCGCCCGGATAAACGGCATGTCGTCGATAACCGTTGCGATCTCGATGCGCGCGAGCCCCTGGCCGATAATCCGCACGTGACCCTCGGGCAAACGCGACATCTTTTGTATGAGAATAGCGCATCCAACGGTGAATATGTCATCTGGTCCCGGATGCTCGATCGAGCTGTCAATCTGAGTACAAACACCGACTATCTTGCTTTCTGCGAGGGCTTCGTCAACGAGCCGAATCAGGTTACCGTCCGTTATCAAGAGCGGTATCAGCATATAGGGAAAGACCACTGCATCGTTGACAGGAATAATTGCCAACTCCTCGGGGATTTCCCGAAGGAGATCGTTGTTGTCCCGGTCTTTCGACACGATACCCCCACCTTTCATATCGAGAGGTAACGAGATCAATCGATCTCTACTCTCCTGACATGCCTGCTCTGTTTTATCTTGCGGATTCTCACTTCCAGCATACCGTTATTGTAGCTCGCCGTAACCTTGGAATGGTCCACCCGCACGGGTATCGGGATCTCACGCAGGAACCGCCCGACCCGTATCTCGAGCGTGTGAAACTGCTTCCTCCCGCCGGGGCCGTCGGCCTTGCGCAGGCCGCTGATTCTGAGAACATTGCCATCCGTCACGACATCGATGTCCTTACCGTTCATGCCGGCTATCTCGACAATTGCGATGAGCTCTTCATCCGTTTCGATAACGTCGACCGCCGGTTCCCACGTTAACTCCGACTGCACTTTCATCCGTCCGCTCCCGGGCCGTTCCGAATCCCAGATCTTGAATATCTCCTCTAAAGAATCATGCTCATCTCGTGCCATGAGCGCTTCACCCCTCGCTCAAACCGTGTAAGAAATACCGTTTGAAGAAGTATCTTTAATAAATATCGAATTTTAGAATAGAGAAGGGAAATTAGAAAGTCAATTTTAAAAAGGAAGGGCTGCAGCGGGAAGGGGCGCCCTTCGATTCGTCACCCTTTAACCTCTTCAAATCAATTCCGTGGAATGGGCGCCCCGAACCCTAATTCTTCTTTCGAAATACACGGTTTTCTTCGGCTGGAATCTCCTGCTTCAGGACGATCGACCCGCCGGAGCCGTAGTCGTTAAATCTCTTGATATCGATGGCCCACCCAGCAAGAACCTCGCCGGAAAAGTTGAGCGTGTAGGTTATATATGATCTCGAATCCTCGTTTTGCACATAGTAGATCCAATGCTCCCGCGAATCTTTTTTCGATGCGAGATACGCATTCGGAAATCCCCAAGAAGCAAGAATTTCATGCGTATTCATCCCCTTCGTTATCTCACCGTTTCTGATGTAATCGTTATACGCACCATCATGATGGGTCGTAATATACTCCTCTCTCGACTGTGGCCTCGTGAGACTCGCCCGTTCACTCGATGTCACCCAGGAGCAACCCCCTGCGGCAATTGCGATCAAGATCATTACCAGTGAAATAGACTTCATGTTCCTCAATCCTCTCGGGTCTTACGGTATCGGCCGGCATTGGCGGTAGGGATATCCAATGCACAAAAAAAACGCCATGGTGCAATTTCACCCGTAGCGCCTCGGTCAAAGTTCGGTTTTTTAGGGCTTTCTGCGTTCATGGGATGCCTCCTCTGGAGGAACCCTCCCTACACATTGTATTATATCACGCTTTATCCAACTGTCAACCTCCTGAACATAATTATTGAGCCATGCCGGAATATATTAATATAAAGCCGCTCTTTTTAAAATTATCAAAGAGTGTAAGTGGTTGCCTGTGCGTCACTTATTATCAGTTATAGAAGATTCTTTGAAGAGCATCAACCGTATGCCGGGCAGGTCCCATTCCTCGCGCCCCTGAAACGATGACGAAAGAACATCAATGAGCGAATCATCGGGATCGAAGTGCCACGTTCTCGTTCGAAGATACCAGACTCTCGGATGACCCTCGATTATTGTCCCGACGATCTCTCTCAAGACATCTCTATCGTGCTTCCGGGGACGTATATACCTGACCCGGTTATGGCCTTCGTAGTAATACGTGAAGAGTTTCGCCATACCCGTGACTATCAAATCTCCCTCTCTCTCCTCCATGCCGACGATGCGCGCCGCACCCCTCAGATCGTCCCTCGCATATTTCGCAGCGAAATAATAGTTCCAATCGGAAACGAGCATCACGGCAGCGACGACCGCGAGAAACGCTATCCGGTAAATCCTGCGTTTTGGCAATCCATACGCGAGGAGCGCTATGAAAACGGGGAACGCGCTCATCAGGTACCGGACGTTGAACACCTTTATATTCAGCAGCGCTATGACCGTTCCGGAAACGATCGTAACCGCAACAATAGATAGGAAGAACCCGAGCCTGCCTTCTCTGAATGCGCTGACCACTCCCGCCGCCGCGAGGCCGCCGAAGAGCGCTACGGTTATCAGCAGGTGCGGCCAATAGCCCTTGAGCAGTTCGAATGCGGAACCGATCATATGGAGCTCGCGAAGATCGGGACCGAACGAGTACCCGGTGGAAAAAGCGTGTAGAATATACGGGTAGGACCAGAGATTCAGCGTCAGTTCGCCTCTCAGTCTCTCTTCGACTGGGAGTGTTGAAATATTCACTACCTCTATGCTCCGCAAATTGAGGATCTCGCGATAGATCCACGGTGATATCGCCCCGAGAACGATAACAACGGCGAGCAACGCCGGCCAGAGGTGTCCGCCCTTCAACCTCCCGGTGCAGGTCAGGTAGACGAGAAAGGCGAGGCAGAGGAATCCGCCCGAGAAGTGCGACAGGCAAGTCAGTGCGAGGATAACTCCGAGAACCGCACCGCTGCCCGGCGACGGATGCTCGAGGAAGCGCTCGAAAACGATCAGGGATATGATCACGAAGAGAACGAGCAACGAATAGAATCGGAGCTCCTGAGAGTAGTACAGGCTGAATGGATTGAGCGCAAGGATAAGGGCCGCCGCTAAGGCTCTTTCCCTCCCCCCTTTCGGTGCGAGCCACCGATAGATGAAGAACACGGAGAGGGCACCGGCAATTGCGCTCGGTCCTCTCAACCACGCATCCGACATCGAAACGCGGCTCCAGAAATGAAGGATCGTCGAGTGAAGGGGTCCGTGAACATCCCAGAGGACTCTTTCCCAGAACGAAACACCGGGAGGGGGGGTGATGGCCCTGAGCGAAAGCAGCTCATCGATCCACAAGGACTGGTGGCCGATACGGAAAAGCCTCAAGAATAATGCCACGACCATTATTGCCGTGATGAGCGCCCATCCTCCTACGCTATTCCGTGCTTCCCTCATGAAGACAGTTATAATCCATAACGATCTATTTTTCCAGACGAAAGCACGGCCCAAGAAGAACAAAAAAGAATTGTGCTGATATTTCCAGCCGGATATCCTTGTGCCGGCAGGTGGTAAACCGATGAATAATGCTCGAACACACTCGTCCGATCTCTATATCGGTCCGGCCGGGTGGTCGTACAAGGACTGGGTCGGGCCCGTCTATCCCGCCGGCAAAAAGGTCGACCAGCTCGTGACGATTGCGCGGTTCTTCGATTGCATCGAGCTCAACAGCTCGTTCTATCGCATCCCGGGAGAACGGCTCGTCGAGAGCTGGAGGAGGCGCCTGTCCTTTAATCAACGATTCAAATTCAGCGTGAAAGTGTGGCAGCGCTACACGCACGAGATGAAGGCGACCGGAAACGAGATAGGCGCATTCATACACCGCTTCGATCCGCTGTTGGAATGCGGGAAGATCGGTGCGTTCCTGCTCCAATTCCCATGGTCGTTCAAGAACGAAGCCGTCAATCGCCGGTACCTCGAAAAACTCGGGGGCTGGTTTTCCGGATACCCCACGGCGATCGAACTCCGCCACGGCTCCTGGAACGCGCACGAAACCAGAAAGCTCCTGACCGGCAGCGGACTTGCATTTTGCAATATAGACCAGCCGGTGATCGGGAAATCGATACCTCCGACGGAATATGTGACCGATGAAAAACTCGGATACATACGTCTGCACGGACGGAACAGGAGAAACTGGTTCAGGAAGGAAGCGGGCAGGGACGAACGGTATGATTATCTCTATAACGAAAGCGAGCTAGAAGAATGGCGTGATAGGGCCAAGAGGATGTTGGAGAAGGTGCAAAATCTTTTTATCATAACAAATAATCATTATCGCGGTCAGGCGCTCGTCAACGCCTTCCAGATCAAGTCGATGCTGGAGAAACGAAAACTCGACGTGCCCCCCACACTGACCACCGCCTACCCGCAGCTCGGGGCGATAGCTACAAACGTTTCCCGCCAAGGCGATCTTCTCGGGTAAAGAGTGTTAGGGTGAGTACCTATCGCAATCACTATCGCAGAGCCAACGCGATAATTAAAATGGCGATAAAGAGCGCCAGGTAGAAAACGAGACGAGTCATTGGAACCGTTTGTTTGCCTTCGACTTTGACGTGTGTTTCGGTCTGCTCGGTGTGAGTGACGGGAGTGGTGCAGAATCCGCAGAACTTGTCACCATTCTTGATCGAGAAACCGCACGACCGGCACGCCTTCATGTCCTGACTCTTCGGGCTTTTCGGATCGGCGCTTTTATCATTCCGTTCTTTCTCTTCTATCCGCCCTAAACCACCGGCTTCTTCGATCAATGCGAGCAGGCGCTGCGCCTGAATCTTGCTCGGCCCCGCCCAAAGGGTCGCGGGGAGGCTGCGCATGGTATGCTTGATCCTCGTTACAGGCACCTTGAGCAGGATCGAAATCTTTATCGCAAACGAAGCCGCCGTTTCGATCTCTTTGTTTTCGCCCTCGAGCATGACACGATAGTTCTTTCGCGTATCAGGCTGATCGAAGATCGCCTCGCCGAGGCCGAGCTCTTTCCCGGATGTAACGTTATTGATTTTTTCAGGCATACTCCACCTCTTGACATAGGCTGATTGCAGCACTTTTCATGCCATAATCGGCCCGCTGCCCGGTACCGCCCGGATTCTCTAAGGGGGAAGTTATCTCTGTGCAGTTACTTGGAATAGACGGTATCGCATACGGACGGCGTGCGCCAACCTTCAAGACCCGTTGTTGTATCGACTGCGGATATGGAGTAGCAGTAAACTAGATTACCCACGAGCAGGGAATCTATATAGGTGGAATCGCTCGTCGTTCCTATGAGTTCCAGCAGATCAAAGACCTGCACATAGTAGTAGATCCTGAACTCCACATCATCATACTCATCCTCGGGGTAGCTCCACGAGAGGGCAGCTCGCTCCGCTCCCCCCTCCACCTGGAGATTGGTCGGTGTGGACGGCGGATCGTAGATGAATCCCGTAGGCAGGTCTGTATGATCCTTTGAGCAGGCGCCCAGCAGCGCCAGCAGGCATATCGAGCAGATCGCTAGTATTCGCTTCATCGTTTACTCCCAGCCGTTAGAATGAAAATGTCTTTATAACGTAGAACCCATCGCCATCGACCGTCATCGTAATCGGTGGTTGCTTTGCTTCGGGCCCCACGAGCATGTCGATTACATTTATCGCCCATACGCCCAGGTAGCTGTATAGAAATACCTGGCGATACGTGTGCAAGTTCTCGGCATCGTTCCATTTGGCATTCATCTGATCGTACCACGACACGGCATCACCGATGTAGGTCGCGTTCAGGTAGTTTGCGCGCCCGATTTCATAATCCTCCACAGCCCTGTTGTACTGAACCTCCGACATGAAGAGACCGGTCAGTGAAACGACTCCGAGGGTCAAAAAGGTGGCCCCGCGTCCGTACCGGCCCGACCTCATCTGGCCCCATCCGGGAAACACAACCGAATACCAGACGTCACCGTTCCCATCGGCCTGAGGCGAGGATGTCATCAGCAAAACGATGACGACAGCCAGAAGGAATACTCTTTTCATCTCATTCCTTTCTCCTGGTTACATAACGGCATCATAAGTCTCTACGCGCGCTATCGTATTTTGTTCCATCAATTCAACCGATAGCGCATTGAATCCGGCGGCGGGCCGGTTCCCGCCCCATCCGCATACATGACACGCTATCAGATTCGCATTACGGGCCATAATAGATAAGCCCGCCGCCAGAGGTAAAGAATTATTTCGTGTTTGTAATTGACACTTTGCCGCAAAGTACTACATTTTATAAGTTACTGGAATTATCATCAGCATGGTTACACACAGCCTCGGCGTTCTCGCGGGAGGTTCTTTTTGATAAAGGTCAGGGGTCTGACCAAATACTACGGGGCCACTGTCGGTGCCCGTGATCTGAATTTCGAAGTCGCCAAAGGCGAGGTGCTCGGGTTTCTCGGCCCGAACGGAGCCGGCAAAACGACGACCATGAAGATGCTGACCTGCTACCTCCCCCCCAGCTCGGGGACGGCGAGTATCTTCGGTTATGATATTCTCGAGAATTCGCTTGCCGCTCGCGCGTGCATCGGTTACCTCCCGGAACACAATCCCCTCTATGGAGACATGAGCACGTACCACTACCTCGAATATATCGCGCGGCTCAAGGGTGTCCATGCGAGGCGTATCCCCCGCGAAGTGGACCGGGTCCTCGAGCAATGCGGCCTGCAGTCGGTTCCCAAACGGATGATTCAGAAACTTTCGAAGGGATACCAGCAGCGAATCGGAATCGCGCAGGCGCTCCTTGCCGATCCCGAGCTCCTGATTCTCGACGAGCCGACGATAGGCCTCGACCCGAAGCAGATCATAGAGATCAGGGAGCTGATCAAGGGCCTCGGGCAAGACCGGACCATTATCCTGAGCAGCCATATCCTTCCCGAGGTTAGTCATGTCTGTAACCGGATTATCATCATAAACAGGGGCGAGCTCGTTGCGGACGACACCCCGGACAATCTCCGGGCGAAACTCAAACAAGCCTCGGTAATCCACATCAAACTGAAAAATACCGCACCATCGGAACACGCGAGAGATATACTTTCGAAACTGGAAGGGATCCAGCTCGTTACCGAAGACCACGTCACGGACGGGCCGCGGGGCCTGACGATCGAAACGCCACCCGATCGTGACCTTCGCGGCGAGATCGTCAAGACGCTCACAGCGGCGGACCTCCCGCTCATCGAAATCTATCAAGAGGAGCTCACACTCGAGGACATCTACCTTCGGCTGATTACCGAAGAGGCGATATAAATGCTTAAAATAATAGCTATTTACAAAAGAGAGTTAAAGTATTACTTTCAACATACAGCGGCCTATGTGACGTATGCCGTTTTCCTCTTCATATCCGGTTTCTTCTTCTTTAATCAGTGCGCGAAATACAACTGGGTATCGTACCAGGCCGCGAGACAACCTGCTTACGAACAATACCTCAACCTCGTCGAAGGTATCATCCAGCCCCTGCTGAGCAATATAAGCATCGTGCTCCTGCTCGTTCTCCCCCTGCTCACCATGCGACTGATCGCCGAGGAGAAGAGGGAAGGAACGTTCGAACTCCTGCTTACCTACCCTATTCGTGATGGCTACGTGATCGCCGGCAAATTTCTCGCATCGCTCACAATGTTCGCTATCATGATCGGCGCCACGCTCCTCTACCCCATCCTCCTCGACATTCTCGCCGAACCCGAATGGGGCCCGATACTGGTGGGATACCTGGGATTGTTCCTCGTCGGCTGCACCTTTATCTCGATAGGTATCTTTTTTTCGTCCGTAACGAGCAGCCAGCTCGTGGCTGGTGTTCTGACATTCGGACTTGCGCTCTTTTTTCTCCTCATCGGCTGGGCGGCGCCCTTCGTCGGCCCCAGGTCATCGAAGATAATTTCGCAGTTCTCACTGCTTCAGCATTTCGGCTCCTTTTCCAAGGGCGTTATCGATACGCAGGATGTGAGTTATTACATCTTTCTCACCACGTTTTTTCTGTTTCTATCCGTACGCTCAATCGAATCAACCCGCTGGAGAAGCTGATGGTGGAACGATTGAAAATGCTTGCCGGTCCCGTCGGTCTCGCGCTCATCCTCGTCGGGGGCGTCACCTACGGAATACTCTACACGAGCGGACCGATCGCTTTCGCGCCTCTGCTCGTCGGTCTCGTTCTCGTCGTATTCTCCCTGGTAAGCAACCTGCGAAGGAAGGATGCGGCCGGATACCGCAGAACGGCGCGATACGGTATGCATACCGGCGCCTCGATCGTATTTCTCGCCTCGATCCTCATCCTGCTGCAGACACTCTCTGCAAGACACAATGCGCGGATCGACACGACGAGAAACAAGAGGTTTTCTCTCTCCTCACAGACCGTCCAGATACTGAACAACTTGGACCGGGAAGTCGAATTCACCTGCTTCTTCAAAGGGACAACTCCCGGAAAGATCGAGCTCGAGGAGCTTCTCAAGGAATATACGAGCAGGAGTCCGCGCATTTTCTATACCTTCATCGATCCCGATAAGGACCCGGTGACGACCAATCGGTACGACGTCACCGATGACGGAACAATCGTCGTCAGAAGCGGCGGCGCCGAAGAGAAAATATCTCAGATCACGGAAGAAAAGATCACCAACGTAATTCTGCGCGTAATCCGCGAGGAAAAGAAGGTCATCTACTTCCTCACAGGCCACGGAGAAAAATCGGTCACGAACACCGACACGGACGGATACAGCAAGCTGCGGGAGGCACTAAAGGGTGAAAATTACGAGGTGAAAGAGCTTCTCACATTACGGGATGCAGCGGTGCCGGACGACAGCTATATACTCGTTATTGCGGGCCCGGAGAAGGATCTCTTTCCCCAGGAGCGGGAAGTCGTTTCACGCTACCTTGCGAAGGGCGGCAACGTTCTCGTCATGCTCGAGCCGATTCTCGAGCTCTCCGAATTGGAAACCATTATTACCGGTTACGGTATCGAAGTCGGCGACAACGTCATAATCGATAAATCGGGAAGGATCATGGCCGGCAACTTCCTCATCCCCGTCGTCACTGAATATTCCGACCATCCGATCACCGAAAAGATAACGATGGCATCACTGTTTCCCAGGGCGCGAACAGTCATGGTTTCCGGGAAGCCTTCCGACGGGTTGAGCGTATCGGCGATCGCCTCGACGGGAAAAACGGCTTACGGGGAGACCAATATCGATACCCTCCTCGCCGGAAAGAGCCAATTCGAAGGCGAAAGCGACATCTCCGGCCCTTTGCACCTCGCAGCGGTGGCGACGAGAGCACCAACGGTGACGGCGGAGGGCGATACAACCGGCGGCAGCCGTATAGCGGTCTTCGGCGACAGCGATTTCGCCAACAACGCATACTTCGAGCTGCTCGCCAACAAGGATCTGATCATGAACACGATTAGCTGGCTTGCCGCCGAGGAGAATCTCATTGCAATCCGCGCGAAAGATCCCATGGTTCAGCCCCTTCTCTTTTCCGACCGGCAGGGACGAATCTTTTTCTGGATACCGATCTTCGGACTGCCGGCGCTCGTGACGATCCTTGGAATCATTGCAGGAATCAACAGGAGACGATCGGGTTGATGGAGCGTGACCGATGAAGTTCAAGACAACCTGGATACTCCTCGCCGCCTTCACCGTGATCGCTCTCTTCTACTTTCTTGTCGAAAAGAGGCAACAAGCCGCAAAGGAAGAGGAGAGAATAATCGCGCGAAAGCTCCTTCCTTACGGCCCGAAAGATGTTCAGTGGCTCGTTCTGATCAACCCTCGGGGCGAGCGGATCGAAATGGAACGCCGCGGCGACGACTGGATGATCACCTACCCGACTATCACACCCGGCTCTAATTCCACAATAGACGTGTTGCTCCGGCAAACGGTACCGGGATTTCGATTGAAAGAGCTCGCCGGCGCCATCGATCCGGCCGGCTACGGACTCGCGGAACCGTTCGCCACACTCATTATATTCTCGAGCGCGCGCTCGCAGCCCGATACCATATTTGTCGGCGACAAGACGCCAACAGGTTCGAGCAGCTATGTTCGTCTCGGCGGTTCACCGAACATCATCGTCGCGCACGAGATGACCCGCAATGTGATGCAGAAAAACCTGTACCACCTGAGGGATAAAAACTTCCTCCACCTGCGCGCAGAGGCGATCAACAAAATCACGATCACCGGAGGAACGAAGCGTGTTTCTCTCGAGAGAACCGCATATCACTGGTGGCGGGAGAAACCGAGGCACCGAGTTCACAACGCAGTAGTCGAAGGAAACCTCAATAAAATCACGAAAGCGCTTGTCTATGAGTTCGCGCGTGAAGATATCGACAGCCTCTCGTCTTTCGGCTTCGGAGAACCGAAACGCGAGATCGTGCTGTACACCGCCGCAGATACCGTAACGATCCGTTTCGGAGCCCGGAAGGGCAACCGTATCTATGCCGTCCGCACCGGCGAAGACCGGGTGCTGCTTCTCGACCGTAAGGTCGAAGGACTGTTCGATATCCTCGAGAACGGAATGCGCGCCATGAATCTCACCTTTTACTACGTTGGTGCGCTACATACCATTCACTATGAAACAGCAGACACATCGGCCGTCTTTGAAGCTTCGGGCGGACGGTGGAACATGGCCGGCGCCCCCTCGGCGCCGATCAACTCGCACGAGATAAACCGGTTTCTGAGAAAGTTGGAGAGCATCAAGTTCACTAAAATCACGAAAGAGCCGTTTCCCGAAGGCGGCGGCTTTTTCGATGGGGCCGATCTGCAACTCACCCTGAGAGATCCCGCCGGTGAGATCGTCGATCGCATGGCGATTTCCGTTATTGATGATTCTCACGAAATCGGCGCATCGAATTCGGCAAACGCCCAGGGGCGCCTCGAGGCGGGAACGCTTGCTTCGCTCCATCGGATCTTTACCGCAATTGGCTCTGGTCCCTGAGGCGGCGCTCCAGACGGGAACTCTCGTCGCACTTGAATTTCATAACATTGTCTGATATCTTACATAGTAGCGAGGAGTGATTCGACAGTGAAAAATCGTTACAGCCGTCGTGACATGCTCACAATTCTCGCCGGTGGCGCACTTTCCGGAGCGGGACTGCCCCGCAGTGGTTATTCGCTCCCCCCTTCCTCCGGCAGAGTCGTTACCGCCAGGTACGGGGGAAAGAAGCGCCTCGACATCGAGATACTCGGATCTCTCCTGGACAAATCCATGACCGCGATGACAGGCGCTCCGAATGCGGCCGATGCATGGAGCAGTCTCTTCTCCCCCGCCGACCATGTTTCTATCAAGGTAAACTGTCTCGGCGGCCCATCGATGTCAACAAATCCGATGCTTGTGAGAGCGGTGACGGACCGGCTCGAGATATGCGGAGTCAGGCGGAACAGGATCATCATCTGGGATCGCAAGAGCAGCGAGCTCGAGGAGGCCGGGTATGAGCTTTCGAAAAGAGGGAGCGCCGTGCATTGCTACGGCACAGACGAGGCAGGCTACGGACGGGATCTCCAAGAGAAGGGATCGGTGGCGAGTCTCTTCAGCGAGATTCTCGCAAGACGCTGCAACAAGGTAATCAATATGCCCGTTCTGAAGGACCATGGGATCTGCGGAATCACATTCGCCTTGAAAAACTACTTCGGAGCGATAAATAATCCCAACAGGTACCATCTCAACCACTGCGACCCGTACATCGCCGATCTGAACACGATGAAGCTGATTCGTGAAAGGGAGACGCTCATTATCGGCGATCTCACGCGCATACAGGCCGACGGCGGTCCCTCGTTCAAAAGTCAGTGGGCGGTTGAGGCAAACACGATTCTCACCGGCAGAAATCCCGTATCGGTCGATGTTACGGCGCTCGCTGCGCTCGAAAAATACCGGAGCGGCCTTCAGCGGCGGAGTCTTCGGGACAAGGGCATCTATCCCGTTTATATCGAAACAGCAGCGCGCGCCGGGATCGGCAGTATCGAATCGACTGAAACGATCGAGCTCGATATATAGTATGCTCCTCACGTGATCGAGGAAACAGGAACGAATATGAGCAAGCAACGAGAGATTGCCGACACGCGCGAAAGTGACGCCATAACGCGGCGCACCTTCATTACCGGCTCAGCGGCGCTGCTGACGGTAGCGGCCGCCGGAATACCGGTGAGAACGGGCGCTCGTGAGAGGCCGGTCGAAGCGCGGTATTACGAGAAACTCGAGCACCACGAAATCCGCTGCCTCCTCTGCCCGAAGGAATGCCTGGTCGGAGACCGGGAGCGCGGATACTGCGGCGTGAGGGAGAACAGGGACGGCACGTACTATGCGCTCGCATACGGTCATCCCTGCGCTCTCCATATCGATCCGATAGAGAAGAAGCCGCTCTTCCATGTCCTGCCCGGTACGCAGGCGCTCTCCCTCTCCACGGTAGGCTGCAACATGGAGTGCAAGTTCTGTCAGAACTGGCAGATATCGCAATCAACGCCGGAGCAGGTTGAAACCCGCTTCACACCGCCCCGGCAGATCGTGGACATGGCTGAACGATACCGCGCCCCGTCAATCGCCTATACATACGGCGAGCCCGTCGTCTTCATTGAGTACATGCAGGATATCGCGCGAGAAGCCGCAGCCAAGGGAATACGAAACGTCGTAATATCGAGCGGCTATATCAAGAAAGATCCCCTGCTCGATCTCTGCGGCATGGTCGACGCGATAAAAGTCGACCTCAAAGCGTTCGAAGAGTCATACTATCATGATGTCTGCAGCTCGGAGCTCCGCCCCGTTCTCGATGCCTTGATCCTGATACGCAAGCAGGGAGTATGGCTCGAGATCGTTTACCTCATGGTGCCGACGCTCAACGACAACCCGGACAAGATCCGTGAAATGGCCCGCTGGCTCGTCGCCAACGTCGGCGCCGACGTGCCGATTCACTTTTCACGATTCTTCCCCCAGTACCGCATGACAAACCTGTCCCCCACCCCCGTTTCATCGCTCGAACGGGCATACGAGATTTGCCGTGAAGAGGGCCTCGACTATGTCTATGTCGGAAACGTGCCTGGGCACAAGACCGAAAGTACCGTTTGTCCGAAATGCGGCAAGGTAGTAATATCGAGGCGCGGCTACACCATCGAACGTGTCGACATTATGGACGGCGGATGCCGCTTCTGCGGGCATTCGATTCCCGGGATCTGGCAGGAGGACTAGATTTGAGATTACTGCGCATTATTGCTGTGCTTGTAACCGCCACAATCGTGACGGCGCCCCAGGTTATGGCTGATAAAAGAAGGAGCGAAATGGAACAGATGATTCGCAAGCCGGCTTTCGCGGGACAGTTCTATACCGGCAACCCGACTGCACTGCGGGCCGAAATCGAACGGTATCTCGCTAATGCCGACGCAGCGGCCGGTAAGGGAGACGTGATTGCGCTCGTCTCTCCTCACGCGGGATATATGTACTCTGGACAAGTCGCAGCCTACGGCTACAGCCTCGTAATGGGAAAAGAGTATGACGCCGTCGTCGTAATCTCGCCGAGCCATACCGAATACTTTAATTTCTCCTCGGTTTTCACCGGGAAGGCCTACGCGACACCCCTCGGCGAGATACCTATCGCCCGAGAGCTCGCCGATCTCATTGCATCGAAGAATAAGCTCGTGCGGGCCGATACGAGAGGGCATACCTTCACACCACACGACCGCGGCGAGCACTCACTCGAGGTACAGCTACCGTTCCTGCAGGTGGCACTCGGCTCGTTCGAACTCGTCCCGATCGTCATGGGAGATCAGAGCACGAGGAATATCAGAGCCCTCGGTGAGGTTCTCGGAGAAGCGCTGCAGGGGCGCAACGTTCTGATGGTCGCAAGCACCGATCTCTCACATTTTCACAACGACAAGACTGCGCGGGAGCTCGATAGCGTCTTTATCGAGAAGCTCGAGGCGTTCGATGCGGACGATCTCACTAGCGCCCTGAGCGAACGTAGCACAGAAGCCTGCGGCGGGGGACCGACGGCCGCAGTCATGATCGCCGCCCGCAGTCTCGGATCGGATCGATGCAAGGTCCTCAACTATGCGACTTCAGGCGATATCACCGGCGACAGGGGAAACGTCGTAGGGTACGTCTCCGCCGCGATAATAAGAAGTGAGAGCGCGCCTTCAGAAAAAAGCGAGCCTCAAAGCAAAGAGATCCATAATCCGGATCCACAGGGAAAGGCAAATCCTCCAGGTTCGCAAAACAAGGACCACCACCCCGGGTCGCAGGATATCGTTGGACTGAGCAGGGACGAAAAGGTTTTTCTCATTACACTCGCGCGCCGGACGATCGAGGCCGAATGCAGCGGTGAGACGGCCGACACGGAAGTCCCCGACTCGGCGATCATGAAGAAGCCGCTCGGCGCATTCGTCACTCTCAAGAAGCAGGGACAGCTTCGGGGCTGCATCGGATACATCGAAGCGGTCAAGCCGCTCGCCGAGACGATACGGGATATGGCAAAGGCCGCGGCATTCAGCGACCACCGGTTCCGGCCCGTTACGACCCGAGAGGTCCCCGATCTCGAGATCGAGATATCGGTGCTGAGCCCGATACGAAAGATTGACGATCCATCGGAGATAGAAGTCGGGAAGCACGGCATCATAATCACACGGGG
This sequence comes from uncultured bacterium, assembly GCA_965369375.1. GTDB lineage: Bacteria > Krumholzibacteriota > Krumholzibacteriia > Krumholzibacteriales > Krumholzibacteriaceae > CBDUQN01. Next base: position 71,090 of record CBDUQN010000002.1, on the reverse strand, counting down.
GGTGAACCGCGGCCTGCTTCTCCCGCAGGTTGCAACCGAAATGGGTTGGGACCGCAAGACCTTTCTCGAGCATACCTGCATGAAAGCGGGACTTCCCGCGGATTCATGGAAAGAGCCGGGGATAAAGATAGAAGTTTTCTCTGCGGAAATCTTTTCGGAAAGAGAACTAGACCTGCGATAGCCGGGGCTACCATCTCCCCGCGAGCAGTATCGATGCAGCGAGGTGTATAAACACCACGAAGAATGCCGTTCCGTGAATTCCGAGAGCGGGAAAGAGCACCGCACCGCCGAGAAGGCCGCCGAGACACGCCCCGAAGAGATCCCACGCATAAAAAGTAGCCGGAATCGACCGTTCGTTCTCGGGTAATGCAGTCCGCACGACTACCGGATAATACATGCCCGTGAGCCCTCCTCCGCAAAACGCGTACAGGAAAAAGACCATGGCGCCCACTCCGTACGGCACCGCGCTCCTTTCGATTATAAGGGTCCACACGATGATAGAAAGCGCCAGCAGAATATAAGCAGCATGTATCATTCTGAGCGTTCTCGTCGCGCGTCCCCGGCGACGGTACGAAACATACGCGCCGACGGAAGCGCCTGCCATGAAAAGCGCCGTCATCATGACAATCGCCTGATACAAGATCCCGGAAAACGACTGGTACACGAGCAGCACGAGAAGCTGAAAGATGAAACTTCCGAGACCCACCGCCCACACACCGAGCCTCGCGGCGGCGGCGCCGCGCGCGGTGATAAACAGGATGATAATAGCAACGGATAGTATCCCTATGACAATCAGAGAAGACGCGGCCGGCAGAACCTCGAACATCCCCATGAAGCGCGAGCCGACCCGTCTGCCCTCGAGGACGAGTTCATGAATGGGCAGAACGGGCTTTGCATCGGTATTCTCCCCGGCATTTCTTACGTCGGCGAGGGTCGCCTCCAGGGATTCGATCCTGTCTTTCGAGAAACGGTACGGAATATAATCCCGGCTGATATAGAGCGTCTCTATACCCCTCGCCTCGAGCCTCGGCATAATCACCCCCAAATCGATCGGCGCATCACCCGCTATGAAGTGGGCCGTCGAGCCGGGAAGGATCGTCACCTCGCCGAAAACGCTCTCGAGTGTTACCTCGAGCGAGCGAAGGACCATCGCCTGCTCCTCGGAGACGAAGTTTTCAGAGGAGGGATGACTGAATCCGAAGAGCCCGCCGCGATGCAGCGACATTGCCACGAGCTCGAAGAATTCCCTCGTATAGTAACGATTCCACTGGAGATTGACCGGCGGCGGCGCACTGAGAATGATAACGTCGTACCGTTCCCGCCTCGTCGACAGAAAAAATCTGCCATCACCCTCTATGAACCGCACCGTTCGATTGCCGCCGATTTCGATTTTCCCGCTCGAATCGATATTTTCGAGCATCGAGGAATCCGCCGCCGTCATCTCGAGCGCGAGCCTGAGAAGCTCACCGTCTAGTTCCAGACAGTCAACGCTCTCGATGGATGGATGCTTTATCGACTCCTCCCATCCCCCACCGAGCGATCCCCCTATCAGAAGCAAACGTTTCGGCTCAGGATGCAGCAGCAATGGTAAATGCACAACCTCCTCCGCTCGTTCCGGCTCGGGAACCGAGAACAACCTCCCTCCAGCCGAGAAGAAAGAGATCACCTCTTCTCGCGATGCCGCCACTATCTCGCCGTATTTCGACGAGAGAAAACGCTCTACGCGGTACCCCGGGTAGACGGCTTCGATACTCACCCGATCGAGCGGGGGTGCGAGAAAGAGAAAAGCAGCGCCGAGAACGCAAAGCAGCACCGATCGGCCCACGATCCGCCTCCTGCTTCCAGAGGGAAAATTCACGATGGCGATAACAATAAATGCGATAATGAACGCCGCCTCGAGCTGGGAAAAAAAAGGAAGCAGAATAAATGAAAACGCAACCGCCCCCGCTATGGAACCGGCCGCCTCCCAGATGTAGACCCGCGACACCCCGCCACGAATCCCCCCTCTCTCTCTCCACAATCTGCTTGCACTGTTGTAGAGCGTGCCGTAGAGGAACCCGAACGGCGCCATCGCTGCGAGAGAGAGCAGGAGAGCGGGCGCGAACCGGGGCAGCTCACCGGGCACCGTAACTATCAGCCCACGGCCGAATCTGATTACTACGGCGGTAACCGGGAGAAGCAGCGATACAATGAGGACCATGACTGCGAAGAGGGCGAAGTCCTGCCTTCCCGTTCCCCTGAGAATCCTGCCCCCCACCAACCCGCCGAGTCCCACCCACAGAAGCCAACCGGCGAACAGAATGCCTATCACGAGCTCCGTCCCCGTGAAGAGGGCCATGAGCTCCCGTATGAAAATGGCCTGCGCGCAGAGGGCACAGAACCCGAGAGCCATTACATGAACCGATTTCAGTGATTCGTCACTCACCGGATGTGGTAATGAAAGATCGTCAGCCGTAGTAATCGTCTTCAAACACCTTCTTAAAATCGTATCCGTTGCGGAAATCCTCGATGCTGTCTTCGTCGGTTTTGCTCAGGAGCCCCTCCCCCACGAGATTGAATACGATATGCCCGAAATCTTCCGTTGCATGAATGCCCCAGAAGTTAAACACCTCTTTCGCCATCGGGCCGAACTGCTGAACCGCGAACCGCCTGATCCCCGCAATCAGCTCCCTGCCCGATACATGCCGTGTCTGAGGGACAGAGCTCACCGTGTATTCGAGCGCGGACATGATAAAAGTATAAGCGTTTGCCTTGTACCGGGAATCACGCTCTATGATCCCCTCAATCCTCTGCAACGTCTCCCCAAGGTGCTTCATCGCCGAATACGCCTCTTTGATAAAGTCCACGATTCGCCGAGCCGATTTTAGACGAGGCCGCGGTACACCTCTACATATTTTTTCACGATTTTCTCACGCGTGAAGCTCTGAATAACCGCGCATCTCGCATTCTTGCCGATGGAAAGTCTCCGCGCTTCGTCACCGAGAAGCTCGATCGCGCGCCCGGCCATTCCATTGATATCATCGGGATCGTAGAGAAAACCATTCACGCCGTCTTTTATAAACTCGCGCATCCCGCCGTTCGCAGTGCCGATTACCGGCACGCCGCAGCTCATCGCCTCGAGTGCCGCGAGTCCGAACGCCTCGTGATCGCTCGGCAATATAAAAACATCGGCAATTGGAAATATCTCCTCGACGCTCTCATTTGCTCCGAGAAAGATCACACGATCGCCCAGTCCGAGTTCTTCCGAGAGGAGCTGGGTGGCGTGGAGTTCGGGTCCGTCACCCATGAGCAGAAGCCGGGCCGCTCGCGACCGGGCAATCCGGCCAAAGATCTTTATGACCGTATCGACCCGCTTCACCGCCCTGAAATTGCTCGCGTGCAGGACAATCTTCTCGTCGGGTTTCGCAAAGAGCTCCCTTCTGCCCTCTACATCGAGCGGTTTGAATCTTCGCTGATCGACGAAGTTGGGAATGACGACAATGTCTTTCTCGAGATCGAACGTCTCCCGCGTTTGGATTTTGAGAAATTCCGAAACGGTCGTAACGGCGTCGCTCCGCTCGATCGCGAAACGGGTTATGTCGAAAAATCCCGGGCGGTTGCCGACGAGCGTTATATCTGTTCCATGCAGCGTCGTTATGATTCCCGGCGCATTCGACCCGAGTATCTCCTTGGTGAGGTATGCGGAAACGGCGTGCGGGATGGCATAGTGAACATGCAGTACGTCGAGAGCGTTTCTTCGCGCAACCTCGACCATCTTCACCGCGAGATTGAGCACGTAGGGAGGTGAATGAAATACGGGGTAGTTATCGACATTGACCTGGTGAAAGAATATGTTCCGCGTGAAGTGTTTGAGCCTGATCGGCTGGGACGTCGTTATAAAATGGACGTCATGGCCGAGATGCGCGAGCTCGATACCGAGTTCGGTTGCGACGATACCGCTTCCGCCGAGAAAGGGATAGCACGTGATGCCGATTCGCAGCAAGTCCTGTTGGGCCACGCCCTACCACCTCCCCGGAGCAAGCCGCTCGCATTTGTTCAGAAGAAACGGTTCAGTGGCAAGGTACGCCTCCCCGAAGTCGACCCCCGCCGTCGCGCCCAGCGTCACAGATCGGGCCCTGAGCCGGTCGAGGAAAAGCGGAGAATTAAGCGGCGTGGACCTTGTTTTCTCAGACAGTATCACCTGGCTCTCGAAACACCGTGCTGCGCGCTCCTTCTCCTCGAATACGGACGAAATATCCACGATAAATGTCGGCTTGAACGTCTTCCGGCACGGATAATACAAAACGGTCGGAATGCGGTACGGCTCTCCGCCTTCGGGCAGGTAATTGACGAGACCGGCCGTATATCTCGCCCTCGTCGCAAGATGGCTTCCTTCGATATGATCTGGATGATCGTCTTCCCAGTACGGAACGAGGAGGAGGTCGGGCCGTTCGGCACGGAACTGACGCACGACGCACACGAGCTGTCCCGAATCGCTCCGATCGATGCCGCAATCGGGAAGGCGGCAGTTGAGTCTCTTCGACAGCCCGAGCACGCCTGCGGATCGCTTCGCCTCATCTCTGCGTTCCTCGACTGTTCCGTTGGTAGATCTCTCCCCCTCCGTGAGATCGAGGATGACCGTCTCCCAGCCCGCCTGCGATAGAAGAAGGAGATACCCCCCCGTTCCGAAATCCGCATCATCGGGATGTATGCCGAGCGACAGCACCTTCATGTGGACCTCCCTCCTCCAACAATGCCGTTAACTCGTTACCGCGTCCGGCCCGTGTCTCTCATTCCCGGGCCCCCACCAGTTGCCGGTGCTATTCTCACGATTGCAAATCCACGACGAAATGCCCCGAGCCGGATCCCTCGAGTCGCTCGAGATGTTCATCCGCGAGAGAGAGAAGCCCGGTGACGAATTCAAAGCCCCCCGCGCACAACGGAACGAGCAACGATAGCATCCGCTCCTGGAGGGCGCCTCTCGGATGGAGAAAATCAGAAACGAGAGAAAGATCGAGACCCTCCTGTTTGGATCGTTGAACTAACAGCTCCTCGGCTTTTGATTTCAAGCCGGAAACGAGCTCTGAAATCCTGTTTATCTCTTTCTGAAGCTGCGCCCCCCCATCGATCCGCCGGATGAGCTCGCTTCCGTCCCGGGAAACGAGCGATGCCAGCTCCTCGACCGCTTCGCAGTAACCGTCCGGCATGAGGGATGCGACATACTGACGTCTGCTCAGCGCCCAATCGAGATAAACATCAGATCGGGACTTATCCAGTGCCGCGGATACCGACGACACCGCCGGAGGGAGAAGCGTGAGAGTCATGCGTGGAACGCGTACCGGCTCGGGGACACCGAGCGCTTCGTAGAGCGGTGAGAGCTGCGCGAGATAGTGCACCTCGCCGGGACCCACCACGTGCGCGAGAACGGGAAGGAGCGCGTCCTGGTATATCGATCTGAGCGCGACATTAGGATAAAGATCGCACGCCCGCTCTTCGATCAGGCGGGCGATCGTCGCTTCGTCCCACGCGGAGAAACGCCTGCGCCTGCCGTCCTCGATCAGGGTCAGGGGGATCCCGAGCGTTCCCTCGGGTATCGTCGCCGGCATGTCGATCGATTTCATGCGTCTCGCTCGTTCACGCAGCGATTCGAGTGCCTTCTGTCGATCGGCGGCAAACGCCCTTGCGATATTCACCCCTTCGCATACCCAGGCGCTCGAACCGGCGTTGAAAACGAGAATTCGCCCCCCGAGCAGGCGCACGAGGATGCGCGCGAAATGCTCTCCCCAATACTCCGATTCAAAGGCCTGCGCGAGCAAGCGAAAGGCTTCCCGGCCGTTCCCGCCCCATTGTTCGAGGAATCCGCGGGCCGCATCGAGCAATCCCGACAGATCCCCGACGGGAATCGATCCGACGCACATTCCAGACTCGTGATAGCGTGCTGGAACCTCTATCGTAACGAGCTTCGGCTCAGGCGTGACGAGCGTGCAGGAACGCACCTCGGCAAAATCATCGTCGTTCACCGCGTTCCAGAAGACGGGAACAACCGGCACCGCGAACCGCTCCTCGAGTCTCCGGGCGAGCGCCACGGCGGTCAGCCCTTTGTAAAGCGTCAGAAGCGGCCCGCCGAAGAGTCCCGGCTGCTGTCCCGTGACGACGATGCCTCCCGCGCCCTCGAGAACGTACCGCATCTTCTCGATGATCTCCTCGCCGGCACCCATCCTTCTGTTATGATCCTCGAGATCGGCGGCAATCGATTCCGGCACGCCGGGTCTGTTCGAGAGGAGCCCGAGTCGATCGTCATATCCAAAACGCGACGAGAGCGCAGGAAGGAGCGGATGATCCGCGCCGCCGAGCAACTCGCGGAAAGGCTGCTGAAACCGGGTAATTGATGATGCGGAAATAAACTCGGCGTTCATTTCAGTTCCGATTCGTATTCCTTTTTAATTTCATGAGGGTATTCTTTTCCCAGGAAGGATCGGGCTCGGGATATTCCTGCATAAAATGGAGCCCCCTCGACTCTTTGCGCAAGAGCGCCGATTCGACGACGAGCCTGCTGACGAGCGCGATGTTTCGGAGCTCGATAAGATCTCCCGAGATTCCATATTCCCGGTAGAGACGTTCAACCGTCTCCCGGATCTGCGCGATTCTCTGGCGCGCAATCCCCAGCCGTTCCTCGGAGCGCACGATGCCCACGTAATCCCACATCACCCTTCTCGTGAGATCCCAGTCGTGGTCGAGAATGACCGTCTCGAGGGCCTTCGCATCCGCGATCTTCGCAGCGATCAGTCCCACCCCGTCGGAATCGTGATTGCGTCCCGGCTGTTTCTCGAGCAACTGCGAACACCGCTTTGCCACGACGAGCACCTCGAGAAGTGAATTGCTCGCCAGCCGGTTCGCGCCGTGCACTCCCGAGCACGATACCTCACCGATGGCGAAGAGCCCGGGCAGATCGGTGCATCCGTTGAGATCCACCTTTACGCCGCCGCACATGTAGTGTGCAGCCGGGACGACCGGTATCGGATCCCGCCTGATGTCGATTCCATAGCGAAGACAGTTCTCGAATACATAGGGAAACCTTTTTGTCAGCCAATCCCCCGGCCTGCTCGTGATGTCGAGGAGGACGTTCTTATCCCCGCTCCGCTTCATTTCGCTGTCGATAGACCGCGCAACGATGTCACGGGGGGCAAGCTCGCGCCGATCATCGTATCGCTCCATGAATTCCTCGCCCTCAAGATTCTTGAGCACGGCGCCCTCTCCCCTGAGGGTTTCTGAAATGAGCAGTGATTTCACCTCTTGATGATAGAAACAGGTGGGGTGAAACTGTACGAATTCGAGATTCGCGATGGTGGCCCCCGCCCGGTACGCCATTGCAATCCCGTCCCCCGTCGCGACATCGGGATTCGATGTATAGAGATATATCTTGCCGGCCCCGCCGGTGGCGAGAACGGTATGCCTGGCGAGAAACGCGATTGCCTTGCCACCGCACCGGTCGAAGACATAGCATCCCCTCACCGCGCCCCACTTATCCTTAATAAGATCAACCGCGAGATGATCCTCCCGCAGCTCGATATTCTTGTTTCTCTCGACCTCGTCTATCAGTGTATCCTCTATCGTGCGACCCGTAACATCATTGTGATGAACTATGCGCGGAGCGGAATGTCCCCCCTCACGCCCGAGAATGTAGGAACCGCTCTTTGCATCCCTGTTGAAGCTGACACCGAGAGCCGACAGCTCTTCGAGCCGATCGGGACCTTCCCTGACCATGATCTCGACCGCCTCGCGGTCGCAGAGACCCTGCCCGGCGGCGAGGGTGTCCGCCACGTGGAGCTCGAAGGAGTCGTCCCCCCCCACCACGGACGCGATACCTCCCTGCGCATAGTATGTGTTGCTCTGGAAGGTCCGCTTTTTCGTCAGCACCACCGTCTCAGCGAATCGGGCGGCATCGAGCGCAAAGAAGAGCCCGGCGGCGCCGCTTCCCAGAACGAGTATATCGCTTTTGTACGTCTCCAATTATTACCACCCCGTTTTACATTCATCATAGGTAATGACAGATATTACCGCAACATAAAGAAGTGCAATGTGCAATCACGGAGAGACAAAATTCTGCCGCAGCCCGGGAGTCAGGCGTATCTCCTTATTAAATATTACATTATGCGCTTCTGGGCGCTGTGATACTTGGCACAATCATTGCGAGCGTGGGTTGTTGAAGCTCTTTACAGCCAGTCATGCAGTAGGAGGTTGCCCGATGTTATCGAAGAAGTTTATCCCCCTTACCTTCATAGTTGTGCTCAGTATAGTCCTCATTGCAATCGGGTGTGACGATTCGAACTACGATCAGAGAACCGTCGTCATAGTGGCCAGCGTAAACGATGGCAATCCGTACTTCAGCGATGTGCTCAACCAGGGTGATTCGATCTACGAGAATGACGGTGTGACGCCCGTCAGAAATGACGACTACGTCAGCGAGGATAATGTTCTCGTATTGGTGCATAACAGGCCGTACAACAGTATCATCAATCCCTGTACCGGCTCGCTCGGGGACTTTCTCATAACGGATTACCATGTCGAATATACCGTCACGTTTTCGACGGTTCCCGGCGTGACGGCACCCGTTGCGCCATTCTCTGGAAAGCTGAATTCGCTTGTTCCCGCGAACAACATGGTTGAGATATCGGTTCCGATCGTCCCATTCTATGCTAAAACCATCTCTCCGCTTTTCGACATGCATTATACGGCGGAAGAGATCATGACATATGCGACGATCACCTTCGAGGGGCACGAGGTGCAGACATCGCGGAAAGTCACATTCACATCGGGAATCACCGTTCACTTTGCCGATCCGCTCATCACGGACGACAACTAGTGAAATTAACCAGGTAACCACCGTTCGCTATCGATAGATAGGGAGGTCTGCGTTACGCACGCGGGCCTCCCGTTCTTTTTTTTGCCGCTGCTTCCAACCAACTCCCAGCCGCGTTGGAATTGACAAGAAGTTAACATTATCATACCCTCACACAGACGGCTGTTTTCCTCGAACCGGGCAACTCGCTGCCCGGAGGTAATACGATGAGATGCGTTCCGGCAGGATTGATCCTTATGGCGCTACCGATAATCATGGCGACAGGGGCGGCATCGTTCGAGCAGGATATCATCAAGGCGAAGGAGGGTGACTTCGCAATCGTGTTTATCGGCCATGGATCGCTGATGTTCGAATTCGAGGAAGCGATCATCCATGTCGATCCATTCGGCCGTCTCGCCGATTATTCGGAGCTTGCCGAGGCCGATCTCGTGCTGATAACACACGAGCATCGAGACCATCTCGACGGGAAAGCGCTCAAAGAGATATGCACGGAGAGCACAGAGGTCGTGTTAAGCGAAGCGTGCCTTGCCGAATGGCCGAAGGGAACGGTCATGAAAAACGGGGACACCCTGACGTTCAGAGGCTTCGAGATCGTGGCGGTGCCCGCGTACAACATCGTTCACAAACGCGACGACGGCAAGCCCTTCCACCCAAAGGGCGCCGGTAACGGCTACGTGATTACGTACGGGAACACGAGAATATATATCGCGGGCGACACGGAGAATATTCCCGAGATGAAAGAGCTCACCGACATCGACATAGCGTTTCTACCGATGAATCTCCCCTATACCATGACGCCGGAAATGGCAGCGGATGCCGCCCGGGCCTTCAAACCGAAGGTACTCTACCCCTATCACTTCGGTGACACCGATACATCGAAGATCGTCGCATTGCTCGAAGGCGAAAAAGATATAGAGGTCCGAATCAGGAATATGAAGTAAACGGCCCCGTTGCGCCGGCTTCGAACGGGGGATCGGCGTGGACGCCGCAGCTCGAAAATCTATCCCCGGTCGAGCATATCGAGCAGGCCGCCGATTCCATCGATATCCATCACTATGCGCAGCGCGTAGACCTCCGCATTATCAGGAAACAGGTGAGCCACCTTCACCCAATCCTTCTCGGTTGTGATGAACGGACCGCTTTCTCCCACCGCAGCAGTCATCGCTTCGATATCGCCTCGCGTGTAGGTATGATGATCGATATATCTGAATGATACGTCTATCCGGGCACCGAGGGAAAACATGAGCCCTTCGAAGGAATCGGGCCGGGCAATCCCCGAGAAGCAGGAAACGGATGTGCCGTCGAGGTATGACAACGGGAGCGATGCCCCGCCCCTCGCAGCAAGATCGGTCGCCCGATGTCTCGCAAAGCGTACCATCCCGCCCTTCACCAACAATTCCACGTCGCGCGGGACGGTATCACTTTCAGATCGTGTAAAGATAACGGCATCGGCGCGGCGAACCGCCGATGGCTTTTCCCGCAATAATCCAAGCGGAAGAAGCATCCCTCCCCGCAGCGGATCCGATGCATCGAGAAGGAGGATATCGAGATCTTTATGAATAGACCGCTGCTGATACGCATCGTCGAGCAGTATGTGGGTCGGCTCAAAGAGCCGCTGTGCAACGTCGATTCCGCGCGCGCGCTTCGGATCGATCACAACCGGTATGTTCCGATTCCGGTAGAGCATCACCTCGTCACCGATAATCCGCGCGATGAGCGGCATCCCGCGCATCCTGCCCGAACCGCGACGCACCTCGACATATGCTTCTTCGGTCGTATAATCTACACCATCGGCATGCGTGAGAGACGTGCCGGCTGAAACGACGAAGGGGCAATGCCGGGCGGCTTCACTCTTGTACCCCCGCGTGACAACGACCACGCTCCCGCCTCGCCGGGCGATCTCCGAAGCGAGTGCGATGACGCAGGGTGTTTTGCCGCTCCCCCCGACCTCGATGTTTCCGACCGAGATTATCGTTGCTCCGTGCCTTTCGCGCTTTGTCTTCGATTGCCGTCCGTCGTCTTTCGCAGGCACGTCGCGATCGGAAAGAGAAATCCAGATCCAGTAGAAGAGCGAAAGAACGGCCCGTGCCGGGAGGAAGAGGATTCCGAGTCCCCGTCCCGAGAAGATTGAAAACGCCGTCGAGTAACGCTCAACTATTCTCATGAGGCCATATTTCCGATCCGCGGTAGCCGAGGGCGCCGTCCAACTCCGCCGTGAGCCTGTTCAACCGCTCCTCGAGTGTCGACTTCAGTGTTTTCCGTGCCTTCGTGTCCGCATCGGCGGGAACGAGAATCGGTTCGCCGTATGAGATCACCACTTTGGCAAACAACCCCGGTAGCTGAAACCGGTCCCAGGAGGAGAAGAGGCGGCGCGGCCGGGCGGAGTTCGAAACGGGCACGATCGCCGAGTCCGCTATCCGGCTCAGCTCGATCGCTCCCTGCTGCATCACACCCCGGGGACCCCGCGGACCGTCTACCGTCAAACCTACCTCGAGCCCCTGCCTGAGAACATGTGCGAGCTCACGCAGGGCGCGCGCTCCACCCCTGGAAGAAGATCCTTTCAGATGGCCGAACCCGAGCCATTGAATCGTTCTTCCCATGAGATCGCCGTCGGGATGCTCCGAGGCGAGCACCTGGATCCTCCTGTGCCGGTGGGAAAAGCTCAATACGAGAAGCCGGCCGTGCCAGAAGACAAATATCACGCGGGACGACATCCGCCGCGCACGCTCGAGATGCTCCTTCCCACGCCACTCGATCCGCCAGGTGGCGCCGAGCAAACGTATGAGCAACGACCCGAAAAAGCTCGTAAGCCCCATATGAAAGGGTATCTTCACGACCCTTCTCCGATCGAAGAGCCGATCATATCGCCGATCTCCTCCCCGTTCGCCATCCGCGCCGCAACATCCGCGACGCGGACCGCTCCGCCCGATCCGCGCAGCCGTTCTCTGAGCCCGAGGAGATTGCTCGATAGCTCCCGGTAACGGTTCCCGCTGCCGAGCAGCGCGGCGGCTTCGTCGGCGATGCGTGCCGGCGTGGCATCCCCCTGAACGAGCTCGGGCACTAGACGCTTACCTGCGAGAACGTTCGGCATGGCTATCCAGGGAATTTTCACGAGAAGCCTCCCCAGCAAATAGGTCAATATCGTCGTCTTGTAGAATACGACCATCGGTGTTCCCGAAATCGCCGTGAGCAGGGTTACGGTGCCTGAAGCGGCCAGAACGAGAGCAGCGTCGGTCAGTTCATCTACGCCCCTTCTCGTTATCTCGATAAAAGACCGCGCATCCAAGGGGATATCGAGCGTCTCTTCTTCGATAAGAGGCGCCAGGCCGAGCCTGAAACGGGCCTGGGGAAACCTGCGTTTGAGTATCAACGAAGCCTCGATGAGCGGCGGAAGCATCCGCGCCACCTCCTGCTGTCGGCTTCCGGGAAAGAGCAGAATATTGAAGGGTTGTTTTTCTTTCGGCGCTTCTTTGGGAAGCGCCGGCGCTTCTATCTCATCGAGCGCCGAGTGACCGACGAACACAACCGGAATCCCCGCGCGACGATAGATCTCTTCCTCGAAGGGGAGAATGACCGTCATCAGATCAACGATCTCCTTCATCCGCTGCACGCGCCATCCCCCCCACGCCCAGACCTGCGGGCTTACAAAATATAGAACGGGAACGCCCGCCGCTTTCGCGTAACGCGCGAGGCGGAGATTGAGCCCCGGGTAGTCCACCGGCATGAACAGATCGATACGACCGCTTCTCAGGAGTTTCTTGATCTTTCGCTCGAGCGCAAGCACCTTCGGAAGATGGGTGATCACTTCGGAGAAACCCATGAATGCGTACTCCGCCATGGGAAAGAGGATTTCCGCTCCCGCGGCCTCGAGCTCGCGTCCGCCGAGTGCAACGACACGAACCGACGGATCACGGCTTCGAAGCTCATATACGACACGGGAAGCATGGTGCTCCCCGCTCGTTTCGCCGCAGGTCAGAAGGATCGTCTTCACCTTCAAACCCTTCTCTTAAGAAATGCGTTCCAATATCATCTCCGCTACCTCGAGGGCAGCAACCGCTTCGAATCCCGACACGAGCGGCGTACTCCTGTTCATATGCGCTTCGATAAAGGAATCGATCTCACGCTTGAGGGGTTCAGTCCGATCAATCTCGATGTTCAACCTTCGAATGAAAGCGCTCGGATCGGCCTGGAGGGCCTCGATATCGGTCGTCGCCGTTTTTTCGAAAGCCTCTATCTCTTTTCGTCTGAGATCCAGCGATACGTACCGGTTCTCCTGGAAGAACCGGATCTTTCTCAGCGGCTCCCTCGATATCCTGCTTGCGGTGATATTGGCCACGCATCCGTTCTCGAATTCGAGCCGCGCATTCACGATGTCGGGCGAATCCGTGAGAACCCTCGTGCCGGAAGCTTTGAGATCCTTGATGCCGTCCCATTTCAGAGTAGCGAGGATCAGATCGATATCATGAATCATGAGATCGACGACGACGGAAACATCCGTACCTCTCGGCGTGAATGTCGAGAGACGGTGTGTTTCTATAAAGAGCGGGTGATCGAGCAGCGGCAGGGCCGCCTGAAACGCCCCGTTGAATCTCTCGATATGTCCGACCTGCAGTAGACAGCCCTTCGATTCCGCGCTGCGGGCCATGAGATTCGCTTCCGACGAATTCGCAGCTATCGGCTTCTCGACGAGGACATCGACGCCATGGTCAAACGCGCTCCGTACCGTCTCATAATGATGGGTGGCGGGTGTGCAGACGCTCACCGCATCGCACTCTCCCAGCAGCTCCTCGATCGATGATGCGGCTTGCGCGCCGTGAATCAAGGCCACCTCCCGCGCGCGGTCTTCGATCCGATCGTAGAGCACGAGCGCCGATACATGATCTGAAGAGGCGTAGATGCGCGCATGCTCCCTCCCGAGCGTCCCGACACCGATTACACCCGCTTTTATGCTGCCTTTCATAGCCCCTTAGAGGATTCCTCTACGCAATGTTCATGGAAAAAGCTATTTCGTGATGCCCCGCTTGGACTTTCGAACAAAATCAACGAGCATTTCGATCTCCGGCGTTTGCGGGAGCTCCATTTCTATCTTTCCTACCGCCTGCGTGACATTCAGGTCTTCACGGTACAGCATACAGAAAGCCTTCTTGATCAATGAACGTTGTTCAATAGTGAATCCCCGCCGCTTGAGGCCGATACTGTTCAGTCCGCCTACTCGGGGGGGATTGCCCGCCACCTTGATAAAGGGCGGAATATCTTTCGGGACCCGGCTTCCGCCGCCGATGATCGAGTGCGCGCCGATAGAAACAAACTGGTGAATCGGAACAACTCCGCCGACGATCACATAATCGTATATCGTTACATGGCCTGCGAGATTCACCGAATTCGCGAGAACGACGTTGTCCCCTATCCAGCAATTGTGGGCCACGTGGACGTACGCCATGAGAAGATTATTATTACCTATGTACGTGCGCTCCCCTTCATTCGTGGCTATGTTGATCGTAACAAATTCACGGAAAACGTTTCTGTCACCGATCACGAGAGAAGATTTCGCGCCGCGGTATTTGAGATCCTGCGGAACCGTCCCGATCGAAGCGCCGTGAAAGACACGGTTATCTGCGCCCATCACCGTGTTGCCGTCCAGGAGGATCGAGCTCCCGATGGTGCAATTATCCCCTATCTCGACATGCTCTCCGATGACGGAATAGGGACCGATCGAAACATTTTCGCCCAGCCGAGCGCCGGGATGAACTATGGCCGTATCGTGTATCTCGGTCAGCATGACTCCTTGCTCAGCGATTTACGATCGAGGATGTGAGCTCCGCTTCGGCCACGACCTGCCCGTCAACATACGCCACACCCTTCATCTTGCAGAAGCGCCGTCTCAGCATGAGCATATCGAGCTCGAACCGCACCTGGTCCCCCGGAAAGACGGGCCTGCGGAACTTGGCCTTGTTGATTCCGATAAAGTAAACGAGGTAATTCTCGGGCCTGTCAACGCTCGAAAGCAGCAGAATCCCCCCGACCTGGGCCATCGATTCAATGATGAGAACAGCCGGCATTATCGGATGTCCCGGAAAATGACCCTGGAAGTACGGTTCATTGATCGTCACATTTTTTATTCCCACGACTCGTTTCTTGTCTTCGAGCTCGAGTATCCGGTCGACGAGGAGAAACGGATACCGGTGCGGCATAATCTGCTGGATCACGTTGATATCCCAGATTTTTCCGCCGCCGACGACAGACATCTTTGCCCTGTTCTCAGCTTCATCCGAGAGCAGCCGCGCGAATTTCAGATTGCTGATGTGTCCGGAGCGCAGCGCAATGATATGAGCCTCGATCGGCGCTCCGACGAGTGTCAGGTCGCCTAGGAGATCGAGTATCTTGTGACGCACGAATTCATCCGAGAAGCGAAGCGGTTCCTTGTTGAGAATGCCGTCCGTGTCGACGACGATCGCGTTCTCGAGGCTTCCTCCCTTGATCAAACCCTGGGACTTGAGCATCTCCACATCCGACATGAGCGCGAAGGTCCGCGCCGGGGCGATCTCCTTGATGAAAACCTCGGGATTGATTTCGAAAGAGGCAAATTGCGTTCCGATATGCTTGTTTTCATAATCAATGGTGAAACTGACCCTGAATCCGTCATACGGCAGGGCGACGAGCTCGCAGCCGTTCTCTGAAAAGGTGATCGGTCTCGCAATCTTCACAAACCTCGTCGGCACTCCCTGATTCTTGAATCCGATCTTCTGAAAGGCCTCGACAAACGGCGCGCAACTGCCGTCCTTCGGCTCGGGCGGCTCATCCGCGTCGATCTCGACGATCATGTTGTCGACCTGCAGGCCGGAAGCGGTGGCCAGGATATGCTCGACGGTGTGAATATTGATTCCATGCTTCGTTATCGTCGTGTTGCGCCGGATCTCCTCTTCATGAACATAATTGACGCGCGCCGGAATCTCGATTGCCGGATCGAGATCCACGCGCTTGAAGATTATCCCCGTATCGGGCGGGGCGGGGTGATAGACGGTCTTCACCTTCTTGCCCGTGTGAAGCCCGATACCTTCATAGGTAAACGAATCCTTAAACGTTCTCTGCTGGCGAACCATCCTTACCTGTTTCTTTCTCCAGCGCCTCGACTCTCTTCTGGAGCTTTCTGAACTCTTTGAGAAGCTCGGGCAGACGCGTCGACGCCGCATAGATCTTCCGGGCGAATCCATGCTCCCGTGCCGGGTAGCCGGAAACCCTCGTGTTCGGCGGTATTGATTTCGTGACGCCGCCCTGGGCACCCACCATAGCCCCGTCACCGATCCTGATATGACCGACCAGCCCCGCTTGGCCGGCGAGGACAACGTTCTTGCCCAGCTCGGTACTCCCCGAGACACCGACCTGCGCCGCAAGAATCGAGTTTTCTCCCACAATGACATTATGCGCTATCTGAACGAGATTGTCTATTTTCGAACCGTGCTTGATGAGGGTTACACCGGTCGTAGCCCTGTCGATCGTAGCATTGGCTCCTATCTCGACATCATCCTCCAGGCGCACTATCCCTATCTGGGGTATCTTGTGATGCTTATTACCGTCCTTTGCGTACCCGAATCCGTCGCTTCCAACAACGGCGCCTGAGTGAATGATCACCCTGTTGCCTATCTCACACCGCTCCCGGATCGTCACGTGCGGATAGATCAGGCAATCCTCGCCGATCGTGACGTCATCACAGATAGAGACGAGTGGCCGAATGGTGACCCTGTCCCCGATCTCGACACGCTCCTCTATCACGGAATAGGCGCCGATCGAGACATCCTTGCCCAGTTTCGCGGTTTCCGCAATAATCGCGGCTGTGTCAATGCCGCGGGGATAGAGATCGAAGGCACGCTCCGTAAAGAGGGTTACGACCTTCAGGAAGGCAAGGTAGGGATTCTCGACCCTGAGGATGGGGCGCGGGGAGCTGCCGTCCTTGTCCGCAATAACGGCGGAAGCCCTGGTGGTCGCGAGATACGGTTCGTACTTCGGGTTGGCAAGAAAGGTGATCTCCCCCTCCTTCGCCTCCCTGATCCCCGCCACACCCGTTATCTTCACCTCGCGCTCGCCGACAATCTCACCGCCGACAGCTTCAGCTAATTCTTTGAGCGAGTAAGTAATCATTAGTCTATTCCACTAAAGCACCCGCGATACGTCCGGCTATTGACACGATTTTCAGGGATTGTACCGTTCAAGAGCGAACATTGTAAATAGCAAAGAAAAGCCGGTCCACCCGCTGGATGAGCCCTATTCCAGCTCGGTGCGCAATTTCTCGAGGACGAACTCGGTCAGATCGAGTTCTTTTTTTGCATAGATGATATTTCCCTGCGCCGAATCGAGGATGACATCGTACCCCTGTGCCTCTGCCATCTCTGCGATAACGCTGTTTATCCTCTCTACTATCGGCTGTGTGAGCTCTCTGTTTCTGCGTTCGGCCTGTCCACCCTCACCGAAGACATCCGTCATGTACGTCTGATACTCCTTGAGCCTCTGTTCGAATACGAGTTTCTTTTCCGCGAGCTTCTCCTCGCTGAGCATGAGGCTCTGGCTCTGAATCTCCTCACGGAGATTGGCGAGTTCCGTTTCCATTTCGGCTGCTTCTTTCTTCCAGGCCTCTACTTCCTTCTTGTATAGCTCTTCGGCCTCGATCGTTTCCTTGAACTCCGCAAAGATCTTGACAGTATCAATGTAACCCAGCTTGATCTCCTGCGCTATGGCCGCATGAATCGGTAAAAAGGCACAGAGACAGGCCGCGAGAATCACTCTTGACGCTAACTTCATCGTACGCCTCCTTTTGGATACTCTCATAGAGCTCGTTAATGATAGCTGAATCTCGTCGCACGCGAAACCTCTTTTAAAAGAAAGTTCCGAAGGCGAAGTGCGGTTCCCACGCTCCGCCGCCGCGTTTGTCAAAACCGTAACCATAATCAAATCCAAGGTTTCCGATGCCGGGCATTTCCAACCTGATGCCGAACCCCAAACCCCGTCTCATGTTCGAGAGCTGCGCCCCGCTGAACGAGTTCCATGTGTTTCCGACATCGTAGAATACGAGCCCGTAAATCGCCGGTGTAAAGGGAAAAAGCACCTCCTGCGTGAATATTGAAAAGAAACGCCCTCCCACGTATATATCATTCCCCTCGGGAACCACCTCGTAGAAATCGTATCCGCGCAAGGCATACCGGCGGTTTCCACCGAGGCGGTACTTCTCGAATTCCTCGACCGGGGCGCCACCGGCAAACCTGTCGATAACGGCGCCCTTGACGGCCATGTGATACGTAAATCTCCATAATATGCTTCTGAACCAGGAAAAGCTGGCCGAGTATCTCATGAAATCGACATTGCCTCCGAGCGGTCCTCCGGTGAATTCCGCCGAGAGGTTCGTGATCGACCCCCTCGTCGGATGAAAGGGATTATCCGTCGAGTTTCGCGCAATGCTGACGAGCAGACTGCTCTTGTTGAGCGGCCAGTCGGTGTGGCGAAGTGAACCCGATAAAGGATAAAGCGGTGAGAAATCATACAGGTTGACATTCTCTAAGCGGTAGCTCGTGAATATCCTCGTGTAGTCGAGGAGCGGAAAGGGCCGCCCGAGCTGCACCGAGAAACCCTTGCGCCGGTCGGTGTAAAACTGCTGCTGGACCCTGTTCTGTATCCAGTTGAAAATCGAGACGGTCATCGAGTTGTTCGTGCCGAGGAAGTACGGCTCGGAGTATGACAGGTTCAGATTCTGACGGTATTTGCCAAACTCCCAGTCGATCGATACCCGCTTGCCCCGGCCGAGGAAATTGTTCTCGGTTACGCCGAAGAAACCCGTAATCGAATTGAGCTGCGAAAACCCCGCGCCCATTCTGAAGTACCCGGTCTGTTTCTCCTCCACGGAGATGAGGAGATTGATATCTCCTTCCTCATTCACCGGTTCCGTCCCGACCTGCGGAGGCCCGTTGAAATAACCGAGCGCGAAGATGTCCCTGAGGCTTCGCTGGACGTCACTGAGTATGAATCTGTCTCCCGGATAGACTCCCAGTTCCCTTCGAATGATATTTTCGAACGTCTTGGTGTTGCCGCTGATCTTTATCTCGTGTATATGGGCGGGATTGTTCTCGACGACCTTGAGATGCAGGTCGATCTTCCCCCGGCGAACCTCCTGCTCCGGGATGACCCTGCTCCATATGTACCCCTGCTCCATATATTTGCTGTTTATCGCCATCTGATTCATCTCGACGTACTCGACCGAATAGCGATCCCCCTCGTATAGCGCGATCACCGCTTCGATCTCTTCGTCGCTGACTATCGTATTGCCCGACCAGGTAACCTCGCCTACGTAATAGGGCCTGCCCTCGTCGATCTCGATAAAGATATCGACGTGTTTTCCGCCGTCGATCTCCACCTGCTCTCCGAGCATTACCACGGCATCGAGATAGCCCTGATTGGCATAGAGCTGCTTGATCTTCTTGAGATCCTCCTCGAGCACGGCCGCTTTGTACTCTCCGCCCCGCAGCCAGTTGTCGGTCTTGCTCTCCATCGCCTTGCGCAGCTCCTTGGAGCTGATCGCCCCGTTGCCGAGAAAGTCGATGTTGCGTATCTTGACCTTTTCACCCTCATCGACTGCGTATGTAACGATTACCTTGTGCTCCTTCTCCTTCGGTGTCTGCTTGATCTCTATCTCCGCCTTGTTATATCCCTTCTCCTCGTACATCCCCTTGATCGTCGCAACATCCCTGGTCATCATGGCCGGCCTGGCGAAGAAACCCTCCCGGAGAAGGATCTTGTTTCTCAGATCATCATCATCGATATGATCGTTGCCGATGAACCGCACCTCTTTCACCCGCGGGTACTCCCTGATGACGACGATCAGTACCGCTTTGCCCTCCTCCTCGACGTACCGAACCTCGATATCGGAGAAATCTTTCGTGTTGAAGAGCGCCCTGACGCCCGAAGAAACCCGCTCGGGTTTGAATTCCTCGCCCACACGGATCGCGAAGATGGACAGAATCTTCTCCTCGGAAACATTGATGTTCCCCTCTACCTCTATCGATCCGATTTCGATAGCATTACCGGCGGAAGCGAGAAGCAGACCCGCCGCAATGATCATCATCGCCTTTGCAATCATATTCCACCTATTCGACTTGCAAAAAATTCGGTATATGCTAGCATAGGCCCATATCCTTTGCAAACGTAAAAGGCACATGCAGAATGCTCCCATACGCCCGGTTTTAGGCTTCTCTTTACATTAAACGATTTTGCGGGAAGGAAGGTTCCCCCACTCTAGGAGGATACCGTTTTTTCCGTCTCGAAGCTCAAGTTCTCATCGCCCGGTTTCGCCGTTATCAAAAGCTTGTTTTTGCGGCTGATCTGTCCGCTGAGCATCTTCTCGCTCAGGGGATCCTCGAGACATTTCTGGATTGCCCGCTTCAGCGGCCGCGCTCCCAGTTCGGGATTGTATCCCTTTTCCAGTATGAACTCCTTCGCCGAGACTGCAATTTCGAAATCGATATTCTGGGATTCGAGCCTCGTGTAGAGGTCTCTCAGCAGGATATCGATGATCTGCATCAGATTTTCGCGGTCGAGGTGCCGGAATACGATGAACTCGTCGAGCCTGTTGATAAACTCCGGATTGAAAAGCTTTTTCGCTTCCTCGAGAACCCGCGACTTCATCTGCTGATATCCGCTGTCCACTCCCTCGGAAATGAATCCGAGACCCCTCGTGCCCTTGATCGCCTTCGCGCCGACGTTGGAGGTCATGATGAGAACGGTATTCTTGAAATCAACCCGTCGCCCGAAGGAATCGGTGAGACTGCCGTCTTCGAGAATCTGCAGCAGGAGGTTGAATACATCGGGATGCGCTTTTTCGATCTCGTCGAGCAGAACGACCGAGTATGGTTTGCGCCGCACCTTCTCTGTGAGCTGCCCGCCCTCCTCGTAACCGACATATCCCGGAGGGGCGCCTATGAGCCGCGAAATCGCGAATTTCTCCATATACTCCGACATGTCTATCTGAATGAGGGCATCTTCGCTCTCGAAGAGCATAGCCGACAACGTCCTCGCTAGCTCTGTTTTTCCTACTCCCGTGGGCCCGAGGAACATGAACGAGCCTATCGGCCGGCGCGGATCCCGCAGACCTGCGCGGTTTCGCCTCACGGACGTAGCTATCGCCTTGAGCGCCTCCTCCTGGCCGACAACACGATTGCGGAGCTCGTTTTCGAGATTGAGAAGTTTTGCCGTCTCCTCCTCCTCGACATCGGAAACGGGAATCCCCGTCATGGCGGAAATAACGCAGGCAATGTCCTTCTCAGTGACTTCCGACTCGTTCTCCTGCCTCGATTCACTCCACTCGCGGTGTTTATCCTTCAATATCTTACGGAGTTCCTTCTCCTCATCCCTGAATGACGCAGCCTTCTCGAACTCCTGCGCCTGAATGGACGATTCCTTCTCTTTCGAAATCTCTTCGATTTTGCGCTCGAGATCACGGAGCGAATCGGGCACCGTCGTAACCGATAACCTCGCCCTGGCGCCCGCTTCGTCTATCACGTCGATCGCCTTGTCCGGCAGGAACCTCCCCTGGATGTACCGCTGGGAGAGATAAACTGCCTGCCGTACCGCCTCGTCGGTGAATTTCGTCCGGTGGTGGGCCTCGTATTTATCACGCAGGCCCATAATTATCTGTATCGTTTCTTCCTCCGTCGGCGGATTGATGAGAATCGGCTGGAACCTGCGCTCGAGCGCCCCGTCCTTCTCGATGTACTTGCGGTACTCGTTGAGTGTCGTCGCGCCGATGCACTGGATCTCACCGCGCGCGAGCGCGGGTTTGAGCATGTTCGATGCATCGATCGCACCCTCCGCGCCGCCGGCGCCGACGATGGTATGTATCTCGTCGATGAAGATTATGATCTGGTCGTTTTCACTAATCTCGTTGATGATCGTCTTCAAGCGTTCCTCAAACTGTCCCCTGTATTTCGTTCCAGCTACAATAGATGCAAGGTCGAGTGTCGTTATCCTCTTGCCCCTGAGCAGCTCGGGGACCTTGTTTTCCATGATCCCCTGGGCAAGACCCTCGACTATGGCGGTCTTGCCGACGCCCGGCTCTCCGATAAGCACGGGGTTGTTCTTTTTCCTGCGACAGAGAATCTGAATGACACGGCTGATCTCCTGATCCCTCCCGGTAATCGGATCGAGCTTGTTGTCACCGGCGAGCTTGGTCAAATCGCGGCCGAACTGGTCGAGCGTGGGGGATTCGCTCTTCTCCCTTCGCGCCTTTGCTCCTCTCGGGCCGCCTCCGCCCTGGTTGAGTATCTTCATGATCTCTTCACGAACGCGCTTTCGGTCGACACCGAGTTCGAGCAGAACCCTCGCCGCAACACCGTCACCTTCACGGATGAGACCGAGAAGCAGATGCTCGGTTCCGACATAGTTGTGACCGAGGAGTCTCGCCTCCTCCACGGAGAGCTCGAGAACCCGCTTGGCTCTCGGCGTCAGGGGGATCTCACCGAGCATGAGCGTCCCGCCGCTTGGCTTGACGATATGCTCTATGGCCTGCTGGATCTGATCGAGGTCGAGATCGAGCTTCTGCAGAACCCTCGCCGCGATTCCATCGCCCTCCCGCACGATTCCGAGAAGCAGATGCTCGGTTCCGATATAATCATGCTGCAACCTGTTTGCCTCATCCCGGGCAAGGTAGATCACCTTACGTACTCGTTCAGTGAACTTATCGTTCATATTCCTCCAGTGTCCTTTCCATCAGCTGCCATTTCAAGGCCTCTTCTCTGCCAATATAGCACGGATATAATCAGCCCTGGCCATGTCCCGCTCTTCCGGCCCCATCGCCCGCTTATGCAGCCGCTGCAGATGCATCGGCTGTATCATGATCAGAAGCTGGTTGAGAACTGACAATTTGACATCCGTAATAACACCCAGACCGACACCCATGCGCACGGCGGAAATCAAACCCATTGCCTCTTTTGAAGTTACAATGCGGGCCGTTTTGCATAAACCGTACGCCCTCCAAATCTTGTCTTCCAGCAAGCTCCGTGCCTTCGTGAGTATTACCTCGCGTGCTTTCTTTTCGAATTCCAGCACCTTCCTGATGTGCGATTCGAGGTTCTTCACCGTGTCCTCTTCAGAGAGACCGAGCGTGATGCTGTTCGAGATCTGGACGAAGTTTCCCATGATCTCGGAACCCTCTCCGTAGAGCCCCCTCACTGTCAGGCGAACGCTGCGCAGCCCATCTATTATTTGGCTGATATCCTTGTTGTGGACGAGGCCGGGCAGATGAACCATTGCCGAAACACGCAGCCCCGTGCCGACATTCGTCGGACACGCCGTGAGGAATCCGAGTTTCTCGCTGAACGCGTACTGGAGATGCTCGTCGAGATCGCGATCGAGCTTGCTCATCCTAACGAAGGCCTGCTTGAAAGAGAGCCCCGATTCAACCGATTGAAGTCTCAGATGATCCTCTTCGTTTATCATAACGCTCAGCTTTTCGCTTGCAATAGACGCGAGCCCCCTGCTCTTGTAGTTCTTTACCATGTCTCTCGTGATGAGGTGCCGCTCGGCGAGGACCATGCGCTCCGACTCGGAGATGGCATCCATGTCTATTACGAGCGTCTTCTTCATCGAAGATGTTTTCTTGAGGGCGGAAACAATCTCCTCGCGAATCGCCCCCAAAAATTCGGGTTTTGAACCGTGCGTGAATGGACGCTTGTCGAGATTTCTCGCGAGACGCACCCTGCAGGACAGAACGATCTCACCCTCCTCGTTCTCGCCGGAGAGCCATGCGGATGGTTTCTGTATCAGTTCCTGAAATGCAATCACGATGATCTCACTTGTTTTCGCACTGTCTTAAGTTCTTGATCTCATCCCTGATCTCGGCGGCCCGCTCGTATTCCTCACGCTCGACGGCTCTTCCGAGCTCTTCCTGAAGCTCCCTGACCCTTCTGTGCAAATTGACCTGCCGGCAGAAACGCTTCGGCACCTTCCCCATATGGGTCGTGTTGCCATGAATGGATCTCAGCAGCGGCAGCAACTCGGCCTCGAATGATTCATAGCATTGCGAGCATCCGAGCCTTCCGACCTTCTTGAAGTTGGCGAAGTGCGTTCCGCAGTTGGGACACTTGTTCTTCGTGCTCCCCGATTCCATCTGCTCCGCGGACGATTCGAAGAGGCCGGATAGCAGATCTCCCATGGCGAAATTGCTCTTTTTCAGGTAGTCGAATCCCTTCTCCTCGGCGCAGTGGTGGCAGATGTGAATCTTGTTCACCTTTTTGCCAACGACGTTCGTAAAGTGAATCGATGCTTCGCGTGTCTTGCAGAACTGACAAATCATGATTGCTCCTACCCGGCGCCATCCATATCGTGCAGAATCCCTTCTCGTAAAACGAGCGTCCTGTCGGCTTTCAGTAACAATTCCTTCTTGTGCGTCACGATGACAAATGTCTGTTTCTTCGATCTGCTGAGCTCCTGAATCAACGAGTGCAGCCCTTCACTGTTGCGCTCGTCGAGGTTGCCCGAGGGCTCGTCCGCCAGCACGATCGCCGGCGCGTTCATAAGGGCTCTCGCAACGGCGATCCGCTGCTGCTCTCCTCCAGAGAGCTCTGCCGGCCGGTGCGAAACACGCTCTTCAAGGCCGACCTCGGCGAGAAGCATCGTTGCCCGCTTCTCGGCCGCCTCCCTCCCGGTGCCTCTCAGGATAGCCGGCATCATCACGTTTTCGAGCGCATCGAATTCGGGCAGAAGATAGTGGAACTGGAATATAAATCCAATGTTACGGTTCCGTATCTCATTGAGTTCGGCGCTCGAGCACTCCCGTGGATCCCTGCCCTGGATGAAGACCCTGCCCCTGTCCGGCACGTCGAGCGTGCCGAGAATATGAAGCAGCGTGCTTTTGCCCACCCCGGAATCTCCGATAATTACAGCTATTTCACCCTCGCGCACCGAGAGGTTCAAACCTGTCAGAACCTCGATCGTCCCCTTCGAGCCCGGAAAGGTCTTCCAAACGTCTTCTGCCTTCAAGATACACACAGATGTATTTAAATATACTTACTCGCTCCACTTATAGCAAGACGCCCTCTAGCATGCCTCTCGAGCCGCGCTTAACGGAATTGGCGCTCAGTCATACCGGATAACGTCGAGCGGCATAAGACGGCACGCCTCCCAGCTCGGATAGACCGCCGCGACAAACGATATGAAGAGTGACGCGAGACTTACTATCACTATATCCTGTCCCTGAACGAGGACGGGGAGGGTATTGATAAAGTAGACATCCGCGGGAAGATCTATCTTCACCGAACTCAGAATCGCGCAGATACCGAGCCCTGCAGCGATTCCCATTATAGTCCCTATGACGCCTATCAACGTTCCCTCGATCATGAATATCGACATGATCCCGCCGGACGATGCGCCCATCGACCGCAGTATCCCGATCTCGCTGCGCTTCTCCATGATTACCATCGTCAACATTCCGACGAGATTGAAGGCGGCAACGAGAATGATCAGGGTGAGAAGCAGGAACATCAATATCTTCTCGACTTTTATATAACTGAAGAGATTCCGGTTGAGCTGTATCCAGTTGTTCGTGCCGTAGACGTAAGACTGCAGCCGTTCATTTATTTCCTCGTCGACGGAATCGGCCTGGTAGATATCCTCCACCTTGATGCCGAGCCCCCGTGTCGCCGCCTCGAAATCGAAAAAGCTCTCCGCCTCTCCGATGTCGATGTAGGCGAACCGGGAGTCGAATTCGTAGACCCCCGTCTTGAAGAAACCTATAACGCGGAAATCACGCGTCCGCGGATGGATCTTGCCGACCCTGAGCTTCGCGGGGGTGGTTACGAGCGTTACCACCTCGCCGAGATAGATTCTCAAATCCTTGCCGAGATCCTTTCCGAATACGATCCCCGGCAGATCCTCGTCCTCCTCGAAGCCATCCACGATGAACGATCGAACGGGAGGCGAGATGGAATCAATCACGGTCGATACATTCCGTTCCCTGTTGAGCTCCACCCCCTTGACGATCACGCCTTTCGTTTTCACCCTGACACCGGGCACCATCTCGTAATAGACCAGCGCTTCCCCCCTCACGAACGGCGCTGATGCGACGACATTCGGTATCGATTCGATCTCGGCCGCGATCGAATCGATGCCGGTCCACGATCCCGGGGTTCTCGCAAAGACGAGAACGTGGGTGTTGAATCCGATGATCCTGCTGCGGAGCTCGCTCTCGAAACCATTCATGAGCGAGAGAACGATAATGAGCGTTGCGACGCCGACAAAGGTTCCCCCGACGGCGATCATCGTGACGCGTGAAACGAAACCGCTGCGACGTCTCTTTCGCAGATACCGCAGCGCTATCGAGAGAGAATAGTGCATCTATCTCACTCTTTCTCCCTGCCTTCCTCGGGGCGCATCTGGGGAAAGAGGATGACGTCCCGAATGGAAGGCGAGTCGGTGAGCAACATGATCACCCTGTCTATTCCGATTCCGAGCCCTCCCGTCGGCGGCATGCCGTGCTCGAGCGCCCGGAGGTAATCTTCATCGATCGGGTGGGCCTCGGCAGCCCCGGCCGCGCGCGCCGCGTTCTGCCGCTCGAAGCGGTTACGCTGATCGAGAGGGTCATTGAGCTCGCTGAACGCGTTCCCGATTTCGAGTCCGGCTATATACGGTTCGAACCGCTCCACAAGACCCTCCGTCTCGCGATGCAGCTTCGCGAGCGGCGAGAGCTCCACAGGATAATCCATTACAAAGGTGGGCTGGATGAGCGTAGGTTCGACGAGCTCGGAAAAGAGAGCATCGAGAAGGCCGGCTCTTCCCGTTACACCTTCGAGATCGATATTTCCGTCTTTCGCCAAACGTCCAAGTTTCTTCTCATCGGCGCCGGCTAGATCCGCTCCCGTCACCGTCTCGAGAGCTTCAAAGAATTTCAACCTCCGCCAGGGCGGAGAGAAATCGAGTTCGGTTTCCGAATAGACGAACTTGTTCGTTCCCAGCACTCCCACCGAAAGAGCGGAAAACATCTGCTCGACGAAATTCATCATGTCATTGTAATCCCAGTAGGCCGCGTAGCATTCGAGCATGGTAAACTCGGGATTGTGAGATCGATCCATGCCCTCGTTTCGGAAATCCTTGGCGAATTCGAAGACGCGTTCCATGCCGCCCGCTATGAGACGCTTGAGATAGAGCTCATCCGCGATGCGCAAATACAGATCCATCCCGAGAGCGTTGTGATGGGTCATGAACGGTCTCGCCACGGCGCCGCCGTATATCGGCTGCAGAATAGGCGTTTCGACTTCCACGAAGTCGTTGTCGAGCAGAAACCGTCTCACGGTCTCGATGATTTTCGATCTCATGAGAAAAACTTGCACCACATCATCATTGACAATGAGATCGACATACCTGCGACGATACCGGAGTTCCTTGTTTTGCAGCCCGTGGTACTTTTCGGGAAGCGGCCTGAGTGCCTTGCAGAGAAGCTCGAGCACTCCGATCCTGAGCGTCAGCTCCTCTGTCCGCGTGCGGAAGAACACCCCGGTGATCCCGATGATGTCGCCGACATCGACGAGCTTGAAGGCCTCGAACGCCGCCTCGCCGATCTCGTCCTCCTTGATATAGAACTGGATCGTACCCGTACTGTCCTTGATGTTTCCGAAAGCCGCGTGACCGTGCTTTCGCAGCGACATCACCCGGCCGGCGAGAACGAGCTCGGTCCCGGCCGATGTGAGTTTCTCCTCCCCAGCCACCGCAGCAGCGATGTGATGCGTTCGCTCGAAACGGTATGGATATGGATTGATGCCCATGGCGCGGAGCTGGTCGAGCTTGAGTATACGCTGATCCCGTTCCTTCCCTGCGTTTGATTTCGGGTCCTCACCCGTCACGTTACGACTTCCTTTCCTTCCATCTCAGATACCCTTCTATGAATTCGTCGATCTCCCCGTTCATCACCGCCTGGATATTGCCCGTTTGTACGCCGGTGCGATGATCCTTCACCATTGTATATGGTTGAAATACATAACTGCGTATCTGGTTTCCCCAGGATATGTCCTTTTTTTCTCCGGCGATCTTCGCCTTCTTCTCTTCCTCCTTCTCGAGGAGCTTGGCGTAGATTCGCGACCGGAGCACCCTCATGCACATTTCCCGGTTGCGGTGCTGGGAACGCTCGTTCTGGCACTGCACGACGATCCCCGACGGAAAATGCGTGATCCGAACGGCGGAGGAAACCTTGTTGACGTGTTGTCCGCCTGCGCCGCTCGCGCGGTATGTGTCGACACGAATATCATTCGGAATGATCTCTACTTCGACCTTGTCATCGATTTCAGGATATACGAAAACGGAAGCGAACGATGTATGCCTCCGCTTACTCGCGTCAAATGGAGAAATGCGCACGAGCCGGTGAATACCACTCTCGGATTTAAGCCTGCCGTATGCGTACTCGCCTTTTATCTCTATTGTGGCGTTCTTGATCCCCGCCTCATCGCCCGGCTGGTGATCGAGGATCCGGATACTGTACCCGTTCTGCTCGAGGTACCGCGTGTAGAGCCGCACCAGCATCTCGGCCCAGTCCTGCGATTCCGTTCCCCCGGCGCCCGGATGTATGTTCATCAGCGCGTTGTCGCCGTCATGCTCCCCGCCGAGGAGCACCTTCATCTCGAAGTCGATGAGCCTGCGTTCCAATGTGCCGAGCTCGGCGGTTATCTCACCGTGGAGCGATTCCTCTTCTACCTCGGAATCGAGAGCGATCAGCTCCTTAATCGCCTCGAGGTCCTCCTGAAGCGCCCTGAAAGGATCGAGGCTGCCCCTCAGTTTCTTGAGTCTCGAAACCAGCGACTCGGCCTTTTCGCGATCGTCCCAGAAGCCCGGCACCTCCATCAGCTTCTCTATCGAAGCGGCGTCCCTGTCCATCCCTTCCAGGTCAAAGGTAACCCTGCAGCGCCGAAAGCCGCTCCTCCATTTTGAGGATGTGCTCCTCGATCTCCTTCGATGTCATTCTCGATTCCATGAACTCCTCCGCTCAGCTACAGGTACTGCGCGATGAACCGGTCGCGTATGCCGGCCGCGGCGGCGATAACCCTCTCCCTCGGTTGGTCCGTGCGTATTGTAATGTCGGCCTGCGCCCATTCCCGCTCGAGGGATTTTTGCCGCTCAATTCGCATGAGAGCCTCCTTTCTCGAAAACCCGTCTCTGCGCATCACTCGACTGAGACGTGTCTCCATGGAGGCTTCCGTCAGCACCACGAGATCGACTTTGAACCTGAATTTATACTGAAAAAAGAGCACCGCATCAAGCACAATATATCGCGCCTCGGTTCTCAAACTCCTTACCTTTTCGCCGATAATCCTCCCCACGAACGGCCCTACGAGCCTGTTGAGCGCCGCAAGGAGTTGACTATCGGAGAAAACCATTCTTCCGAGTTCAACCCTCGAGATCTTCCCGGAAGGCGTGAGGATCGAATCGCCGAATCTCCGGATGATGCGCTCTGTTAGCTCGGCGTCATCGTAGGCACGGTGCGCGAGCGAGTCACAGTCGATGAGCGCTCCGTCCGCGCCGGCGAGAAGATCCGCGACAAGCGTTTTTCCCGAGGCTATAGAGCCCGTGACAACGATAATCGGTGGTCTCATGGATGGGCCTCCAACCAATTCTTGCCGCATCCGATGTCGACGACGATAGGCACGCGAAGGTCGATCGCCGCCTCCATCGATGATCGGACAATCTCCTTGATGACGTCTAGCTCAGCGGGAGGAACATCGAATACGAGCTCGTCGTGAACCTGCAGAATCATCCTGCTGCCGAGGGCGCGCTCCATGACGGCCCGATCGATATTCACCATCGCCACCTTTATCATGTCCGCCGCGGTGCCCTGGATAGGCGTATTCACGGCTATGCGCTCGGAAAAACTCCGCACCCGCCCGTCATCGGTGTTGATATCGGGAAGGAGACGTCTCCTGCCGAGCAATGTCTCGGTATACATGTTGTTGCGGGCATTCTCGATCGCCGTATCGATGAACGCCTTGACTCCCGGGTAGGTGCTGAAATACTCCTCGATAAATTGTTTCGCTTCCTGCACCGGGATTCCGAGCTGGCGCGCGAGGCCGCGCGCACCCATGCCGTACACGACGCCGAAATTGATCGTCTTAGCGCGTGAGCGCATCGCACCGTCGACTTCCTCCTCGCTCACGCCGTTTATCCGCGCGGCGGTTCTCGTGTGGATATCGACACCCTCTCTGAATGCCTCCATCAGCGCCTCGTCCTCGGAAAGGTGCGCCAGGATGCGAAGCTCTATCTGCGAGTAATCAGCGTCCATCAAGACGTTTCCCTCCCGCGGCACGAACGCGCTGCGTATCCGTCTCCCGAGTTCGGTTCGAATCGGTATGTTCTGCAAATTGGGCTCACTCGACGAGAGACGGCCGGTCGCCGTCACCGTCTGGTTGAATGAAGTATGGATGCGCCCCGTCGAATCATTCACGAGCTTCGGCAACGCTTGGAGATACGTGCTCGCGAGCTTCGAGAGCTGCCTGTGCTCGAGAACCGCTCCGGCGATCTCGTTTTGCGGCGCGAGCTCGCGCAACACCTCGACATCGGTCGAGAATCCCGTTTTTGTCCGTCTGACGACGGGGAGGCCCAGTTTCTCAAAGAGTATTCGCTGAAGCTGCTTGCTCGAATTGATATTGAACTGCTCACCCGCCATCTCGTGGATCTGTGATGTCAGACGATCGAGATCACGGGTAACGCCATCCGAGAGGGACTCTAGAATGCCCGTGTCGAGCGCGACGCCTTCCCGCTCCATCCTCGCCAGAACGAGTGCGAGGGGCATCTCGACCTCGTTGAAGAGCTTAGTCACGCCGTACGAGTCGAGCTTCGGATCGAAAATATTCTTCAGTCTCATCGTGTAGTCGGCATCCTCGCAGGAGTACCGGGTGAGCTTCTCGAGGGGAACGGAACGTATATCGCGCACCTTGTCATCTGGCCGGAAGAGATCCCGGTATGAGATCATCGTATGGCGGCAGAATTCGAGGGCAAGCGTATCGAGCGAATGCGACCTTCGCTCGGGATCGAGACAGTACGATGCGATCATCGTGTCGAATGAAATCCCTTTCACCTCGAAACCGTGTGCTTCGAGCACCAGGGAATCATACTTGATATTGTGCCCGATCTTGCCGATAGAGGCATCCGACAGGACGGGTCCGAGGGCGTTTCTCACCTTATCGACGGGAATACCTCCACCCATGCCTGCACCCTCGTCGAAGAGCCCCCCCGGCTCGGAATCGCCCACGCAGGAGACCGGCACGTACCATGACTTCCCTTCCCGCGCGCAGAATGATATCCCGACGATCTCCGCTGAGAGCGGATCGAGAGACGTCGTTTCGACATCGAGCACTAACGCCGTGCTTTCCCCAAGCGCACCCGCGAGCGCGGACAGGCCCTGCTCGTCCACGCACCGGTAGTCGACGCGTTTCGGGGCGCTCTTCGATCCGAAGGAGAATTCCCGAAGGATCTGGTGAAATTCGAACCTGATCAGAAGCTCCGTGAGACGCTTTTCGTCGGGCTCTCCCACCTCGAGGCCCTCGAGCGTCAGATCTAGAGGAACTTCCAAGAGCGTGACGAGATCCCGGGAAGAGAGTGCGCTGTCACGATCCCGCTCGATCTTGTCGCGCACATGCCGGGGCTCTATCCTGCCCGTATTGGCCAGTATCTCATCGAGCGAGCCGAATGCATGCAGCAGCTTGAGCGCAGTCTTTTCACCGATTCCGCGCACGCCGGGAATGTTATCGCTGCTGTCACCCATGAGCGCAAGGAGATCGACTATCTGGTCGGGTCCGAGACCGAATCGCTGTTCGAGGTATGCGGGACCTATCTCATCCTCGAAGTTCGATCCCTTCGAGGGCTTGAGGATATGCACCTTCGCGGAGAGAAGCTGGAAGAGATCCTTGTCACTCGTGACGATCTTGACGTCCATGCCGTCCGCAAAATCCTTCCTCGCAAGCGTAGCGATTATATCGTCGGCCTCGTACCCCGGCTTAATCACGATAGCGATCCCCATAGCCTCTATGACATCGAAGATCCAGGGGAACTGCACCGACATCTCGTCGGGCATCTCTTCGCGATGCGCCTTGTATTCGGGATACGCGCGGTGCCGCTCGGTTTCTTCCTCACTGTCGAATACGACGGCGAGATGCTCCGGACGGTATTTCTTGATCAGCTGGAGAAGCGTCCTCGTGAATCCATAAACGGCGCTCGTATTCTCGCCCTTCGAGTTCGTCAGTGGGCTGCGAATGAAGGCGAAATACGCCCGGTATACGAGAGCATGTCCATCTATGAGAAAGAGCGCCATGGTGAGGATTCCCCTTACAGTCAAGCGGTTGCGCCGTAGAGCGAGTGATCGATAATGAAGCGCTCCACCGCGTCTGGAACGAGGTAGCGCACCGATTTTCCGCTACCGACACGCTCCCTGACCTCACTCGAGGAGATAGTATTACAGCCGGTCTCGATCATTATGACCGCCGCGTCGTCCGGCAGCGCCGGCATCGATTCGCACCCCGGGCGCTTGAGCACCACGATCGTTGCACGAGAAAATATGATATCGGGATTCTTCCAGGAAAACAGCTCCTCGAGGGAATCGCTCCCGATGAGCAGATGCAGCGCCTCGCGATCGAATCCCCCGTCGGCAAAATGGAGAACCGTTTCATATGTATAAACGATACCCTCGCTCTCTTCTGCAAGCGAAAGCTCGAAACGAGAATTGTCCGCTATCGCCAGTTCCACCATCCGTCTTCGCGTGGCGAAGTCGGTGAGCGACGCTTCGGCCTTGTGCGGCGGGTAGGAGGTCGGCAAAAAGAAGACACGGTCGAGTCCGATGAAATCAGAGGCAACCTGAGCGAGGATCAGGTGTCCGGTGTGAATCGGATCGAACGTCCCTCCGAAAAGACCGACTTTCCAGCTGCCCGTCAACCTACTCGCTCCACTTCTCGAGCCCCTTTAGACGCATGCCTGCGTGATTCTTCTCAGGAAACGACCTCTCCGATGACAGGGCGGCTTTGTACTCCTTGATCGCCTCTTCGAATTTATACCGCTTCTCCATGATCGCCCCCCTGAAGTAGTGACTCCGCACTGCCCAGATCGTCTTCGGATAGCTCTTGATGATCTTATCGAAGTAGATCAGCGCCGCGGTATAGTGCTTGCCCCTGTAATACAACTTCGCATTGAGGAAATCCTTCCGGCCGAGGCGATCGTGTATCTCATCACGCGCGGCCTCAGCCTCTTCACGGCGGGGACTGTCGGGAAAGAGCTGGAGAAACCTGGTAATCTTGTTCAGGGCGTTGTAGCTCTCCGTCTGGTCACGCTCCGAGCGCTGCGCCTGCCTGAAGTGACAGACGGCCTCGAGAAAGAATGCATCGTCGACATACTCGCTGTAACCGTAATCGGTAATAAGAATCCGATACTCCACTGCGGCGAGCGCATAATCCCCGTCCAAACGGTAGCTCTCGGCAAGACGGTATTGCGCGAAATCGCTTCTCTCGTCACCGGCAAACGTTGCGAGGAAATCCTTGTACTCGGCTGCGGCTCTGTTGTATCTGCCCCTGTCGAAATATTTCCGCGCGAGGGCCAGTTTTTCGTCGGGCAGTGAAACCCTCTTTGCCGTGTAGGGCCCGCCGCACGACGCGAAGATCAGAAGGCTCGAAAGGAGAAGGATCGCAGATGACAAGCCGTTACCTGGAAGATTTCGATATCTCAATCCGCTCTATCCTTTCTTTTGCCTTTTCAACGAGCCTGCCGCTCGAACCGAGGTTCAAGTTGATAACGTGACGGTAATACGAAAGGGCTCTCGTCGGATCTCCCTGCTCCTCGAAAATCTCTCCTAAGACAAAATTGGCCCGTTCGCGCACCAATGGATTCTGAGCCGATGAGGCGAGTGGCTCGAGAACGGCGATCGCCGACGATGTCTCTCCCGCCGCCCTATGATCCTTCGCCTTGGCATAGAGCAGGTTTTCTATCCTCCATCTGGCTGTTGTCTTGAGCCGGCTCCGCGAATATCGTTTCTGAAAGATCCGGTAGTGTTCAATCGCTTTATCTACATCACCCTTGCCCTCGTATGCCGTTCCGAGGTGCATCATCACCTGCGCCGCACCGGCCGTGTCCGGATATTCCGCGAGATAACGTTCGAAATGCTCGACGGATCCTTCGTAATCCCTCCGCTCGAGGAGCAGCTCCCCGGCGATCGCGTTGCAGTGCCCAAAATCGAGATCCGGGTCGTAATTGAGCGCCTGAAGAAGAAACCGCTTTCCCTTCGCCTCGAGACCACGCTGCATGCTTCGAAGCGCTTCCGACCTGAATTCCTGCGCTATACGCGGCGCCCATGTCGAATCGCTGCTGTACACCTCGGCAAAGGCGTCATCGGCTTCCGCTTCGACACTGAGTCTCAGCCAAGACCGGCCGGCGAGAAAGAGGAGCTCGGGGCTTCGCTCACCGCCCTTCTTGAAGTGATGCTTTATCAGGAAGAGAGCCTCCCGGTACTGTCCCGTTTCATACTCTTTCCTCGCCCTCTCGCTCACGGACTGATGGCCGCAGGAAGACACGAACACGAGAATGGAGCAGATACATAGTGGGAGCATTCTCTTCAGCACGCAAAGGGAGATGGAACAGCGAATCCTTCTCACCTCGATTTTATTCATTGCTCTGATTGGAAAAGAAGAGGTACACCAGCCCGACAACGATACCGGTCACAACCACCGGTTCGACGATCTTGCTCCACCGAAGCTCTTTTCTCTGCGGTTTTGTAAACTCGTATTCATCATCCTCGACCTCATCGAGAGCGGAGTACCGTATTACATCTTTGAATTCCTTCTTTGCCTCACCGACCCACACGACATCCCCGGATTTGAGATCGACAAGCTGCGCGAATATTCCGATCTCGGCGGCCCGCTCGACCTCTTTACGTCCGAACCAGTACCGCCGGCCGATCCTCGGATACTCGAGGGACATTTTGATGAGCTGGTACGACAGACGGTAGATATCTCTCTTCGATGCTGAATCAGATGTCGCGGGCTTCTCGAGGATTACCCGGAAACCGGCATCCTCGAATCGCTGAACGATCACATTCTCGAAAATAAAATCGCTTTCCCCGATGCCCCGGTCTTTGCGAATGAAGACCGCTTTCTCACCATCCAGCGCCGGCATGTTCCCGATGATTTCCGAAATGGCGTCACTGGATATACGTCCGAGAATATCCATATTTGTAGGAGTAATCTTCTCTGTTTCGATCGCGGCCAGGGAGACGGCACCGAGCATGCACAGCATCCAGAGGCACATAGTAAGTGCCATTTGTTTCATAATCTTACCGTGTTCGTGAGACCTCACAGGGCAACCTCCCTCATATCGAGAGCATCCGCGTCCCCGACCGGCACTCGGATGCGATCGGATTCCTCTTAAGCCGAATAATGATATTCAATTGCGATAAAAGTCAATCTAAATTTCCAATTCTGGCTATGAGGTCGTACACCGTGTGCTCTTCGATGCGCGCATTCACGAATTCCCCCGGCGCGCGCTGCTTCCCGGTGAGAAAGGTAACACCGTCCACCTCATACGCCTGCCCGTAATACCGTCCCACCCCCCAGATCGACGGGGCGGGCCGCTCACCCTCCTTAAACACCTCATCGACCAGAATTGTTTCATCCGCACCGACACGTTCCGACAGTCTTTCAGCGGATATATCCATCTGAATATCGAGGATCGTGCTCCTTCTCCGCTCTGCCTCTTCATGTTCGACCTTATCCCTGAAGCGGGCGGCCGGCGTGAGCGCTTCCTCCGAATAGGCGAAAACTCCGACATGATCGAACGCTACATCCTCGAGGAAGCAGGCAAGCTCCTGGAAATCATCTTCCGTTTCACCGGGGAACCCGACCATGACCGTAGTCCGCAGTACGAGCCCCTCTATACTCGATCGCAAATCGGCGAACAGCCGCACGAGGTCTTCTTTCTCATACCCCCGCCGCATCCGTCCGAGAATGCCATCCGAGGCATGTTGCACCGGGATGTCGAGATAACGGCATAGTGCTCCGCGATTACAGAGATCGACGATCCTCGAGACATCCATGTGTGACGGATTGAGGTACATGAGCCTGACCCACCCCGTCCCCATGATGTCGGCGAGTTCCTCGAGCAGGCGGTACAACCCGCTGCTCGCGTCGCGATCGAAACCCCACGCAGCGGTGTCCTGCGCAACAACGGTGAACTCGCGAACACCCCGGGCGGCGAGCAGCGACGCTTCAGCGAGCAGACTCTCCCGGCTGCGGCTCGAGAGCTCGCCCCGTATGCGTGGAATAGTGCAGTAGGTGCAGTGATTCGAGCAGCCGTCGGCGATCTTGAGATAGGCGATGTGCGAAGGGGTAAAGAGCTTTCTCGCCGTTACGTACGATGTTTGCTCGGCACCCGGGAGCGATTCACGCGCCCCGAGCCGCTGCGGCAGCAGATCCATTTCGCTCACATCGAGAAAGAGATCTACCTCAGGGAGCAGTTTGCCAAGCGCATCACCCTCGCGCGAGACGAGACAACCGAGAACGACCAGTTTCTGCTCTGCGCCCTTGCCGGAAGCAACGCGGAGAATCTCATTCACCGATTCTTCTTCCGCAATCCCGATGAATGCGCAGGTCGTCACGACGAGCAACGAAGCTTTTTCGGGCGCCGGTGATTCCAGCCACCCGCACGCTTCGAGGCCCGCAGCGACCCGCTCTGCGTCGACGAGGTTTTTCGGGCATCCGAGATTGAAAAAAAAATATGTGCCGGGGGTATGCGTTCCGTTATCGACCGTCATAATCCTCACGGGCCACCAGGACTCGCCTCGCCTTGCTCCCCTCGAAGGGCCCCACGACTCCCGCCTGCTCGAGCATGTCGATCATGCGCGCCGCCCGTGCATACCCAACCCGTAACCTTCTCTGGAGCAATGATATAGAACCCTGTTGGTGAATAATAACGAGCTCCCTCGCCTTGTTGAAGAGCTCGTCGTCAATCGCCATTTCGCCATCCGCAGCGGCCGACGCTTCATCCGACAGGTCGAGTTCCCCCTCCTCGGTATCGAACGATCTCCAGTACGAGACGATCGTTTCCGCCTCTTTCTCCAAGATGAAGGACCCCTGAATCCTGATCGGCGTCGGCCGGTTCTTGGGGAGGTAGAGCATATCGCCGTTTCCGAGGAGCTTCTCCGCGCCGTTGAGGTCGAGAATCGTCCTCGAATCTGTCTTCGTGATCACCTGAAATGCAATGCGCACCGGGAAATTCGCCTTTATCAGACCCGTGACGACATCGACGGAGGGGCGCTGGGTCGCAAAGACGAGGTGAATGCCGACGGCACGCGCCATCTGTGAGAGACGCGTTATCGGAGGGTATATTTCGTTGCCCATTATAACCATGATATCGGCGAGCTCGTCTATTATGGTGACGTAATAGGGGAGCGTCTCGTACGGCTCGCCCGTCTCGGGCGAGACCGGCTTCTCCTCCTCTATCTTGCGGTTGTAACTCCGAATATTTTTGACCCCGGCCGAGGCGAGCACCTGGTACCGCTTGTCCATCTCCATCGTCATCCACTGAAGCACCTTCAGCGTTATCTTCGCATCGGTTATGACGGGGTGCAGCAGGTGCGGGATATCGTTGTACGTGATCAGCTCGAGTCGCTTCGGGTCGACGAGTATGAAACGGCACGTCGCCGGCGTATGGTGAAAGAGGAGTGAGCATATTATGGAGTTGATGCAGACGCTCTTGCCGCTGCCCGTCGCGCCCGCGATCAGCAGATGAGGCATATCGGCCAGGTCGGCGAAAAAGGGCTCACCCGTGACCGTCTTCCCCAGCGCCACCCACAGCCCCTCTTTCCCGGCGGGGTAATGCTCCATCATCTCTTTGATGAAAACGATCGCAGGCTCGGGATTGGGCACCTCGATTCCTACCGCTCCCTTGCCCGGGATGGGGGCCAGGATCCGGATGGCTCGCGCCGCGAGCGCGAGTGATATATCATCGGCTCGGCTCGCAATCTGGCTCACCTTCACGCCGGCCGCCGGGACGAACTCGAATGTCGTAACGACCGGACCCGGCCTCACTTTCTGAACCTTTCCCGCAAGGCCGTAATTCTTGAGCTTCAATTCGATGATCTCGGAACGCGCAATGAGTTCATCCTTGTTGAATGAGATGGTTTCGGAATCGTAATCATCGAGAATCGAGATGTCGGGAAGGGGCATGTCACGCTCACCGGCCACGGCGGCCGCCTTCCCCGGCGACGGCGGTTTCGCTCTTCGAACCTCCGGCACGGGGCGATACGGTTTATCCACGCTGACCGCAACCGGTTGTGTCTCCTTATGATCGACCTTCACCGGCTTGGGCTTCTCTTCAGCTTCCCGATGTGCCATCACGACCTTCGGCCGTCTCAGCGTCCGGATCTTCGGCCTTCGCCTCAACGCCGCCGTGAGGGGTTCGAGAGAAAATCCCCGCACGCGCTCGATAAAGGCCGCGACGGAGCCGAAGAAGAGTATGAATGCGGTCACGACGAGCAGTCCGATGAGAATCAGTACGGAGCCGATACGGCCGAATACGAGCTCGAGGGCCTGCGCCGTTTTCGAGCCGATCCAACCTCCGCCCGAATCGGCGCCGGCGAGAGAGACTAGAGCGGAGCAAATCCAGGCGAGCGCCAGCGTGCTGAGCATCCGGCGGCGATCCTCCCTGAGCGCGACACCGCGCAACGATGCAACTCCCCAGTACCCGAGAAAGACGGGGAACACCCAGGAAAATACGGGCCCCAAAACGAAACGAATCGCCCCCGCGAGCACCGCCCCTATCGGTCCGCAGAGATTGGAAACCTTCCAGAACGAACCCCAGTCGCCCGGCTCGAACGACGCGAGGGCCAGCGCGATAAAGAGGGCCGCAATGATGAGCACAATGCCACGCGCGATATTTCTGCGGTTTTTCTTAGCCATATCATTCGATTGCGTTATACAGCAATGCGATAAATAAATCCAATAGTAATAAAGATTATATTACTTATTTTATCCCTTCCCGGAAAATCCCTTAGATGACATCCAATCATCGATTTTACCCCGGAAGGCCCGGCAGTTGCTCTCCACATCGCCCTCGAGGATCGCCGAAACGATCGCCACGCCATCCACGCCGGTGTCGAGAACACTATCGATATTCTTCGTCGTGATCCCCCCTATCGCGACTACCGGCACGGCGGACCGCTCTTTGAGCTCACGCATATGATCGAGTCCTATGGCAGCGACATCCTCTTTCGTCTTTGACGGGAAAACGGAACCCGACGCCACGTAATCGATCCTCCCGGGCGGCGCACTCTCGAATTCCACCATGGAGTGCACGGTCAGACCTACAATGGCCTCCGGTCCGAGGATAGCGCGCGCCTCATCCGGTGCGGGATCACCGGCCCCGAGATGAACGCCGGCCGCGCCGACCTCGGCGGCGAGCTCCGGATCGTCGTTGACGATCACGGGGACCGATTTCCGTGCGGCAGCGGTGATAATCCGCATGAGATCGTTCCTGCGCTCACCGGTTCCTATCTCCTTCGCCCGGTACTGAATGATATCGGCGCCACCACCCACCATTTGTCCGGCCACTGCCGCAACATCGTCACCCGAAACGTACATGCGATCGAGCAGGGCGTAGAGGAACGGGCATTGCGGCAGTCTCGGGCCGACTCCCTTCCCCCCGAAGAATCCCCTCTCGAGCGTGTAGAGCTCGAACCGGAGCTGTTTGAAGGTGAACGCGGCGTCGGGATCGAGCAGCTTGCCGAATTCCTCCATGACGCGGAGCGCCTCTTCGGCCCTCGCAAAATTCGCCTTCGCCACCGCATCGAGTGAGCCGCGGTGCGCCTCCGATCGCGTTGAGAAGGTTCTCCCGACATCACCCTCGCTGTCCCTGAAACGGTAGCCGTTGTCGGTGATCGATTCCATGCAGCGGCGGACCGCGTGCCTTATCTCCTTGTATCGCTCGAGAAGCGGACGATCGTCGAGGGAGAATCTTACGATCTCTTCAACGACTCGAAGGCCTTCCGCGCACCTGTTCGCATTCGCATCGAGAATCCTCGATACGATCGCTCTCTCGTTATCATTCAATGCTGCCATAGCAATGTGATCAAAATATGCTTATATCACGACAGTGATTTGAAAGAGCCCACCTCACGCGGTAATAGCTCCGTGCCGCGCCTCTGGAACGAGAAGGCTCACATCCAGGCGGGCGCACGTTGACAGGTCGGTCTCAAACCCAAGAGATACCAATTCCCGCCCCCGGGCGCAAGCGCGAAGAAATTCCTCGATGCCGCCGCCGTACCTCTCGGCGAGCAGAAGGGCGATCCCCCCCGTATCATCGAGCGAGTCCATTTCGATTCGTCCCATGAGACGCTCGATGATCAATCCGGCGCAGAGCAGGTCCTCAGAGGCGAGACCGCCATCGGTGCCGCTGCACAGTATGACAAGTCTGCGCTCGGCGGCGACCGCCTCGGCGACGGCGGCGACATTGTTTATCGAGCAGACGATCAAACGGGCGGCCTTTGATGCCGCTATGATGGCGGGGGTCCCGTTCGATGTGGTGAATACCACCGTCTTGCCGCCGACCGCGCCGGGTGTGAACTCAGAAGGAGAGTTGCCGAAATCGAATCCCTCTATCTTGAGTCCCTTTCGCTCTCCCGCAAGAAGCTTGATCCCGTGATCGGCGGAGCCGACGAGTCTCGATGCGGTCTCGATATCAGCCACGGGGATGACCTTCTTCGCCCCGCTCTCGAGCATGGCGATAATACTGCTCGTCGCCCGTAGAACATCGATAACCGCTACCGCCGCGTGCGAGAGTTCGGTGGAATTTGCACCGGCCGGTGTCAGAAAGCACTGTACCTTCATGCAGTGAATCCTCGGCAAGAAGTTATGGAAGAAGCGCTTTACTCCCAAACGGAAATACGGATCAGCGTTTGCTGAACCTCTCGAGGAAAGAGGTGTCGAAGTCGCCCGCGATGAATTGAGGATCCCGCACAATGGAAAGGAGAAAGGGGATCGTGGTCGGAACCCCTTCGATTACGCATTCGTCGAGGGAACGCACCATCCGTTGGCGCGCCTCCTCTCTCGTATCACCCCAGGTAATTATCTTCGCGAGAAGGGAATCGTAGTATGGAGGCACCTCGTATCCATCATAGAGATGCGAATCGACGCGCACGCCGGGGCCGCCCGGCGCGTGGTAGAAGGTGATCCTACCGGGAGACGGTTTGAAATCTTTCTCGGTATCTTCCGCGTTGATCCTGCATTCGATCGCATATCCCCTGAAAACCACCGGTGTGCCGAGGAGCGGGCTCTCTTCCATGGCCGCGAGCCTTATCTGTTCCTTTATCAAATCGTAGCCGGTGACCATCTCGGTGACCGGATGCTCGACCTGAACCCTCGTATTCATCTCGAGAAAATAGATTCTGTCGTTCGAGGTTACGAGGAATTCCATCGTTCCGAGAGAACCGTAGTTGATCGACGCCGCTCCCTTCACGGCATATTCCAGTATCTTCGTTCGTGTCTCATCATCGATACCGGGCGCGGGTGATTCCTCGATCAGCTTTTGATGCCTCCGCTGAATGCTGCATTCGCGTTCGCCGAGATGAATGACACGCCCTCGTCCGTCACCGAATACCTGAACCTCTATATGACGCGGCGATTCGAGATACTTCTCGAGATACAAACCGCTCTTTCCAAAGTAGCGTTCCGCTTCCCTTCCCGTCGCGTGAAAGAAATCCCGAAGCGCAGCCTCGCTTTCGACGACCCTGATCCCCCTTCCCCCACCACCCGCAGCGGCCTTGATCATGACGGGGTACCCTATCTCCGCCCCGATCGATACCGCTTCGTCCTCCTCGATCACTACCCCCTCGCTGCCCTCGATTATAGGCAGACCCGCATCTCTCATGAGGTTTCTCGCTATCGCCTTGTCTCCCATCTTCTCCATCGTCTCCGGAGCGGGTCCTATCCAGTCTATCTTGCACGACTTGCACACTTCGGCAAAGTATGCGCTCTCGGCGAGAAAGCCGTAACCTGGATGAACTGCGTCGGATCTGGTAATCTCCGCCGCGGCGATGATCTGAGGGATGTTGAGGTAACTTGCCGACGGCTGCGCGGGACCGATGCAGACATCCTCATCGGCGAGCTTCACGTGGAGCGAATCGCGGTCTGCCTCGGAATGAACGGCGACCGCCTTGATGCCGAGCTCCTTGCACGCGCGGATGACACGGAGAGCGATTTCGCCCCGTGTGGCAATCAATATCTTTTTATACATCGAATACGCTAGAAATCACCGGAAGAATCGCTTCCATTTTCTACGGCCTCGAAGGCATCCCATGTCTTGTCGCTCGCAGCCTCGATACCCTTGAGTCTTAGACTGAACTCGTGCGGGTTGGTGCTGTTCTTGAGCGCCTCCTCCATACTGATGGTGCCTTTCTTGAGCAGCCTCATCAGGGACTGATCAAAGCTGGTCATACTGTGGGAAGAAACACCTTCCCTGATAGCCTGCTGGATGAGGGGCTGCTTCTCAGGATCAATAATATACTCCCTGATCGCGGAAGTTACAACCATAACTTCCACTGCCGGCACACGCCCCTTGCAATCCTTCATTGGAATGAGGCGCTGCGCGATAACCGCCTGAAGCGTTGCGGCGAGGAGGTATCTGATCTCCTGATGCTGGTGGGGCGGGAAAAAGGTGATGACGCGGTTGATCGTCTGTGTCGCGTCGGCCGTATGGAGCGTCGAGAAAACGAGGTGCCCGGTGTCCGCCGCCATGAGCGCGATCTCCATCGTGAGCGAGTCACGTATCTCGCCGACGAGTATCACATCGGGATCCTGACGAAGGATGTGGCGCAAGGCCTCGTGAAACGACGACGTGTCACTGCCGATCTCGCGCTGGTTGATAATGCTCTTCTCGTCGTGGTGAAGGAACTCGATCGGGTCCTCGATTGTGATGATATTCTTGTTCACCTTCTTGTTTATCTCCGCGACCATGGCTGCGAGCGTCGTTGACTTACCGCTCCCGACGGTACCCGTTACAAATATCAACCCTCGCTGCTTGAGGGCGATATCCTTGATGATCGGAGGGAGATCGAGCTCGTCGACGGTCTTGATCTCAACGGGCACGTGCCTGAACACCATTGCGATCGAGCCCCTCTGGACATAGAAGTTGGCCCTGAATCGCGCCAACCCGGCGACGCCGAACGCGAAGTCGACCTCACGCGTTCGCTTGAAGCGTTCCCCCTGCCCGGATGTAAGGATTTGTTCGGCGATCTCCTCCATATCCTTGGGCTTGGGCCGGTCGAAGTTCAGGTGCTTGAGCTTTCCGTCGACCCGCGCGATCGGCGCGAGACCGGCCTTCAAGTGAAGATCGGAAGCTCCCTCGTTTATCATCGCCTCGAGAATCTTCTTTATATTCATCAAAGCATCCTTCCAGACGGCTCCTTGCCGGGACCTTGTAAATCATCCCAAGTGTTCATTATA
The DNA here is from genome assembly GCA_965369375.1 of uncultured bacterium. Lineage (GTDB taxonomy): Bacteria > Krumholzibacteriota > Krumholzibacteriia > Krumholzibacteriales > Krumholzibacteriaceae > CBDUQN01. The sequence goes on along the minus strand of CBDUQN010000002.1, from coordinate 27,770 downwards.
TCTTGCTGCATAATATACAATTAGACCTATCAGGCATTATATCGCCTCCGAGCGGTCGCATGCAGTTATTTGAGCAAGGATTAGGCCGATTCGACCAGAAAAAGGGGCTGTCCGAATTCGACGGGCTGAGCGTCTTCGGCGAGGACCCTGCGGATCACGCATTTCGATTCCGACTCGATCTCGTTCATCAGTTTCATCGCCTCGATTATGCAGAGAATATCCCCCACATCCACCGTCTTGCCCTCGATGACGAACGGTTTCATTTGCGGATCTCGGGAACGATAGAATGTTCCAACCATCGGTGAGAGGATCTCGCGCGCGTTGTCCGAATAAACAGGTTTCTCGCTTTGAGCGGCGCTTACCGGTTCCTGAGACGGTTGCGCCACCCGTTCAGGAACCTGTTGAACGATATCCGTCTCGGAGCTTCCCGCGTCCGCGGCATACTCGACACCAGGCAGATCTTCCGCGGGTATCCTTCCCGCGGCCTCTCGGCCGCGGCGCCTTGCAACACGGATCGTCGTCCAGAAACGCCGAACTTCGATTTCATCGACGTCCTCTTCCTTGAGGATTTCGATCAGCTTCTTTATGGCATCGTGGAGCATATCACACCCGTTCTATATAGCGGCCGGTGCGCGTATCGATCTTCAGCACGTCCCCGATCTCGATGAAGAGGGGAACACTGACAACGGCTCCCGTTTCGAGCTTCGCATTCTTTGCGCCACCCTGCGCCGTGTCTCCCCTGATTCCGGGCTCCGTTTCAGCGACGGCGAGCTCGACAAAGAGGGGAAGCTCCACGGCGAGCGGCTTTTCGCCGTTCATGAGAACGGTGACATTCATGTTCTCCTTCAAATAAGTGAGAGAATCCTCCAGTAGCGATTTCGGCAATGGTATCTGTTCATACGTCTCCGAGTCCATCATGTAGTACAAATCACCGCTGTTGTACAGATACTGGTATGAACGCCGCTCGACGCGCACATTCTCGATCTTCTCCCCCGCCCTGAAGGTCTTGTCGATGGTCGGACCGTCCGGAATCTTTTTGAGTTTCGTCCTCACAAAAGCGCCGCCCTTGCCGGGCTTCACATGCTGGAACTCGACGATGGTGTAGAGCACCCTGTCGAGCTTCAATATCAAACCGTTGCGGAAATCGCTCGTGTCGGCCACTGCGCCGCCTCTCTGCTTTTAGTTCCTAATTCCGGCTCTCCTATTCGCCCTTGAGCTTCTCGATCCAGGCCTGAAAGCCCTTCATCTCTTTTTCGTGGATGTCCTCTTCCTCCACTTCCCCCTCGGGCGGTTTTTTCTCCTCGTGCGCAGCTTTTTCACCTTCCGCCGCCTCTTTCTGCTCCTCGCCGCTTCCCACGGCGGAGTCGGAATCCATTCCGAGCGCTATCGCCGCGCCTCCCTTGCTTACGCTGCTTCCGGCGGTACTGCTCACGACGCCCTCGCTCACGTCATCGAGAGAAATCGTCTGTACTTCATCGGTAAAGGCGCTGTCCCTCTGCTGCTCGGATTCCTTCATGATCGATTGCAGTTTCTCGATCATCTCTTGAGCCTCTCTGTTGTCGGGCTGATCGCGGATAATATCATTATATATCTTGAGCGCCTTGTTGTAATACCCCTGGGCGGCGTAAATGCCGGCGAGCGTCATCGTGGCGAGCTCGCGGGAACGCTCCACCTTCCGGACGCTCTTGTCATCCTCGAGATCGATTTCCTTTATGCGGAATTCCTTCTCGATCTCCCCGACCGAAGTGCTTACCTCTTTGTTTGTCGGATCTATGGAGAGGAGCTTCTTGAAATACTCGGAGGCCTCGCCGTGCTTGTCCTCGGCATAAAGAATATCACCCATGAATTTGAGCGCAACGAGGTTCTCCGAATCGAGCTCTAGGACACGCTGAAACTCCGCGCGTGCCCTTTCCGTCGCTCCCTTGTCATAATAGCATTTTCCGAGAATAACGTGCGCGCTCGCGTAATCGGGGTAGGTATTGATTCCGTTCTCACAGAGCTCTATCGCTCTATCGATATCTCCATTCTTCCGGTAGGCATCGGCCAGGGGCGCAAAAAGCCGGGAATCAGGCGCCTTCTCGAAACGCTCGAGCAAACTCGTCAACTCTTCACTGTTATCCCCTATCATACGAAACCTCACAGATTGAAGGCTTATCTTCCGGTGCATACGCTATCAAAAGCGCTGAAGTAATGTCAAGCTTTACCTCACGCCATTATCATAATGAAAACATCGACAGATAGGGATCAGAGCTGGAACGTCTCGGCGACGGCCCGAAGCTCTCTCAGCAGTTTGTGCTTGTTGAAGCCGGGGGCGTAGACGAGGCAATCTATGACCCAGAGTTTGGAGCGGATCCGATCATGGATAAAAAAGCAGATGAACGGTCCGCCATAGGTACCCTCGCTGTTCTCCCAGTATCCCTCCATGCTGATCGCGTCGTGCGAACCCAGACGACCGCTGTGGAAGAAGACGAGCTCGCGCCGCATGACATCCTTGCCGTAGAGCTTCCACGCAAGATCGGAGCGGATATCGTAGATGGCCGCCGAATCGGCGAGCGAGAAGGTGCGTTGCTTCCATGATTTCCATGAGACGGTCAGGCCGCGGTGCGGCTTCTTCCTGACGAGCTCGATGCCCGGCACTTCTCTTCGTTCCTGGTTGAGCTCGTAGAATTCGGGTATGCGCAGGCTGAAGCCGTACTTGCCGTGCAGCTCTTCGGAGAGCTCGATGTTCTCCCAGGTGAGGAGATAATTTCTGAGCCGCTCCCTGTTCGCTTCCTCGATGAGGTCTCTGATCAGTTCGCCCTTCTTCTCGACTACCGAGGCGAGATATTCACTCGACGAGGCCGTGACGATGACGGTGAACTGCCCGACCACGGGGTAGTCGAGCTTCCTGAAGATGTTGCTCTTTCCCTCGAGAACCTTGCGCACATTGTCGGGGCCGATGAAGCTTTCGATAATCTTTCCTATCTCCCCCTGCCTCACGACACCGAAGAGAACGACATTCTTCGACGGCCCCTCCTTTTGAAAATCGTAGGCCGATACGAGCCTGACGCCAAACTGCAGCTCGACCTTCGTGTAGTAATCGATCGGATGCTGGAGCTCGCGCACGAGGGCTTCGGTCGAACGATCGAGCTGCCCGGACTCGGTAAAGAGAACGACTTTGCTGTACGAGCCTATAGGGGGGATCGTGGTCTGCCGCCCGCATGAGAGCAGCAGTGATGTTAGGATTAACAGTATCGCGTATGCCCGCCGCATTATGTTCACCACTGTAACAATATGGTCAATGAGGCGGAGAGGCAAGTGTAAATTCTAGTTACGGCCGCGCTCGAGCAGGAGGGTCTGTCGAAGCATCAGATTCTCTCTCTCGACTCGTGCCAGCCTCTGCATCAAGAGGATATTACTCGCGATGAGGGAATCAGCGCTCGTCATCGTGTTGATCCGGTATGGCACATTCCACATGTACCGATTCCGGCCGTCGTAACCCATCGGGTTCTGCGAGACCATCTTGAGTCCCGGCGGATACTGGAGTCCCTTCGGGATACGGTCCGTCATACCGACATTGATTATGTCTTTCATGTCCCGCGGCATGTATGTTCCCGGTCCCGGAACCCGCGTCTCCGCAGCCGGGGTCTGCACCACCCGGCCCGGCCGGTCTCCCGCGTCGGACAGATAGACAACACCGCTCAACACGATCAGCACCGCAGCGGCGGCGCTGGCGATAAATTTGACTCCCCACGTCCACTCGCCGAAGTACCTGCGCTCGTTGATCCTCACGAGCCGCGCCTTCTCCTGAACGATCCTCCGCTTGAGGTTCCATTCGAAATTCTCGGACGGGCAGCACTCGGAAAGGTCGCCGAGCAGATCAAGACATTGATCCATCTCGGTGACATACCCGGCGCAAGACCCGCAGACGTTCAGGTGCTCCTGGAGCTTCATCCTGCCGGATTCGTCCAGCAGACCGTCTCGGTTCCTCAAGTAAAGCCCTCTTGCCTTGTTACATCTCATCGGTGTTACTCCTTGTAGCGATTCTCTCTAGCAAGAAGTGGTGCAACCACTTTTTTAAAATGCGCCCTTCCTCTATTGATCCGCGATCGCACCGTGCCGAGCTTCAAACCGGTCGCCGCCGCTATCTCCTCGTAGCTGAGACCGTTGATTTCTCTGAGCACAAATGACGGCCGGTACTTGGCGGGGATCTTTTCTATCGCCCTCTGAATCACCTCTTTGAGACTCTTCTGCTCCATGTCGATATCCGGTCTCTGTGAATCATCGCGAAGGTCGACCCACCGTCCGTCAGTGCTGTTCATGTCCTCGGACCAGATACTCACCATCGTCGGTCTTCTCTTGATGTTGCGTATACGGTTGCGGACAAGGTTCGTGGCGATCGTATACAACCATGTCGAAAAACGGGCAACGGTACGGTACTTGTTTGCGTGTATGTACGCCTTGACGAATGCCTCCTGAGCGAATTCCTCGGCCTCGCTCTCATTGCCGAGAAGACGCAGAAGGTAGGTGTAGAGCCTGTTCTTGTACCGGGAGACGAGCAGATCGAATGCCTTGTTGTTGCCATCCTGCACCTGGAACATGAGATCCTCATCGGTGAGGTCCTGCAAATTACCAGGCTTGCTTATGACATACCCCGGCCGTTCCAATCCATCATCTCCTTTTCTGTCGTCTTCCACCCGTTAATACCCCTCTTGTCTCAAAAAGTTCCCTTTCAATCACATCATTAAGAAACAGTAAGAAAAGCACTTATTCGATATTAAACGCTGCAGGCGTCACATGTCGAGATCGAATACCTGAGGCGCAAACGATTCCTCGCTCACCTCCGTGATATCGATGGATACTTTCTCGGCGCCATACTGCCGCGTAAGGACAATCCGCTCGGGATATCGACGGCCTTCGCCGTCATAGAAATACCGTATGACGTAACACCCGCTCGCCGCCTCCCTGCAAATGCGGAATTCGCTGACCCCCCTGTCCCGCTCGCCCGTTACCCTTACCGGCCGGTCCCGCCAGAGCCCCTCGAGAATCCATTCGCCGCGGCGGCCGTTGAAGCTCATCGAATCTAGTCCTTCGCAATCGGGCGGCTCCAAGAGCAGCGCTGCGAGCAGATCATTATAATATATATCAAATACGAAATTATTCCCGATGAGGGCGAGAGCCGAGTCGTGACCGAAGAACCTTCCCCGCTCCCGGTCGAAGATCGAGATGGCGCCCCCGGCGATAAAAATCGATGCGTCTTCGCGCACGGCGCCGAACAGAGACGAATGATGAAAATCGATCCTCAGATTTCCCTCAGGCGCATACCACACCTTAAAGACACCCCGCACGCGGTATTTCGGCAGATCTATCCGCACCTTACCCGTGATGTTGAGTCCCTCACACGATGCGCATCTCGAAAAAAGCGCGGGAAATTCGTCCTCGCACGAAAGAGAAATATATCCGCTTTTGCCGGAAGTGCATGACGCCGTAACTGATATTACCAAAATATAATATATCATTTTCTTCAAGTTAATTCTCCGCTGGCGTCTCGCCGAGATCGGTCAGCCGTTTTTGCACATCCTCATTATCGGGTTCCTCCTCGAGAGACTTCCGGTAGGCGTCGACCGCCTTGTCAGCGCTCCCAAGTTTTTCGTATGTCTGCCCGAGATGGTCCCAGATCACCGGATCATCACCCGCTTCCCTTACGGCCCGCATCAGGAGCTCGAGAGCGCGCTCATACTCCCCCTTCTGGTACTTTATCCATGCGAGGCTGTCGAGGAAGTATCCGTTCTCCGGTTCCTTCCCGAGCGCCTTGTTCAACAGCTCTTCGGCAAAGTCGAGCCTGTCCCCCTTTTCGGCGAGCAGGTAACCGTAGAAATTAAGCACCGACGCGTCCTCGGGATCCATCTCGTAAACGCGAACCACCCTCGTGATGGCCTCTTCGAAACGGGACTCACGTTCGTAATATGCGGCCAGTTCCATGAGAATCCTTCGATCATCGGGACTTAAGCGCTCGGCTTTGAGAAGAAATTCACCCGCCTGCTCCAGCTCTCCTATCTGCCTGAGAATTGCGCCGAGAAGAAACGTCTCGTCCGCCGAAGTTCTATCTACCTTGCTGGTGGCCATCTCGAGATATCCCTGCCTCTCGTCCTTCGGAATAGTAATGGCCTGTGAGGGATCGGAGGGCTCGCCGGCCACTCCATTGACGATGAGCAGGAGACCGACATAATTCGAGAAATCATCCGGTTCTATACGCACAAGGGTGCGCAGGTAGCTGTACGCCGTCTTGAAATGATGCAGCTCCACCTCTATCTCTGCAATGATGCGAAGCAACGTTGTATTATTCGGATTGGCGAGGAGAAGCTCCTTGAAGATAGCGAGGGCTTCATCCTCCCTGTCGGCTCGGTAGTAGAGTCTCCCGAGCGCAAGCTTCCCTCCGCTATCGAGGTTGCCGTCATGATAGCGCGGCTCGAGCAGCTCTATCCCTTTTTCGAACTCACGTTCCTCGAAGAAGAGCCCGGATAGCTCCCGCAACGCAATAGCGTTGGAAGGCTCCTGATCGAGCACCTTCTGATAATTCCAAACCGCCTCATCGACGCGGTCTTCGATAGCGAAGACCGAAGCAAGAGCCAGCAGCGCCAGCGTGTTTCCCGGCTCCAATGCGAGAGCCTTCTCGAAAGACTCGATCGCGAGATCGAATTCCTCCGTCTCGCTGTAGATATACCCGAGACTCAAATGAATGCCCGGATCCGCCGAAAAGAGATCCCTCGTCTCCTCGAGCACCACTCTGGCATCGTCGATCCTTTCGAGTTTGAGATAAATCATCGAAAGCGAACGCAGGACCTCGAAACGCGGAATGTCATCTCTTTCGAGCAGGGCGTTCAAATGTACGAGAGCGCTGTCGGTGTCTCCCTCCATCTCGCTGATCCTCGCCATGATCAGGAGAGCTTCGGACTCGTACCCAGGAACCTCGAGCAGGGGATCGGCGAATTTCCTGGCACTTTCGAGATCGCCGAGCCTCAACGATACCGAGGCCAATTTCAGGCGTATCCGCAGATTTCCCCGGTCGTAATGCTCGGCGGCCGAATAGAACCGGAATGCATTGAAGAGATCGTACCGGGCCTCGGCGTACGTGCCCTTGAGAAAGAGCGAGACCGCCCTCGGATCGAACTCCTCCTGGGAGAAGGCGCACTTTGGGTGAAACAAAGTAAGCGTCGCGATTGTAATAATTAATATATGCGTTTTCATGCTCGAACGACCTTTCAGATCCTGTATTATTATAGAACAGAAGCATGGATCAACGCAAATGGTATAGAGATAGATATCGACACCGGCAAACGGGTTGACAGCCGGTTGATCGGTGTATTATGATGACCTCGGATCAAGTAACACTGCGCCGGAAACCATCCCCTGAGTAAGGAAGCCGTTATGATACGCAAACAAACCATTGCCGCATTCCTGCTGATCGCTGTAATCTTCCCGCCTTTCTTCAGCGTGTCCCATGCGCAGGACGATGTGATCGCCGGACTCACGCTCGAGCGGTTCGGGATACTCAACACCCCCGGCTCCGGAGCGAGACCGTTTGGGATGGGAACCGCATACACCGCGGTGAGTGACGATGCATTCGCCCTCTTCTACAACCCGGCGGGGCTCGCGCAGGTAACACGGGGGGAGTTCGCCGTCGGTGTGCATCATAGCATAAAGGAAATCAATAATAGCTACCGCGGTGACCCGGCCAGCACGAGAAGGGGGAATACCAAGCTCGGGCACCTCAGCTTCGTATACCCTTCGAGCACCTACATCGGGAACCTCGCCTTCGCATTCGGCGTTATCAGGGCGGGAAGCTCGGAGCTCGAGTATGCGCGATACGGGCACATCAGTGAATACAACTCGAATATCGAGAATGTATACATGCAGACGGGCGGGATCTGGCAGTACCATTTCGGTATGGGAATGGATGTTTCGCGGAGTGTCTCCATCGGGGGCAGTTTCGTCATCTGGAACGAAAATATGTCCGTCTACGAAGAGGTCGTCGATCAGGAACCCGACTCGACGGCCTTCTACACTGATGATGTGAGGCTCAATCTCGACGGCTTCAGCTTCAACTTCGGCATTCATATGCGTCCGAGCCGCAACCTGAGATTCGGGATCATGATCGTGACCCCCGTGTGGCTGCGGTACCGTGGGGACGGCATCAGCGCCTACTGGGGCACCTATCCCTCCGGACCGTACGACGGCTGGGATTGCGAGGATGAGTACGGTATTATCGAGGAGGAGTACACGCTGCCCTGGCGGTTCAGGGGAGGCCTCACATTCGAGCTCCCGTTCCTCCTGCTGAGCGCCGACGCGGAATATATCGATTACTCCCAGACGAAGTGGTACGGACAGCGGCTCGTGAACGATCTGACAGAGCGCCGCGGAGACGTCCTCAATTCCGTCTGGAACTTCTATGCGGGGGCCGAGCTCTTCATGCCGGACATGCCGGTGAAGTTCCGCGCCGGGTACATGTACCTGCCTCTCGTACCCGCGGTGATGGAAGAGATCGTTTACCTCGATGAAGATTTTCCGTGTGAATACTATCTGCCGACCGACGTGGCGAGTTACGATGTCATAAAGCAACGTCAGATGGTGACATTCGGCGCGAGCCTCATCATAGACAAAACGTTTGCGCTCGAGGCCGCAGCGGCGTTCGGGGGTTTTGAACGGGATACGGGGATACTTTACGAGCAGCACAAGATAAAGGAATTCATCATCTCAGGATCGTTCTGGTTCTGAGGGATCGAAGGATCAGTCGGTCTTTCGGCTTATGCCCCTGAGCAGCGAGAGGTACGCTTCGTCGAGTTTCTCGATCATCTCTTCCGAGAGACCGCCGCCCGTAGCCATGATCTGGTTGTAATACTCTTCGAGGTACCTGCAGAGGAACACGTTCTGCCGTTCGATCTGATCCATCACGAGCTTGATAACCTCTTCCTTCTGCTTCAGGAAATTTTCGTCCTCCTCGCTCCTCGCAACGTTGTGAAAGTAATCGTTGAGGAGCTGAAGCCAGTACGTATCATGCTGCCCGCCGTTGTCGAACACGCATCCCTGCTGATCAATCAGGAAGCAGTAACCGTAGACAAAATATGAACAGTTGAGCAATCCCTGGAGATAGAATCGCCGGTGGCAGTCGATACTCATCTGTTCCAGGTTGCACGGCAGCTGGCACTCTTCGCAGAACATCTCCGGATCCCCGCCAAACGTGAACGGAAAATGAACGGCTTTTTTCGTGTCCATTGAAGCCATCCCCCTAATGCGTTTTTCTCAGGACCGCGAGAGCTTCCTTTGCGGCCATCTGCTCGGCGTCCTTCTTGCTCTTCCCTCTCCCCCTGCCCATCAATTCATTCTTGATTTTAACCTCGATCAGGAAGATCTTATCATGTTCGGGGCCTGCCGTCGACCTGACCTTGTAATGCGGATAACCCTTGAACTTCGACTGTGTCCATTCCTGAAGCAGACTCTTGTAATTGATATGATCCTTGTGCTCGAGAATTTCATCGACATCATCGAGAATCTTGTCCTCGATAAGCGTGCGCGCACTCTCGAGCCCGCCCTCGATGTAAACCGCGCCGATCAGCGCTTCGAGCGTGGCGGTGAGCACCGATTCCTGATCGGCCACCCCACCGCGCATCGCGTTCTCACTGAGGATGATATGCTCCTTGATCTCGAGCTTCTCGGCCTTCCTCGTGAGAACGCCTTTGCTCACGAGAATCGACTTCTTCTTCGTCAGCTGTCCCTCGTCGTCGCCGGGGAAGGCATTGAGAAGGTAATCACTCGTCACCAGCGACAGGACTGAATCACCGAGAAACTCGAGTCTCTCATACGTGACACCCTCCTCGCCGGGTTTGAGCTCACCGAGCGTGGAGCGGTGTGTGAGCGCCTCGATCATATTTCCCGTTTTCCTGAACCGGTATCCGAGTTTCTTCTGAAGCAACTCGAGGTGCAGCGCATCTTCCTGAGCCCCGGAACGAAACAACTTCTTAAGGCTCTCAATGAATCGACGCATAAATAAGAGCTTCTTTTTGATTACTGTTCGTACTTTTTCAGTATTATACTGACGTTATGTCCCCCGAAACCGAAAGAGTTGCTCATGACGCGCTGCAGCTCCTTCGTTTCTGCTTCGTTCGATACATGATTCACCGGGCACTCGGGCGCTGGATTCTCGAGATTGATCGTGGGTGGAATCACCCCTTCACCGAGCGCCTTGACACACACAACAAACTCGAGAGCTGGAGCCGCACCGAGGAGATGGCCTGTCACCGACTTGGTCGAGCTCACCTTGATACCATCCTTCGATTCGTCGAAGACGCTGATTACCGCCTCGGATTCTACCTTGTCGTTGTAGCGCGTCGATGTTCCGTGGGCATTGATATAATCTATGTCGCCCGGTTCGAGATCCGCATTGTTCAGGGCCATCCTCATAGCGTTGGCCGCACCTACCCCGCCGGGCACGGGGGATGTGATATGAAACGCATCGCCGGTGAGGCCGATCCCCACCATCTCCGCGTGGATATCGGCGCCCCGCTCCCTCGCATGATCCAGGCTCTCGAGGATGATAAGCCCACACCCCTCTGATATGACGAACCCATCCCGATCCGTGTCGAACGGCCTGCTCGCCCGCTGCGGCTCATCGTTTCTCACCGACAGCGCCTTCATAGAACAGAATCCGCCGACTGCCATCGGCGTGATCGTTGCCTCCGTCCCGCCTGTCAGGACGAGATCGGCGAAGCCGCTCTTGATGTAGAGGTAGGCATCACAGATCGCATGCGCTCCCGAGGCGCATGCGGACACCGTCCCGAAGTTCGGCCCTTTCAATCCGTGGAGAATCGAGACCTGTCCCGCCGCCATGTCGGAGATCATCATCGGGATAAAAAACGGGCTTATCCGCGACGGCCCCTTCTCGAGGAGCACTGAGTGCTGCCGCTCGAACGTCTCGATGCCGCCGATACCCGAACCGATGATGGTGCCGAACCGCTCACCGTCGAATTCGTCGCGCTCGAATCCGCTCATCGCCTCCTGGGAAACCGCCAGAGCGAGCTGGACGGAGCGATCGCTGCGCCGCGCGTCCTTCCTGTCCATATAGTCGAGTGGATCGAAGCCCTTCACCTCTCCCGCAATCTGGCTGGTATACCCGCTCGCATCGAAAGCGGTAATCCGTTCGACGCCCGAGCGGCCGGAGACGATGTTACTCCAACTTTCGTCGACGGTCAGTCCGCACGGGCTCATAAGACCCATGCCGGTAACGACCACCCTTGTTCCATTCGCGGACACTGGTTTCTCCCGATATAGTTAAACACCCATGAGAGCGTGACACGCAAGCATTCGAAGCGCTATGCCTCGATGTGCGCATTGATATACACTATAGCTTCACTAACCTTGGTGATTTTTTCGGCTTCTTCATCGGGAATCTCGATACCGAACTCTTCCTCGAGAGCCATGACGAGCTCAACGGTATCGAGCGAGTCAGCACCGAGATCGTCTATAAACGATGCGTCGTTGGTTATCTGATCCATATTGACCGAAAGCTGATCTTCAATGACCTTCTTAACTCTTTCATCGATAGTCATGGACCGGTGCACCTCCTGTTAAGGTATCTCGTTTTTAGGACATCACCATGCCACCGTCACAGCGGATCACCTGACCTGTGACATAGCTCGAAAGTTCAGAAAGAAGGAACAGTACGATATTCGCAACGTCGCCGCCGCCGCCGAACCTGCCGAGCGGTATGAGCCGCCGCATCTGTTCGACCACATCTTCGGAAAGCGAACCGGTCATCGCCGTTTCGATGAATCCGGGCGCGATGGCGTTGACATTGATATTACGCCCCGCGAGCTCCTTCGCAACCGCTTTCGTAAAGCCAATGATCCCCGCCTTGCTCGCCGCATAGTTGCTCTGCCCCGCGTTGCCCATCACACCGATAACCGACGAGATGCTCACGATGCGCCCGAACCGTTTCTTGACCATGTGTTTGGAAACGGCCTTGGTGACATTATACGTTCCGGTCAGATTGACCCGAATAACACTTTCCCATTCCGCTTCCGACATGCGAAGCAGTAGATTGTCCCTCGTTATCCCGGCGTTATTTACCAGGAAATGGACCTGATCGTGCCACTTCAGGATTCGTGAAACGGTCTCCTCCACCCGGCTCGCATCGCCGATATCGCACTCGAGCGCAAGACCTTCGCGGCCCTGTTGCCCAAGCAGCGATACCGTTTCTTCGGCTCCGGCAAGGTTCACGTCGATCACGGCAACGTCCGTACCATGCTCTGCGAGCAGCAGCGCTATGTCGCGGCCGATACCCTGACCCGCTCCCGTTACGATCGCCGTCTTTCCTTCAATACCCAGCATACGAATTGATGTATATACCAGAATTAGCGAATTGCGTAAAGCACAAGCTTCACACCAAATCAGTCTCTGACTGGGCGAAGACGCCGAGCTCTTCCGCAGTCCCTACGGCACGCATCTCTCTGCCCCTGTCTATCCGTTTCAGAAGTCCGGTCAGCACGCGCCCGGGACCGACCTCCATGACGGGCCCGTCCCACTTGGAAAGAAGGACCCTCATCGAATCCGACCAGAGAACGGGACTCGTGAGCTGCCTCGAGAGCGCATCGATGATCGCCTCTTTTTTCCGGATCGGTTGTGCGTCAGCGTTGCATATGACATCGACTCGCGCGTCGTAGAAATCAAAATTATTTAAATAATCGATAAGCTCTTCCTGGGCTTCCGCCACGAGAGGCGAATGAAAGGCGCCGCTCACGCTGAGGCGGACCGTCTTGCGCGCACCCCGCTCTTCGGCGAGCTTCATCGCCCGCTCCACCGCGTCTATATGGCCCGAGATAACAGTTTGTCCGGGAGAATTTATATTGGCCACCACCACAATTTGTTCTCCGGATGACTCATTGCATACTAACTCGATCTGATCTCTATCCAAACCGATAACGGCGGCCATCGTGCCGGGATGCCTCTTCCCTTCTTCAAACATGAGCTCGCCGCGCTTTCGCACGATTCTGAGCGCGTCCATTTCTCCGATCACGCCGGCGGCGACGAGCGATGAGTACTCACCGAGACTGTGTCCCGCGACGATGGCCGGTTCGACCCCTCCCTCATCCTGTAATACGCGGCTTACAGCAATGCTGTGGAGAAGAATCGCCGGCTGTGCGTTCCTCGTCTCCGTGAGAAACTCTGCATCGCCCTGAAATGATACGCGCGACAGGGAAAATCCCAGTATCTCGTCGGCCTCCCTATACAGCTCGGCCACTTTCGGGAAGGATTCATAGAGATCCCTCGCCATGCCGACGGATTGGGAACCCTGCCCCGGAAATATCATTGCTGCTTTCACCGCTGCCTTCTCCCTCTGAATATTGCGTCTAATACTCCATGAGGACGGCGCCCCATGTGAGGCCTCCGCCGAAGCCGGCCATGAGGACCGCGTCCCCCTTCGTGAGCAACCCCTGCTCCTTTATCTCACCGGGCGCGATCGGGATGCTCGCCGCAGAAGTATTGCCAATACTATCTATGTTCACAACAACTTTTTCTTCCGGTAATTTCAACCTCTTCCTCACACCTTCGATTATCCGCACATTCGCCTGATGCGGGATGAGAAAATCGATCTCCTCGGACTTCATATGAACTTCTTTCAATACCTACCTGCTCGCATCGACCATGGCCTTGCCCGCCTATTTGAACAAACCGTCACCCTTCATCTTTACATACTGCTCGCGCGCCTTGAGACGTTCCTCCGTCAACGGCCTGCGTTGCGCCGATTTTGTCCTGGACGATACTGGCGCACGAGGAAAAAATGCATGTCGGGAGTTACGGTACCGACGATACCCAGATTGATATCTTCCGGCTTGACGCCGGCGTCCTTTATCGCCTTTCAGGAGGCTTCGATGGCCTTGTCACTCGACGCCTCGTCGACCCGCGCCATACGCCGCCCCCTGATCCCCGTTATCGTTACGATCCACTCATCCGATGTATCGAGAAACTTCTCGAAATCATGGTTCGAGAGAACGATCTCGGGGAGGCAGTAACCGATCCCCGTGATCTTTGCGCCCCCGTTATTTTGTCTGCGCTTTATGCTCAAGCTCCTCGGCCTTGTTCCTGATTCGCTCGTTGATACCGCTCGTGACGAATCGCTCGGCGGCGAGCAGGGCGTTCTTTACCGCCCTCGCTGAGCTGCCCCCGTGGCATATGATCACTACACCATTGATGCCGAGAAGCGGCGCGCCGCCGTACTCGGCATAATCGAGCGTGCGCTTGACCCCGCGGAATGCGGGCCGCATCAGGGCCGCGCCGATTTTCGCCAGCGGGAACTTCGCAACCTCTTCCCTGACAAGGGAATTGATATACGATATAATACTCTCAGTAAATTTTAAAATCACGTTCCCGACAAATCCGTCCGTGACAACCACATCTACAGCCCCGCCGAATATGTCTCTCCCTTCGACGTTGCCGACAAAATTCAGATCGCTCTTATCGAAAAGCTCATGCGCTCCACGCACGAGCTCGTTTCCCTTCGAACGTTCCTCACCGATGCTCAGGAGCCCCACCTTCGGGCTCTTTCTCTCGAGAAAGGTCTCGGCAAAGACGGAGCCCATCATTCCGAACTGGAGCAGGTTGTTCGGATCGCAATCGGAGTTCGCGCCCCCGTCGAGAAGAACGGTGCCGCCGTTGCGCGTCGGCACGAAGATAGCGATCGCGGGCCTGTTGATGCCCCGTATGCGGCCGAGAGAGAGAAGCGAGCTCGCCACCACGGCGCCGGTGTTGCCTGCGCTCACGACGGCACGAACCTCCCCGTCTTTCTGGAGCTTCATGGCGATCGAGATCGAGGACTCCCGCTTCCGCCTGATAGCCGTTACCGGACTCTCGGACATCCCGACTATCTCGGACGCGTGAACGATCTCTACCTTATCGGACCGGTACCCCTTCTCGGCGATATAACTCTCGACGACATCCTGTTTGCCGACAAGCACGATCCCGAACCGCCCGGACACCGCCTCTGCAGCCTCAAACGCCCCATCGACGATTTCCGCCGGTGCCCGATCTCCCCCCATCGCATCCAAAGCTATCTTCATAGCCCCTCCGTAGCGAACCCCCTTACAAGAACTCCGAACGAGGGAACTCAAGTAGCGGTTGCACTATCTCACAGAAGGAAAACCACCTAAGCTTCTTCTTCCTTGGGCTTTATGAATTCCCTTCCCGCATAGTAGCCGCAGTTCGGACATACGACATGAGGCGGCTTCGTCTGATGGCAGTGCGAGCATCTCGAAAGGGTTGGAGCCTTTGCCTTCCAGTGCGCCCTGCGCTTTCTTTTTCTAGCTTTCGATACCTTTCTTTTCGGTACTGCCATGACCTTCCTTCCCGTTTCCGGGGAATATTCAACTATTCTCTTTCTTTTTCAATATGTTTTTGAGCGGCGCCCAACGGGGGTCCTCCTTGGCGTCATCGCACTCGCAGCCGCCCTTGTTCAGGTTGACGCCGCACCGGCTGCAAATTCCCTTACAATCCTCGCTGCAGAGAAACCTGATCGGCATCTCGAGCAGAATCTCCTCTTTCACCCGGGGAAAGATATCGTGGCGGGTTTCCGTAACATCCGACAAAATAATGAAATCGTCTGTATCGGTTCCGCCCGGGACATCCGATTCCCCTCCGGGGATATTCGCCCCTTCCCCCCGGTGAAAGACGAGGCTAAAACCCGTTTTCACGCTCAGCGTGAACTCCTCGAGGCATCTGCTGCATACGACCCCGATCCCGCATGTCACCTCAGCGTCGAGCAGCAGCCGGCCGCCGCTCTTCGCGACCGTGCCGGTCACCTTTGTATCACACTCGACCGAGCCCCCGTCCCGCGTAGAAACAGGAAATCGATCGTGAAATGAAAAGGACTCGCGCTCGGCGTTGCGGCCGAGTTTCACCTCCATCTCTGGAAGATCCTTTTTCATAAAGCATGTATACTACGAGCCGGGAAACACGATAGCAAGCTCTTTTTGTGCCGACTCGATCGAGTCCGCGGCGTGGACCGAATTATGCCTCGTATCGGTGCCATACCGGTGCCTGATCGTGCCCGGTTTCGCCTCTTCGGGATTCGTCGCGCCCACAAGATCCCTGAGAGCCCTCACGGCATCCCTGCGCTCGAGTTCGAGACAGGCTACGGGACCCGAGATCATGTACCGTACGAGCGGCTCGTAGAACTCCTTCCCATCATGGACCGCGTAGAATCGGCGAGCCAGTTCCTCGCTGAACCGAAAATCTCTCCGTCGCACTACGGTAAAACCATTTTCCTCGAGAATCGCTATTATCTCCAAGTGTTTGCCTGCTTTAACGACTTCCGGTTTGATCATGAGAAACGTTTTTTCCAACGATTCCTCCAGGAAACGCGGCCTTTATCCAAAAATTTTTTTTCTGCTTATCATCCTGCCATGCCTCACACGCATTCGCATCGGTTCATACCGGTTCACACCTATCCACACCGTTCACACCTATCCACACCGGTTTACACCTATCCACACCGGTTTACACCTATCCACACCGTTCACACCGATCCACACCGGTTTACACCGGTTCAAGAGAGTAGGCCTCTTATTATATCGGCCACGCCGGCGGGCGTTTCGGCGACTTCGACGCCGGCCTGCTCGAAGGCCGCGATCTTCTCCGCCGCCGTTCCCGTACCTCCCGTTACGATTGCTCCCGCATGACCCATGCGCTTGCCCGGCGGCGCCGTCCGGCCGGCGATAAAGGCGGCGACCTTCTTCGGATAGGCGTCCGCAATGATCGCGGCGGCCTCCTCCTCATCACTTCCGCCGATCTCACCGATCAGGACCACCGCTTCGGTCTGTTCGTCCGCGGCGAAGAGAGCGAGGCCGTCGAGGATGTTCGTGCCGACGATCGGATCGCCACCGATCCCGATGCACGTCGACTGGCCGAAGCCGTTTTCAGTGAGGTGATAGACGATTTCATAGGTGAGCGTCCCGCTGCGCGATACGACCCCGACCGGACCTTCCCTGTGTATGTCGCCGGGCATAATCCCGACCTTCGCCCTGCCGGGGGAAATGATACCGGGACAGTTGGGACCGATGAGCCGTGCCCCCCGCTCGCGGATATAGGGTAGAACCCTGACCATGTCGGTGACGGGTATCCCCTCCGTTATGCAAACGACGAGCGTTACCCCCGCATCTGCCGCCTCGCATATCGCATCGGATGCAAAGGCCGCCGGAACGTAGACGACACTCGTATTCGCTCCGGTCTCACCCACAGCCTCCGCCATCGTGTTGAATATCGGAACGCCGTCATCGGTCTTCTGCCCGCCCTTGCCGGGTGTAACGCCGCCGACAACGTTCGTCCCGTACGCCACCATCTGCTTCGTGTGAAACGCCCCATCCCTGCCCGTGATACCCTGGACGACAACCTTGGTATTTTTATCTACGAGAACGCTCAACGTATCCTCCTTTTTATTTTCATATTAGAGCCCGTTATCAGGACCCATCCCCACCATCGCACGTCCCCGTGCCTGGTTCGCTTTTTTATATAGTATCAGCCTCCGGCGACTTCTATCGCCTTGCGCACCCCCTCGTCCATCGTCGCCGCCGGGATGAGCTCGGTGCCTCTGAGGATCTCCCTTCCCTCTACCTCGTTTGTTCCGGTGAGCCTTATGACGAGCGGCACATCGACTCCGAGCTCCTTCTTTGCCTCGAGGATCCCGTTCGCCACGTCGTCACAGCGGGTGATCCCGCCAAATATATTTATCAGAATAGACTTTACGTTCTTGTCACGCAGTATGATGCGCATCGCGGTCAGGACTTTTTCAGGGCTCGAGCTGCCGCCGATATCGAGAAAGTTTGCCGGCTCAGCCCCGTAATGCTTGATCATGTCCATCGTCGCCATGGCGAGCCCCGCGCCGTTAACGATGCAACCGATATTTCCGTTGAGCTTTACGTATGAAAGGCCGCCGTTTCTGGCCTCGAGCTCGCCCGGGTCCTCGGCCGATTCGTCACGCAGCTCGGCTACTGTTTTTTGCCTGAATAGGCCGTTATCGTCTATATTTATTTTCGCATCGATCGCCCATACCTTTCCATCGGGGCTCTCCACGAGCGGGTTGATCTCGGCGAGCGATGCATCGACACCCATGAATGCCCGGTAGAGACACCTGAGCGCCTGACCTATCTGCTTTGCAACTTCTTTATTATCAGAGAGAAAAGCCGTCATGCTCCTGACCTGGAACGGGAGCATCCCCCAGAGCGGATCGATGATCACCTTCATGATTTTCTCCGGGGACGTGCGGGCCACCTCTTCGATATCGATACCGCCCGCGGGGGAAACCATCATGAGCGGCTTTCTCGTGCGCCGGTCGACGACGATGCCCGCATAGAACTCCCTCTCTATATCAACCGCATGGGCCACGAGGACCTTCTCGACGGTCAAACCCTTGATATCCATACCGAAGATCGCCTCTGCCTTCTCAACCGCCTCTTCGGGGGTCGAAGCGAGCTTGACCCCACCGGCCTTGCCCCGTCCGCCGACGAGCACCTGGGCCTTGACGACGACGGGAAGACCGAGTTCCTCGGCCGCTTCCTTCGCCTCCTCCGGCTTTGCGATCATGCGGCTCTTCGGCACGGGAAGACCGAACTCGGTGAAGATACTCCTCGCATACGCTTCGTGAATCTTCAATCCAGACCTCCAATTATCAAGTTACTGCACACCGTTAATAGTTAACAAAGTAAAATATATTTTATCTATACAAGGCTCCTCAAGGCATCGCTGAGATTCGGTTTGCCGATCTCTGAGAGCTCGTACATGACCCTGACCGACGGTTTCGATATGTTGATGATCCGTCCGAGATCGATCGGTGTTCCAATCACGACGAGATCGCAGTCGACTTTTTCGATCGTGGCCTCGAGGTCCTTCACCTGCTCCGCCCCGTACCCCATCGCCGGCAGAAGCTTGCCGACGTCGGGATACCGCTCGAATGTCCGGCCGATCTTGCCCGCCGCATAAGGCCTCGGATCTATGATCTCGGCCGCCTGGAACTTCTGCGCGGCCATGACCGCGGCCCCGTACTTCATGCCGCCGTGCGTCAGCGTGGGGCCGTCCTCGACACAGAGCACCCGCTTGCCGGTAATCTGCGATCCGTTCTCGACGTAAAGCGGGCTCGCCGCATCGATCACGAGAGCCTTCGGATTGAACGTTGCAACGTTGCGACGGACGATATCGACGCCGCAGAGGTCGGCCGTGTCGATCTTGTTGATCACGACCGCATCGGCGAGGAGCAGATTGGTGAGACCGGGATAGTATATGATTTCGTGCCCGGGGCGATGGGGATCGACAACTACGATATATATATCGCTCTTATAAAACGAAAGATCGTTGTTTCCTCCGTCCCAGAGAATGACATCAGCCTCCTTTTCCGCCTCCCGAAGGATCGCTTCGTAATCGACGCCGGCGTACACGACGACACCTTTCACGATGTGCGGTTCGTATTCCTCGATCTCCTCTATCGTGCACTTGTGTTTCACGAGATCGTCGAGTGACGCAAACCGCTGCACGCGCTGTTTCACGAGATCGCCGTACGGCATCGGATGCCTGATCGCAACGACCTTCTTCCCTGCCTCGAGCAGGAGAGCGGCGACACGTCTCGTCGTCTGGCTCTTGCCGCACCCCGTTCTCACGGCGCAGATCGAAACGACCGGTTTCGAGCTCTCGACCATGGTCTGCGCCGCCCCCACGAGCGTAAGGTGCGCCCCGCAGGCGTTTACGAGCTGCGCCTTCTCCATCACGTACTGGTTCGAAACGTCGCTGTAGGAGAAGACAACTTCATCTATCTTCTCTTTCTCGATGAGCTCGGGCAGGTCATCTTCGGAGTGAATCGGTATCCCGTCGGGATAGTGCTCGCCCGCGAGAGCGGGCGGATACTTCCTCCCTTCGATATCGGGAATCTGCGTTGCCGTAAACGCCACCACCTCGACCGAATCATCCTCCCGGTAGAGGACGTTGAAGTTATGGAAATCCCTTCCGGCAGCGCCCATTATCAGGATTCTCTTTTTACCCATAGCGTGAACACTCACCTCCAGATGTAACGATCAAAACTCAAGAATTCCAGATCTAAAATTAATCTCCCTGTACTATACGCGCTTACTTCAAATTTTTAATTCTATCTATCAGATCGCTCGTCGAATAGCTCTCGACCATCTCAACGCGTTCGACCCTCCCGCCGCTCTCGCTGACGAAATCAGCGCCCACGATCTCGTCCATGGGGTACTCGGCCCCCTTGACGAGGACATCGGGACGCAGCGCTTCGATCGTCTCGAGGGGCGTATCCTCTTCGAATATCGTGACGAAATCGACCGGTCGAAGCTGCAGGAGGATAAACGCCCTGTCGTCGACACTCATGAGCGGTCTCGCAGAACCCTTGAGACGAGTGACGGAACTGTCGCTGTTGATCCCGACAACGAGGAGCCCGCCGAACGCCTTGGCCTTTTCGAAAAGCTCCACATGCCCGCGATGGATCAGGTCGAAACACCCGTTGGTAAATACGATTCGCTCGTTTCGATGCTCCTCTCTGAAGCCTTCGAGATCGCGGCGGGCGATGATCCTGTTATTCGGTCTATTCATCATCTTGAATATTAGATTTTATAGGGCGTCCACGACGATTATCCGAGATTGTATTATGACGCAGCATCACTTGAACGCGGCAAGCAGCTCATCCGCCGTCACGGCAGCAGTGCCGAGCTCGCGAACGACGATGCCCGCCGCAGCATTGGCCAGCTCTATTGCATCATATATAGAAGCGCCGGCCCCGACGGCGGCCGAAAGGACACTGATAACGGTATCGCCGGCACCCGTCACGTCATACACCTCGCTCGCCCGTGTGGCAAAGTGCCGAGGCTTGCGTCCCTTCCAGAAGAGCGTCATCCCCTCCTCTCCCCGCGTTATGAGTATCGCTTCAGCCTCGAGATCGCTCAGCAGCGATGTTCCCACTTTATCGAGCTGCTCTTGTGTCTTTATCTTTATGTTATAAAATTCTCCCGCTTCTTTTTTATTCGGCGTGACGGCGTAGGCGCCCCGGTAGAGCTCGAAGTGTCCTTCCTTCGGATCGACGAGAACGGGAATTTCGTCCCGTGCGCAATTCTTGCGAATCGCATCCATGACGGCCATGGAAACGACGCCTTTGCCATAGTCGGATACGATAACGGCATCGACACCGGCGACCGCATTGCGAATCGACGAGAGGAGTCTCCGCATCGCACGGTCCCCTATCTCGTCGTTCGACTCGAAGTCCGCGCGGACAACCTGCTGGTTATGCGCGATAATCCTTATCTTCTCGGTAGTAACGCGGGAGCTGTCGGTTACGAGAAAATCCGTCGATAGCCCTCGATCCCCAATCAGTGCCTTTACCTCCTTTGACGGATAATCCCTGCCGAGAACGCCGACGAGGTTCGCCTTGATACCGAGCGAGAAAAGATTCCACGCGACATTCGCCGCCCCCCCGAGCCGCACGTTCGTGCTCTCCACGGCGACGACGGGAACGGGCGCCTCGGGACTGATACGATCCACCTGCCCCCAGATGTAGCGATCGAGCATCACATCACCGACAACAGCGACGCTGACCCGCTTCATCGAATTACATACCTTCTTCGCCACACTCTTTTTCATTGGCTTTCCCTCCGGAGGCAACCGGCCGCCGTGGAATTCCCTGCCGGCAGCCAATCCGCTGCAAAATACTCTCGGAAATATACCGGCACATCGCATATATTTCAAGGTGTTTAATTCTCTTGGAATGAGTCTCTTACACCAGTCCTGGCAAACCGGAGCACTCGCAATGTAACGTCTCCCTTTTTATTAGAATAATAAATATCCATGTTCATTTATCGGTGGAACTATATACCCGGTGCCCGTAAATTGTTGACATGCGAAATATTAAATTACCAACGGAACCCGAAATGTACAGAGCAGTCACCGAGCGTGATACCACCTACGACGGCGTCTTCTTCGTCGCCGTTCGCACGACAGGCATATTCTGCCGGCCCTCCTGTCCCGCGAGGAAACCGTTCAGGGGAAACGTCGAGTATTTTCCTTCCGCGAGTGACGCGCTCACGGCCGGCTACCGGCCGTGCAAACGCTGCACTCCGATGGAACCAAACGGCCGGGCGCCCTCGTGGCTCCGGGATCTCTTCTCCAGGGTCGAAGAGGACCCGGCGAAGCGCTGGACGGACGCCGATCTGCGTGACATGTCGATCGATCCGACGCGCGTGCGGCGGTGGTTCCGCGCTCATTACGGCATGACGTTTCACGCGTATCATCGGGCCCGGCGTCTCGGCCTCGCACTCGGCAGGCTCCGTCTCGGCGACGATCTCACCTTCGCTGCTTACGATCATGGATACGAATCACTGAGCGGCTTTCGAGACGCCTTCGAGCGCCTATTCAAAGCGACACCGGGAAAGGGCAGGTCATCGGAGTGCGTGCTCATAACACGCCTGCTCACACCCCTCGGGCCGATGATCGCCTGCGCAACCGACGAAGGGATATGTCTTCTGGAATTCGCGGACAGGCGTATGCTCGAAACACAAATCAAACGCCTGGGAAAGTGGCTCAACTGCGCAATGGTGCCGGGAGACAACGCCCACCTACAAAAGCTCGGACGGGAACTGAACAGGTACTTCGAAGGGGAACTCGAGAAATTCACCATTCCCCTCGTGATCCCCGGAACGAAGTTCCAGCGTGCCGTATGGGAGAAACTGCGCCAGATACCTTACGGGACCACGCAAAGCTACGAGCAATTGGCTAAGAGAATAGGGAAACCGGGCGCCCAGCGAGCAGTCGGACGCGCAAACGGCGATAACCGGATTGCCATCGTCATCCCCTGCCATCGCGTCGTTCGCTCCAACGGCGAGCTCTCCGGATACGGAGGCGGCGTATGGCGAAAGCGGTACCTCCTGAATCTCGAACGGGATAATACGCGAGAATGAAATCCGGTTCCTGGATGAGAATGCCCGAACGTCAAATTCCGAGGAGCGACTTGATGCCCGAACGTCAGATGCCGAGGACCGGCTTGATGCCCGAACGTCAAATTCCGAGGAGCGACTTGATGCCCGAACGTCAGATGCCGAAGAGCGGTTCTTCGCCCTGCCTGAACTGTTCCCAGAGCCGGCGGAAGCGGCCGAGATAAATGGCGTCGAAGAGCTCCTCCTTTTCAGGAAAATGTTCGAGCACTTCTTTTCGAAATGCGTTGATTTGAATCTCGACATCAACGCGCGGCATATCCTTCTGGAATATGAGTGAAACGACCCTGTCCGCCCGTCTCCGAATGCGTTGCATCCGCTCCCAATCCTCTCTTCGCTGCCGCTTGTCAACGGCGCCGAAGATCTCCTTTTCAAGCGACTCCCAATCGATATCGCATTTACCGGCTCCAGATTCACCGCTGTGTTCGGTATGTCCGCTGTGAAGTGAAACGCTTTCACCACAAGGGCAGTCGACGCTCTTGCCGTACTCGAAGAGCGTTACGTCGAACTCCCTTCCGCATTTCCGACACCGTATAGACATAGGTTGACTACTCCTCCTCAAACCTGTTACATCATAGCAGACATCACGGTCTTCTTCAAAGAAAGGAGCCTAAATGCAGAAGAGACAGCCACCATTACCGATCGAGCTCGACGAAAAAACGGTCGAGGGCATCTACTCCAACTTCGTGCTTACCGCCCATACGGCATCTGAATTCATCTTCGATTTCGCAAGAATGCTTCCGGGCGCAAAGAAAGCAAAGGTTCATGCGAGAATCATCATGACTCCGCAATCGGCCAAATCACTTCAGATCGTGCTCAACCGCACCATCGAGAAGTACGAGAGCAACTTCGGCAAGATATCTCTTCCACCTCAAAAGGACATGAAGGGGGAAGGAGCTTCGATCGGCTTCCAGACGGATCTTCCGAAAGAAGGGAAAGATTCAAAAGAGAAAAAGCACTAAAAATCGGGAGAACTCTTTTTCCGAGAGCAAATTTTGTTTTTATCGAGGTCCGGTGTACATCTCTTACACCGCGGATAGATTGATATTTATATGAGAACACTGTGTACTTCTTATGCAGAAGGCGGTTTTGTTTTCCATCTGCGATGCGCCCAAAAGTATTGATCGGGATAGCGGCTCACAAAATCTTCAAGCGCTTTTGTATGCTCTTGCGTTAAACGCAAAACCTCTTGCTCTTTAGGAGCGTCGGCACGCGGCATGATCGGTGAGAGAATATATGCATCGTGTGTCTCGTCATCGTTTCTGACGATGCCGCAGCACACTATGGGACACTTCATCCGGTATGCGAATTGCGCGGCACCCTGAAACGTCGACGCAGGCGTGCCTAAGAAATCCACAAAAACACCCATCTTCCGCGCGTCCTGATCCGACAGCAGCGCGACAATCCTGTTCTTTTTCAACGATTCGAGCACGCCCCGTGCCGCTATCCCCCTCGCTATCGTTCCAATACCCGCCCTGCGCCTGAGATCGTTCATGAGGTTATCGACGAGTGAATTCGATTGCTCGCCGACGAGAAAATCGATCGGGTACCCGGAAGCGACGGAAGCTGCGCCGAACAGCTCCCAGCTCCCGAAGTGTCCGGTCACAACGACTATCCCGCGGCCTCCGTCAAGTCCTTCTTTGAAATTCTCATGCCCGTGGATCGTCACAATACTATTTATTATCTCCTTCTTCAGACGGCCGATCGACGCGAATTCGACCATCGATTTAGCGAAATTAATATACGAACGCCTGCCGATCCCGATTCGCTCCCGCTCGCTGAAGCGGGATCCGAATGCAAGTTCGAGGTTTTCGAGAGTCACCCTTCTTCTAATTTTGAATATATCAAAGGCGAGATTGCCGAGCAGTCCGCTGAGTCTGACAGAGAGCTTCAGCGGCAGAAGCGCGGGAAGCGCCACGAGAATCTTTACACCCAAGAGCTCAAAGCGATGCCGTATTTTCTTAGCGCTTGATATGGTGAATACTCCCCGCGCATTTATGTAAAAAACCTAGCCAGCCAGCTGAGCGTAATCTCGATGCTCGCATCGGGACATAGCTCGTGGCAGCACAGACACTTCACACACTTCTCTTTGTCTATTCTATAGACCTTGCCGTCCTTGCTGATTGCATCGACGGGACAGCTCTCGAAGCAGAAGGCGCACCCCGTGCATCTCTCCGGATCGATTACCGGCTGTACCCAGACGAGCGGCGCTATGAGTTTCACGAGCGGCTTCGGTATCAGCTTCTTTGCGGTGTTCGAAGGTAGCGCGAATTCACTGGGACCCATTCCGATACCGTCGCCGAGAAGCGTGATATTGATCACGTCTCCTTCACCGAGCCCCATTTCGCTCGCCAATCTCGTTGTATCGATAAATCCATGCCGAAATCCGATCATGTCGGCGACCACCGCATCGACCGCGACTGCGTCATCTCCCGCCATAATAAGGCCGAGCTCGATCGGATTGCCTGAACTCGGACCGTTTCCCTCCATGGCGAGCACCGCATCCACAATGCTGAGCGAAGGCGTAACGAGCTTGTAGAGATGGACGAGCATATCGGCGAACTCGCCCGGCTTCGGGTAGCGCTTGTGCTGTTCACCCTTGTGAAAACCCGGAACGACTCCGAACATATTCTTGACGGCACACGTGAGCAGCGTGAGAGAATGCGTTTTCAGCTTCGGCAGGTTGATGATGACGTCGGCATCGAGAACGGACTTGGAGATAAAGAAAGTGTATTTGCCGAATTCGATCGCCCTCGAACCGGAGGCCTCGAAACTGACAAGCTCCACGCCGGTCCGTTCCGCCATCTCCTCGAAGCCGGTATTCGTCCAAACTCTCCGTATACCGCGGATCGCACCTCCCGGACTATCACCTATGAACGGGATGGCGCCGATTTCACGAACCTGCTCGATCATCGCTTCGACGAAATTCGGATGCGTCGTAACCGCCCTCGAAGGATCCTTTGCGGAGAGAAAATTCGGCTTGAGAAGCACTCGCTGGCCGGGTTGGACGAAGGATCGCATGCCGCCGAGTGGCTCGAGCGTTTTTGCAAGAGCTTCCCGCAATGTACCCAATTCATAGTTCGGACATCGAGTAACGATGACAGTCTTCTGCCGTCTTGCCATCTGCTTGGCTTCGGTGGCCTGCTCCATTACGGTACTCCGTGCCCATGCTCTACATCTTCAGCGGCCCGAGCATACAACCCACCGCCGCATGATTCTATCATTCCCTTCATCTCGAGTTCTAGGAGAACGGGAAGGATTGATGTAGCAGAAATATTACAGATTTGTACTAGCTCATCAACATGTTTCGGATTGAGATCGAGTGCCGACAGAACCATTCGCTCGGTTTCGGAAAGATCTTCCGAAATTCGAAGAGAACCGGGAACAGCGCGGGGCACAACGACTTTTCCGCACGGGGGAAGCCCGGCGAGGATATCTTCGACTGATTCTACGAGAACCGCTCCCTCCCGTATCAA
The DNA here is from genome assembly GCA_965369375.1 of uncultured bacterium. GTDB lineage: Bacteria > Krumholzibacteriota > Krumholzibacteriia > Krumholzibacteriales > Krumholzibacteriaceae > CBDUQN01. Next base: position 1,291 of record CBDUQN010000002.1, on the reverse strand, counting down.
GCGGTGCGGCCCCCTGCTGCCCTGATTCTCTATCGGCCCCGGAACGGCGAATACCTCCCTGTTCTGTTCGGCCGCCCATTGCGCCGTGCCCATTGCGCCGCTGCTCAGACCTGCTTCGACGATGACGACACCAAGCGAGAGTCCGCTCAGGATTCTGTTTCTCTGCGGGAAGTGGTGCTTCATCGGCTGAGTGCCGAATGGAAACTCCGAAAGCAAGCAGCCCTGTTTCGCTATCTCAATTGACATCGATGCATGCTCCGGCGGATACGGAATGTCGATGCCGCACCCGAGGACCGCACATGTACATCCACCGTCCCGCAGCGCTCCCTCATGAGCCGCGCCGTCGATACCTCTCGCCAAACCGCTCACCACAGCGAGATCCCTGCGCGAAAGCTCGTATGCGAGATGCCGTGCAAATACAAGTCCCCTCCTGGTCGCGCTCCGTGAACCGACGATGCAGATCGCCGGTTTCGCGAGAGCTCCGATGTCGCCACAATAGAAAAGCAGGGGAGGCGGATCGTATATTTCTTTGAGCAACGCCGGGTATCCAGTATCGGACACTGCTACCGCACCGTATTGTTCGCGCTGCAGCATATCGATCTGACGCCGGACAAATTCGCGATCCGGATTTCCCACCTTTCGGCCGATCAGTCTGCCGAGCTCCAACCTGCTGCGTCCACAACCCAGCATCCGTACGATCTCATCGGCCGCAACGGATCGGCTCAGACGAATCCAGCGCGAAACGCCTATTCCTTTTACGGAGAGAATCTCCAGCCAGAGCCTTGAAGTATCAGAACACCCCATCATCCACCTCCACCACACAACTACATGGCTTTTGAGAGCTATTTACAGGGAATCAATATAGCATTTATTCCCGTCGTACTAAACCCTTCCCGATTTCTTATTACACAATATCATTCTCATCGAGTATATTTCAATTCAAATCAAATAATATTACTTTTTTCTAAATATGATCATTCTTATAAATATGATCATTCTTGGCGGTGAATATATTCTCTCATTCTCTTTGATGAACTGATTACTATCTATCCCTTAGACCCCATCATTCTCTTTGACGAAACCGATAGATAAACTTATTTTCTTCGATTCACTCATTCTCTCTCCAAGCAGCTCCATCAATTTCATGCAGTAAATCTTTATCATTCTCTTTGTCTGAATTGGTTCATATGCTCTTTCCCGTATGCCCCCTCAGCCAGCAACATGTTATGTCTTGGGCACAGTAATCTCAGATTATCTTTTGTGTTTTTGCCGCCCTTGGCAAATGGAACTA
>CBDUQN010000001.1:0-135429 GCA_965369375.1 uncultured bacterium | reverse complement strand
TGATTTGCGTATGTCTGTCGGATCGATAACGATCAATGTGTCTTTATGAACCTTCTTGGCTCCGTGTTCAACAATCACTTCGTTGATCTTCTGACCTAAACCCCTCACCGCAAGATGACGACTCAATCGCTCTTCAGTTTTCTTCAACGAGATCTCTTCTCCCAGCGACCGCCCGATCGTACTGAGCTTCACATCCCGCCCCGCCTATATCCCGTATATCATCTGCTCGATAAATTTCGAACGCGGAAGAGAAAAGTGGGGATAAAAATGCGCCTTAAAAATGATGAATCTGTCCTTGCAACTTCATTGCAATCTGTCTATGGTTCATATCGGCCTCCCGTATTTGTTATGGTTCATCGATAACTTTACTCATCGATTTACACGGAGGCCGCTTCTTTATTTGTCGCTTTCCTTTATTCGCTCAATCTTAACAAGTTACAAGAAATTGCCGGAAAAAACCGGGGAATGTCCTGGCTGCAAAAAACCCCAAAATCCCGCTAAAGCCATAAAAAACCGTTAATATTCATTTACAAATGTAAAATATTGTTTACAAATTATATTACATAGTGATATATTCAGTTATAGTGATTTATAAAAATATGAGTAAATAAAATTTTACGTTACCGGCGCCGATCGCGGCTCCCGCAAGACGGGAAGACCGCACAGGATGTGATGTATCTTATATAAATACAGACAGTTAGAATAACGGCCCCTTATATAATATATATGGAACGCCTCTTGCGGGTATAGAGGCTAAAGGAAGGGTAGTAGTCAGTCCATTCTCAGTATTCAATCTCCGGGAGGTGAGACCCCACCTTCGAGCATCCTCGGAGAAATCGGGAACACGTCCGGTGAATGAGAGTTAGATTCTCCTTGTCTTTAGACGGTCGATTGAAACTGGTCTGTAGGAGGCACGGTTTCCCTTGTTCCCTTAAACGCCCCTAATGGGAAGCCGGACCGAAAGGTAAAGACCTGATGAAGCACAAAGAGAATCCGAATGAGGGGTATGCCGGTGTGAGCGGCCTCACCGTGTGCGCCGCCCGCAGCTCGGCTACCCTTCTATTATCTCAATCACGGAACCTCCATTTTCATGTGAGCATAGCCAGAAGGGCTGATAACAATGAGCACTAAGAAAAAGGAACGTGTTTCCAAGAAGAACAAGAAGTTCGACAGTGCCGAAGACATCTTTACCGAGGTCGAAAGGGATCTCGAAGAGCTAGAGAGCTCCCAGTCAGCTCGTCAAGCCGAAAATCTTTCGAACAAGCTCGAGAAAACCGAGCGCAAGGTCAACAAGCTGGAGATTCTTGTCGATATTACGAAAGCTCTCAACTCCACACTCAACCTCAACGAACTTCTCGAAATGATCATCGATTCCATGATCAAACTGGTCGATGCAGACAGGGGTTTTCTCATGCTCGCAAACAGGGAGAGGAGACTCGAGTTCAGGATTGCGAGAGACCGGGAAGAGCAATCCCTAGAGGAGAGGGAGTTCGAAGTGAGCCACAGCATCATCAATGATGTTTCGAAAAGCGGACAATCTCTCTTCATCTCGGACATTCCGGAGAACGGCCGGTTCAAGGATCAGGAAAGTGTTCTCGATCTCAAGCTCAAAACCGCCGTGTGCGTTCCCTTGATACTCGAGGACAAAACGATAGGAGTCATCTACGCGGACAGCGGCCGCCTGACAAACGAGTTCACGAAGGGCGACATGTCCATCGCAACAGCATTCGCTTCCCAGGCCGCCATCGCAATAGAGAACGCACGGCTCCACGGCGAGCTGATTCTCTCGAAAGAAAACCTCGCAAGGGAAAATCTCGAGCTCAGACAGGAGTTGTCGGATAAATACGAGTTTTCGGGAATCATCGGCAAAAGCAAGGTCATGCTCGATATATTCAGTACGATAAACAAGATCACTTCCCTCTCGACCACGGTTCTGATTCGTGGTGAAACAGGGACGGGAAAGGAGCTCATCGCGCGCGCGATCCACTTCAACGGCAACAGGAAACACAAGCAGCTCGTCACGATAAATTGCGGCGCCATGCCCAGCACTCTCCTCGAGAGCGAGCTCTTCGGTCACAAGAAGGGCTCCTTCACCGGCGCAACGAGTGACAAGGCCGGCTTGTTCGAGACGGCTGACGGAGGAACCATCTTCCTCGACGAGATCGGCGACATGGACCTAGCGCTGCAGATCAAGCTGCTCAGAGCCCTCCAGGAGGGAGAGATCCGTCGAGTCGGAGACAATATATCGAAAAAGGTGGACGTGCGTGTCATCGCAGCCACGCACAGGGATCTCACCGAGGATATCAACACGGGGCGGTTCCGCCAGGATCTCTACTACAGATTGAATGTCATCCCGATAACTATACCGCCGCTGCGCGAGAGGACTGAGGATATAATTCCTCTGATCGAGCATTTCCTTGTAAAATACGCCGAAAAGATGAACAAGAAAAACATAGTGATTACACCGGAGTCGATAAAACTTCTCATCATGAACGACTGGGCCGGCAACGTTCGCGAGCTCGAGAATATGCTCGAACGTGCACTCGCGCTCTGTGGTGACAGCAAGAAACTGACGCCCGAGCACTTCCCCGATCTGAATCTCTCCGCAAAGAACCTCGACCATCCCGAGAAGCGAAAAAGGCTCAAGGACAAGCTTCGCGCAATGGAGAAGCAGTTCATCATCGAGGCTCTCGAAAAGACCGGTTGGAAGATCACAAAGGCCGCGGAACTGCTTGAAGTAACTCGCCAACACCTCCATAATAAGATAAAGCAGTACAGCATCAAGGTGCGCTGACCGTCGGCTCTAAAGGAGGATGACCGGTGGAAATCAAGACCGTAAGAATCGAGAAGCCCGCGGAGGTCAACCTGGTGCTCGGGCAGTCTCACTTCATCAAAACCGTCGAGGATCTGCACGAAGCCGCTGTTTCTTCCGTTCCGGGGATAAAATTCGGTATCGCCTTCTGTGAAGCTTCCGGCGATTGCCTTGTCCGCTTCTCGGGCAACGACGAGGAGATGATCGATCTCGCTGCGAAGAACGCCGAAGCCATCGGAGCCGGGCACTCGTTCATCGTCTTCATGAGGGATGCCTTTCCGATCAATCTGTTGGGCGCAATCAAGAGCGTCCCCGAAGTGTGCCGGATATTTTGCGCCACCGCCAATCCAGTGGAAGTCGTCATAGGCGAGACCGGTCAGGGAAGGGGCATACTCGGCGTCATAGACGGCGAAAAGCCCAAAGGAATCGAAACGGAGGAAGACCGCAACCGGCGGCACGAACTGCTGCGCACGTTCGGGTATAAGCTCTAACGGAAACGGAGTGATTCCTCGAGAATTCGCACACCCATTCAGTACCCGGGATATCACATAAGCATGCGCACTCCTATCCGAGATCTGCCGGCCCCCATAAACGAACTCTCCTATTCGATACCCAATCTTTTCATTTTGTAGATCAATGTCGTTCTGCCGAGACCGAGCGATGCAGCGGCGCGCGTATGATTCCCGCCGGCTTCGTTCAGGGCCCGGATGATTTCCTCTCTCTCGAGCCTACGAACCTTCTCCACAAGTCCCTGCTCATGGAACTCTTCACCGCGATGGATGCCGCCGAGAAGATTCTCCGAAAAATCGAATACGCCAAGTGTTCCTCTTTTCTTCCTGATTGCAGCCCTGATGATTTCACCCTGGAGTTCCCTCACATTGCCGGGCCATTCATACGCGAGGAAAAGCCGCATTGCGCCTTCCCCCAGAGTGAACGGACCGAGTCCGTAATGCCTCTTCGTCATATCGAAGACGAAACGAACAAGCAGCGGTATGTCGCATCGCCGTTTCCTGAGCGGCGGTATATCAAAGCTCAGAATAGCAAGCCGATGGTAGAGGTCCTGGCGGAAACGCCCTTCTCGGATATCCTTTTCCAGGTTTCGATTTGTCGCAGTGATGATTCTGGCGCCGCTCCTTTTCATGCGACCCTCACCGAGCGGCAGATACTCGCCACTGTCGAGGAAACGAAGCAGCTTCGCCTGCAAACCGGGATGGAGGTCACCAATTTCATCAAGGAAGAGAGACCCATTCTTCGCCTCGGCTAGCAGGCCTGCATGTTTGGATACGGCGCCGGTAAAGGCGCCGCGCGAATGGCCGAACAGCATGCTCTCGAACAGCCCCTCGGGCAGGGCGGCGGCATTGACAGCAATAAACGGCTCGTTTCCTCGCCCGCTCCAGCGATGGATGAGCCGGCTCAGCACTTCCTTCCCAACCCCGGACTCGCCTCTAATAATGACCGGAAGCTGCATAATTGAAGCTGAGCGCATCTCCTCGAGAAGAGAGAGAAGCCGCCCGTCGGCGGTCAGAAACTGTTCATTTGCATGATCGGCCTTCACAGACTGTTCGTTCGAAAAATCGGTTGCTGCAAAACGATCACTCGAACGATCGACCGTCATAAACCGTTCGTTCGATTGATCGGCCGCAGGCCGCTCACCCGTATCCGGTGCGCCGCCGGCGTGCCGCATGACAGCGGATCCGCGCGTCACGTAGGAAATCCGGCCGTTACTGCACAGGTCTTCCCACCCCCGGCCGGGACGTCGTGACACGGCGCAGCCAAGCAAGCCGAAACCGAGTCTCGATCGCATCGATTCGGCGCGTTCGAATATCTCCCGGGCTCCGCAGGCGTCCCCCGCGGCCGCGCGAATGCCGTGCCTCAGATATAATGCGCGGATATCGAGGAGGCGAAAGATGTCGAGAATATGTCGCTCCCGGCATACACCGCGAAGAACAACGTCGGCCTTCTCGTGGCGGCCCGCGATGAGAAAAAGCTCGGCGAGCAGCAGCGCAGCGCATATGCGCTCCCGCAAATCGAGTTCCACCGCCCCTTCAGCGAGAAGGAGGGAAACCCGCTCGACAGCCTGTTCAATTTTTCCGAGTTTCGAGTCGAGAAGCGCTGCTATCATTTCCATCTTTACGCGTTCGTGATTTCGGCCCAGTGCCTCGTAGCAGCGGCACGCGACGGCGAGAAACGAAGCGGAATCGTCGAGTCGATCTACACGCGCCAGCAAATCGGCGAGAAGCGCAGCAGCCCCGGCCGCTGCGATGATCCACCCCTTCCCGAGCGACAGCGAAAAAATTCTGCGGAGCAATCTCTCGGCGGCCCCCGCTTTCCCCCCGGCTCTCAGTATCAGGGCTCGATTCATCCAGAAATCGGGAGGAAATCCCCGTTGGGAGCGAAAGAGGGAAAATGACAATCGATGGAATGAAGCGGCGAGACAGAGTCTGCCCTTGTGAAGGTGGATTCTCGAGATAATCAGTGCCGCCCAGGCTCTCGTACGGACCCGCTCGTCACGATCACCCAGAATGCAAACGAGGGGATCGATAACGTCCCCCCAGCCATTCAAGAACCGGCGATACCGCCTCTCCAGATCTGGAGGGGCCGCGTACATTGAATGTCGTCCTCCTCGAAGGATAACGGCACAATCCGGTTCGATTAATTATATTGAAAGCAATTATACACCGAAATGAAGGAAAAATCAACCCTGATACGCAAATTAATTCGCATATTAATTCCACTGAAATCAGCGCATGATTTATCTAAATAAACTTCGGGCAGAGACCGAAACAGGTCACTATTTTTATTACTAATCATTATTCAAAAATAATTATAATTTATTACTAATTAGTGGAGTTCGCTAGTGTCTGAACCGCAGATACCGAGAGTCAATAATTGACTATTTGTTGGATTTATGGTAGAATAACACGCCAATAAAGAGAATGCGGTACACGTATCCCGGTAGAGAGCCGTGATCGCATGGAAATGTCATATCGAATATTCCGGAATAGAGAAAGGAGGATTCGAGGAGGGTAACGGTTACAGCATCTCCAGGTCAAACATCTCATCCCTTTTTCACAGAGGGAAGTCTTACGTAATCGTGCTTTCCCCACGATTACTCGAAATTTAATCCGACAATAAAATCTTATTGCGATCCTTTCCGAAGAGGCGTTTAGGGGGCTGGGAGAATAACCCATTAGCTTTGCTTTTTTCAGGCGGCAAGCTACTTTCCAGGTACACCATCTCCGGGAAGGATCGCTTTTTATATGTGCAGATAGCGCACCGCTGAAAGCCAATCAGACTGAAGACGAATCCCCCATGCATAATTACTCTTCCACTTCCTCGAGCGGCAGTCCTCTGCGTATCCTCCACCGCCACCAGAGGTAGAAGACCATGAATATCAAGGCGAAACTCAAGTAGCCGAAGGCAAAGGCCCCGCCGGCATTCCATCCGACAACGCTGATCACTTCGTTCCCCTCGAACGCGTAGGTGTGAATCACGCCGAAAAATGCGAGCACCGCGCCGGCCGCCGACCAGAGCGAAGCCTTGAGAAAATCCTTCTCGATGAGGAATACGCTTATCGCCGCAAGTATCATCGAGGTGAATATGAATCCCCTTTCCAGCGCCACGAGACCGAGAAAGCCGTTGATCGGAACTCCCCTCGCCGCCTGTTCGGATAGTGTCGTTGCCGCTCCCATGTACCCCTGTTTCAATATGTTCATCCCCCATGCGGCAAAGGCGGGAAAGAGCCCCATAACGACCGCGGGCGCATGGGCGTTGGGAGTCGCCTGGTACGCCTGCGCCGAGATGACGATACCGATCCAGAGAACGATTGCGATCCCCGCCTCCATCGGAACGATCGAGGTAATCAGCCTGACGCAGCCGAAGAGCGCAACGACGGCGAAGAAAACGCCGTTGAGGACCGAATATCCGGCCCGCGCGCCGAGTCCCTTCCAGCCGGGATGCCCGATATAGATCGTCGTCGGAAAGCACGAGCCGAAAAAGCACGCGAGCAGCGTGCCGATACCATTGACGGCAAGTGAGGGCACCGTCTCGTATCTGTCACCGGCCGCTTCGGCGCTCTCGAGGTTCTGCAGCGAGCCGAGAACGTTGAACAGCGCCATCGGCATGATTATCGAGAGATATTTGAGGGCGTAGGGGCTTCTTATGATCTCGAAGAGACCCGCTCCTGAAAACCGGGGAGCGTTGAAGCCGACCTGGGCTGCGGCGATTTTTACCGAGCCGACATCCATGATGCCGAAGACCCACGCCAGGATCGTTCCCGCGAAAACGGCAACCATGCCGCCGGGAAGTCCAAGGGGAAACCGGACCTTCGAGAAGTATTGAATCAGGATAAGAGCGAGCGGGAGCATGGCGATGAGCGGTTTCTCGAATGTTTGAAATGCGAAATCCATTGAAATAAATGTAATGGCGATGCCCGCGAGTGTCGCGAGCAGCGCCGCTCTCGGGGTTATGCGTCTCAGAATGTCGACGATGAAGGCGCCCCCGAACTCGATCACGCCGCTGCCGAAACAGGCGAGCAATCCAACCTTCCAGGCCATCTCGTAGCTTCCCGTCTGCCGGAAGACAGGGCCCATGATAAAGATGAGGTATGCGAAGAGACTGACCGTGTTGATTCCGTAGGGAAGGGCCGTTACGGTGCTTCGCTTCTCCTTCAACGCCAATTTCTTCGCCTGCCAGGAGTAGAAGAGATTTCCGATTATCACCGAGAGGGCGGCGCCGGGAAGAATTCTCGTGAAAACGAATTCGGCCGGAATACCTGCGATAGCCGGGCAGAGTGTGGCTATGAGAAGAAATTGAATCAGATTATCTATGGCAAGGCCGAAGAATCCGTCGATGTCCCGTTTGACGAACCAGGGGTAATTGAAGCTTCCTTCCAACGTGCACCCTCCCGATCAACACGAACATTACCAGAGAAATGCACACTTTTCAAAGAATGAATGTGATTCCGACGGGAATGTGATTCCGAGGGGAATGTGGTTCCGAGGGTGATCTTTATCGGACCGAATGGAGGGTTGACTGATTTTTTGCAATCCCCTAGAGTAACCCCGATACTGACGGTGGTGTGACTGATGAACATGCTCTACTCGTGCAAAGGAGACGATGATGACAAGGCGCCGTAATCGATCGATATGTGCTCTTATTGTCGCACTATTGCTCATTGCTTTTCTCGTACCATCATGTGATGACAGTCCGACCGACGGCGACAACTCTTCGGAAATACGCGTTAACGTCTTCTCCGGCAACAATCAAATCGAACGAATCGGCGTAACACTGCCCGAACCGCTTATCGCGCGCGTGACAAATTTGCTCGGCACCCCGCAGACGGGCGTTATCGTAACATTCAGTACGGATGACACCGGCGCCGCCGTGAATCCCGGACAGAGTGTCTCTGATTCGGAAGGATACGCTTCGTGCGCCTTTCAACTCGGCTCCGTTGTCGGCCAGCAGCATGTCATGGCGAGAATCGACAGCGCTAGCACGCACTTCAAGGCGACGGCCGAGGCTATCGATTGTCCCGAAGAGGAGACATCGAAAATCGGTTACTGGGACAAAGATCATATCTATATTACGACGACGAGCTCATCGCTTCTCGGCGCCGCGGGAACGGTCCTCATCGACTTCGATCCCGAGACGAAAGCGATCGAAAAGGTACTCGAAACGCGGGACATCATCACCGACCTGTCCTTCTCGCCCCGCGGCGACCTCTATCTCGCGAGCAACTCGAAGATCCTGCAAGTCGACACATTGTCGCTCGACCTGGTGGAATTCGCCGACTTTCCCGCCATCTGGAGCGTCGAGCTCGAACCGAATCCGGGCGGCATACTCACGGGGCTCTTCGCCGGAGGGCCGTTCAAGGTCGATTGCCCGTCCGAGGGCATAACGCTCCTCGCTCCGGGAGCGATCCTGATCTATCTCAGAGAGGAGAATCTCGCCATCGATCCGGTGACGAGGGACTACTACATCATAAACGGGCATAATCCTCCGATATTCAATCTATGGCGGGTTTTCTGGGACGGGCGCTCGATCACGCATGACGCCGCGCTCCATGCCAATATCAACGCGGGCGCCGCGAATCCCGTCGGCATGTGCATCGACACGACCGGCACGATATACATAACCTTCAACGGGACCCAGAATAACAGAAGTATCGCCTCGGTCTCTCCCGCGGGCGATGTCGATGCGACTTTCTTCGATTTCTTCGCGTATTACGGCCAAAACAACATACAGGCCGGCCAGTGGGGCGATATCGCCTATCTCGACGGGCGCCTGTACATAATCGATACGAGAAACGACCGGCTCGTCGTCATCTCAGAGAATGGTGATTTCGTCGAAGAGATAAGCAGCACGGCCTTCTCGACCCCGCGCTCTGAGAACGAGCGGTACGGCATCGCCGCCGTTCCCGAATAAGCCGGCGCGGTTTTGAGTTTGATCCCGCGCTCCGACCGGCACCGTTCCACACGGCCGGCAGGGCGTGCTGGATTCCAAGAACGAGCCTTAAACCACATATGCGCGCAGGCGAACCGGACCCGGCCTACTCCTCGAGATACCGATCCATCCAGCCGATAAACTGCTCGTAATAAAAGACGATATTCTTCGGTTTCAGGATCCAGTGCCCCTCGTCGGGAAAATAGACGAGCTTCGATGGAACGCCCTGGCGCTGGAGCGCGGTGAACATCTGAAGGCCCTCTCCGACCGGAACACGGTAATCGAGCTCGCCGTGCACGACCATGCAGGGCGTCTTGAAATTCCCGGCGAGCCGGTGGGGGCTCCACCGCTCGTACGCTTCCGGGTTGTCGTACGGCGTGCCGCCGAAATCCCACTCGGGAAACCAGAGCTCTTCGGTCACGCCATACTTGCTGACCAGGTTGAACGCCCCGGCCATCGAGACGAGGCAGGCGAAGTGATCCGAATTTCCCGCTATCCAGTTGATCATGTACCCGCCATACGAGGCTCCGGCCGCCCCGATCCGGTCGGGATCTACATACGGAAGCGACGCGAGGAGATTGAACCCCTTCATGATATCGATAAAGCATTTTCCACCCCAGTCGCCCGATATGACGTTGACAAACTCCTGGCCGAAGCCGTCGCTCCCGTGGAAATTCGGGATGAAAATGACGTAACCCGCCGCGGCGAATATCTGTGCATTCCAGTTCGTATACCAAGAATCGATAAAGGCGATCTGGGGGCCTCCGTGTATGAGCATGATAGCGGGATAACTCTTCGATGGATCGAAGCCGGGAGGCTTGATGAGAAACGCCTGGATGGCAGCCCCTTCCGCTCCCTCGTATCGCACATCCTCCGCGGTGTTCATGTCGATCTTCGAGAAGGCTTCTTCGTTGAAATCGCCGAGGCGGCTCAGGCCCTTTCCCTTGGTCGAGATTTTCCAGATCGAATGGGGAAAATCGAAGCTCCTCCTCACGAACACTATCGTCTTGCCGTCGGGCGCGATTCTCGGTGACGAGTTGTTCCCCCTTCCCAGCAGCTTCTTGATTTCGCCGCTCTCCACCTCGAGCGCGAAGAGCCCCTTGTGACCGTCATCACCGGCGGTGAAATAAATCGTGCGCGAATCGGGAGACCAGCAGTATTCGGATACCCATCGGTCAAAGTGCTCCGTGAGAACCCTTGTCCCGCCACTGCCCCGGTCGTAGAACATGAGCCGCCACCGATCGGATTCGAAGCCCGGCTGCTGCTGGGCCCGGTAGGCGATGAACCGGCCGTCGGGGCTGTACGCCGGCGTCTCATCGGCCGCCTCGTTTTCCGTGAGCCTGACAATCGTTTGCGCGGCCCGATCGATGAGAAAGAGGTCCGTGTTCGTAGAGATCGCTTCCATGTCGGCGTGCTTCGAAACGCAGCAGATCTCCCCGCCGTCCGCAGAAAAGGCATACTCGCCGGAACCTCCCCAGGGAAAGGTCGGAAAATCGTGATCCTCGAGGCGCGTGATATCGATCGCGTCACCGCCAGCGGAATCGATGACAAAGAGATGGTTGCGTTTGCCGTCCTTCCATGTGTCCCAGTGGCGGTAGAGAAGGCGGTCGATCACCTTCGCCTTGACGGGATTGGATTCCCGCTCATCCTCCCGCGCGGCATTGCATGAATCATCGGGACAGTCTGGATACACGAACGAGTAGAAAATTATTTGTCTCCCGTCGGGAGACCAGACGGGGTCATGCGCGCCGGTTGAGATGTCGGTCAGCTGAACCGCTTCTCCGCCGCCGACCGGTATCGTCCAAACCTGCGGAGAACCTCCCCGCGTGGAAATGAAGGCGATCCGTTTACCATCGGGGGACCATCGGGGATGGTAGTCGGCACCTTCGGCTGCGGTCAGCCGCATCCGGTTCCCTCCCTTGATCGGAATTATCCAGATATCCGTGTTGCTCCTGTTCGCATCCACATCGGGAACCGACGCGACGAAAGCAACATGCCTGCCGTCCGGGGAAATCCGGGGATCGGTGCACCGTACCATCCTGACAAATGCGTCCACGGTCAATACATCCGCGCTTGCCGAACAGCACCATACGAGCACTAAAGCGAAACCGAGAACAAAACCTGTGCGCATCGTCTACGACCTCCTTGTACCGGATCAAACAAATAAAAAAACAAAAAAGCCCGGGACTCCGGGCTCTCCACATCTCATAATCATCAACAATGAAGGGAATATTACTATATTACCTGGTTCGTGCCGAGGACGAAGCAACTCCCCTGTCTTCTCCCGTTATGTACCATCTTTAATGCTCGCGAGAGCCTGCTGTTCATTGTCGTACACATCAAAAATCAGGTTCAAACGGGTTACCTGAAGAATCCCGAGGACACGGTCGTTCGGCTGACATAGCCTCATGACTCCGCCTTCCTTGGAAAACCGAGAGCGGGCCGATACAAGAATGCCGAGGCCGGTGCTGGCTATCCATTTGACATTGGACAGATTGATAATGAGATCGAGTTTCTTTTCCTTGGCGAGATCGCTTACCACATCGACGAGTTTCATATTCTCCGGCCCACCGTACATCTCACCGGAAATATCGAGGATCGTTACCCCGTCAACCTCTCTCTTTTTGATCTTCATGCTACTATCCCTCTGCTAAGGCTTGCCGTAATCGGGACGGGCTTATGTAAAGCTCTCCACTGCTTCCTTCTCGTCTTCAAAAACTTCGAATACTTCCGGAATCAATCCACAGGTCTTGAGCACCGTGCCCACCCGCTCGGTGACACTCAAAAGCTTCAGGTATGCCTCTTCACGCTTGGCGGATGCATATGCGGCAATCAGAACTCCCGCCCCGAGGGAGTTTAACCATTTGACATCTTTCAAGTTAAGCACAAAAGACTTCTGGCCCTTTTCCAGACTCTGCTTTATGAGCTCTTGGATCTTCGCCGACTCCGGTCCGCCGTCTATCTGACCTGCGAGATCGAGTATCATCACACCGCCTTCGTCACGACCTGTGATGGTCAGCATATCAGACTCCTCTCTGTGATATTTTCCTATGTATTCTTTCCAAATGTTCCGGTGGAATAATAATAAAATCGATCTTGCTGCCAAACAAATGAAAAATCGCTCACGCCGCAGAATCGTACCATCCTAAAACCGGTCTGTCAAGGAAAGTAGACGACAAAAATCCGGCCTGAATCACTTGCTGAAGTACACACCCCTGAACTGCTCGAGGAGCGATTCGAGGTGCTCGACAATGCCGAGATCCGTCGACTGCTTGGCCTTCATGGAGAAAACCAGCATCTCGTGGAGCAGGTTCAACTTATGAACATATGTCTGGTACGCCTCGGCTTCTTCCTCACCAACCGGTTTCACTCTCTGCGTGAGGAAGTATTGCGTGATGATGTGCTGCAGCTCGCCGGCGTGGTCCTCCTTGTTCATCACCCACCGGATGAGCTGGTTATTATCGGTCTTCCCGCCGCCCGAGATCGAGACGATCATATTCATCGATTTCTCAATGGTTCTTATGTGTTCGCCCATCATCTCGAACCGCATATCGTCGCCATAGATACCACATGGTATTTCGCAATGAGCGAAAACACCCGATGCCGCGAACAGTGCCGCGAACAAGAGAACGGAACCGAACTCGAGCCGTTTCATTCGCCTACCTCCTTCTGCGGAATTTCCTTCCTGCACTCCCTCGCCGGATTACGTGCCGAACAGCTCTTCAAGCGCCCCCGCCAGTACAGGGTATCTGAACTCGTATCCTGCTTCAAGCAGTCTCCGCGGATGCACACGCTGGCCCGCAAGAATCAGCTCGTCGGCCATCTTCCCCAGCATCAACTTCAATGCAAGCCCCGGCATGCGCAACCGAGCGGGTCTATCGAGCTGCAGCCCGAGCGTCCGGTAGAATCCGCCGTTCCGCACCGGCGCCGGTGCGGCGAGATTGAATACGCCACGCAAGCTCCCGCCTTCGAGGAGAAAGCATATCGCATTCACTTCGTCTTCGATATGGATCCATGAAATCCACTGCCTTCCACTCCCCAAGGGACCGCCTGCATGGAACCTGAACGCGGGCAGGACGCGCTCTAGAAAACCACCGTGCCTCCCCAGGACCACCGCCGTACGGATGATGACGCGCCGCACGCCGAATGATTCGACGCTCTCCGTGCTCCGCTCCCACCGTTCGGCCACATCCGAGAGAAAACCCGCACCCTTCGTGGAGAACTCATCGAGCTGTTCGTCGCCTCGATCTCCGTAATAGCCGATCGCCGACGCCTGCACCACGACACGCGGCTTGACACCGGAATGCGCCACCGCTTCCGATACGGCTTTCGCTGCGTCCAGTCTGCTGCGGAGAATCCTCTCCCGTCTTTTGTTCGTCCAGCGACCTGAAGCGATATTCGCGCCGGCGAGGTTAACGATTCCGTATGCCCCGTCGGCATGCTCAGACCAGCCTGCATCGCTCTTCGCATCCCACGAAACCCCGACAACCGCACCCTCGAATATCCGCTCGGCTTTTTCACTATCCCTGGAGAGCACAACCACTTCGTACCCGCGCTCTGCCAACCGTCGGCAGAGCAGCCGGCCGATAAAGCCGGTGCCGCCCGTCACTATCACACGCCTACCCATGAGAAACCTCACACCCGAAATCGCAAAACGCCTTATATTCTTTCTCTTCCCTTACCCGAATCACCAATATCGATCAAATCCAATGGAAACGGCTCGAAGTAGGTCTGTTTCATCAGGCACGGTTCACCGAACCTGATTATCCACGACCTGACAAGGGTCGTGCATGAGCTGAGTGGAATTGCGCCCGCCCGGTAGACCTCGAGCGAATCGAGAAAGAAGGATTTCTCGCGCCGCGGGAGCTGCTTCGAAAAATACCCGAGCGCGTGCATCAGAACATTTATATTCGAGGTGTATCGAGGCGGACGAATGAAGGCGTCGCGGAGTCGTTCCCCGTAGTGCCGCACGATCTCGCGCACCGGTTTTCGCTCGTGATTTGCGACGACTTGATCGAGAACGCGCAATGCCCTCTGGCCGCGAGCCATAATGAGGAGCTTGTTTTCCGCATGAAATGCAACGAGATCCCTCATGCGCTGCTTCCGTGCAATCGAGCGATAACGTGCAAACGTATAGACAGCCGTCAGAAAATGCTCACGGATCCTGGAGTTTGTCAGACGGCATTCATCCTCCGTTGGGTGCGAGGCAAAACGCTCGAGAACCGCTCCGCCGAAAAAACCTGCGCCCCTGCCGGATGACTTCGGCGCATCAATCCCGGGATAGATCTTGACATCCTTGATGCCGCACGAAGGTGAACGGCTCTTCAGAAGAAAACCATCGACTTCGGACAGATTACTCAAATAGGCGTTCGCAAACAGCCTCATCGGTTTCGAAACATCCCTTCCCGTTGCCGGCTGTACGAGCTCGAGGCCTCTCTTCCCTGAAACGATGCGGATCGGCTGCCTCGGAACGCCGAGACCTATCTCTACTTCAGGACAGACCGCAACAAAATCGACATGCGCATTGAGTCTGCCGACGATATCGCTGGAAATTATTTGACCGTTGTATCTGCAGTGATCGAACTCGATACATTTGCTGATCGTGATTTTCGGCGTCGGAACTTCTTTCATTAGTCCGCTCCGCGTCACTCCCTCACCTGTTCAGGAAAAATAGTGCCGCGTTGAGAATCAACCGAGCTAAAAGGACAATATCATAACTTGCTGTGGGAGAGGCGCAACGATTCTATCGAGGTGCGATCCGGTGCCGGCATCGGGCAAACAGGTTATACCGATAAGCCTGACCGTCAGGTTATACCGGCAAGCCTGACCGTTCCCTCGCCCCGGACGACAGTGCCAATTGTGAATGGATCCCACCGATACCGCCCCTTCCCCGCTTTCTCCTCATCCCCCGCCGGTATGATGGCCACCATCCCGATTCCCATATTGAAAACGCGATACATTTCGCGATCAGCGATGCCGCCATGTTCCTCGAGGAATGTGAAGAGGAACGGAATTTCCCACCGGCCCGGATCTATCTCGACCGAGCACCCGCCCGGCAGAATGCGTGGAATGTTCTCGAGCAGCCCCCCGCCGGTGATATGCGCGAGGCCCCTGACCTCTGCGCAGTCGCGCAACGAACGAACCTCAGGGAGATAACTCCTGTGGACTTCGAGAAGCGCGTCCGCAACGGTTCGCTCCATCCCGGGGAAGATATCATCGATGCGGAGGCCCTCCTTTTCGAAGATGATCTTGCGTGCAAGCGAGAAGCCGTTTGTATGAAGACCGCTCGACGGGAATGCGAGCACGGTATCGCCCGGTGTGATGCCGGACCCGTCGATCAGCTTCGACCGTCCTGCTGCGCCGACTATACAACCTGCAAGGTCATACTCTCCCTCAGCGTAGAATCCCGGCATTTCAGCCGTCTCCCCGCCGATGAGCGCACAGCCGTTCCCGGTGCATCCACGCGCAAGTCCCCTGACCACATCGGTCACGACGTCCGGCTCCAATTTCCCGCATGCAAAATAATCGAGAAAAAAGAGGGGGTCCGCTCCTTGAACGAGAATGTCATTCACGCAATGATTAACGAGGTCCTCACCAACGGTGTCGTGCCGTCCGGCCATGAAGGCAACCTTGAGTTTCGTGCCGACACCGTCGACGCTCGATACGAGGACGGGGTCCTCTACGCCATCCGGCATCTCGAAGAGTCCGCCGAAGTTGCCGACCTCGGAGAGAACCTCCCTGCCCCATGTCGCTCTGACAATCTCACCGATACTTTTTTTTGCTCTGTTCGCGGCGTCGATATCGACCCCTGAATCTTTGTACTCTGAACCCAATAACATCTCCCTCTCAAAGCATGTACGAATCGCACCACCCGGCAGCCGGTAAGGAGTATAAAAGAAACCGGGGCAAATTCACACTGAAAAGCACCTGAACTCAGAAACACCGCGAGCGGGCATAAGCGGTCTCGAAGAGAAAACAAGGCGGGGGATCAAACCCGAACGTGTTCGATGAGGGAATTATAGATCTCCGTTGTGGCATCGGCCTCTATGATGAGGGGAAACTCTCCCTTCCAGTAGAGCTCGATAAGAAGGTCTGTCACCTTCGTATGGAACTGCGAGCCCTTGTACGTCTCCAGCTCATCGAGCACCCGTTCGATAGGAAGAGCCTTGCGGTACGGCCGGTCGGAGGTCATCGCATCGAAAGCATCGACCACATTGAGAATGTGGGCCGAAATCGGGATCTCATCCTCCCGAAGACCGCACGGATACCCCATTCCATCGGGCCGCTCATGATGACTGCGAATGACATCCGAGGCCTCTTTGAGAAACTTCAGCTGCTCGACGATATCGGCGCCGACGTTCGGGTGGGCCTTCAACGCCCGCCACTCCTCATCGGTGAGCGGCCCGACCTTGACGAGAATATCGTTCTGTATCGCGATCTTGCCGATATCATGGAGCAGGCCTGCATATTCGAGCATCTCGAGATCTCTCGAGGAAAACCCGATCGCGCGCGCAATCCTCAGCGCATACCGCGAAACCCTGAACGAATGGCCGTGCGTGAACGGATCAGAAGCGTCGATCGCCGATGTGAGAGCTGCCACCGTGTTGATATGAGCTTCCCGCATGTCGAGGTAGAGCTGAAACGAATAGCGGGCGAGAAAGAGCGGTATGATGAAGAGCGCTATCGTCCAAACGCCCGAGTTTGCGTAGAGCAGCGCCATAACGGCTCCCACCGGAAGGAAGGCGAGAATGTGGATGAAGTTCCACATGTAATTCTGTTTCCAGACGTGGAGAGGATTTCTCGCGTCCATCAGCGCGATTACAAAACTCACCGACCAGGTGTTGACGAGGTAGTAGACGACACCGGCGACAAAGAGCGGGACGAGAAAGAGAGGCGAATCCATATCGCCGAGACTGCCGAACGAGTTATAGACGAGGCCCGACACGCCTATCGTGACGACGAGCAGCGGAATGTTGAACAGTAGTTTGATAAAGGGTCTCCGCTGGAAGATCCCCTCGGTGATAACGGTCGATATCGCCTCGACGAGAGCCATCACGGCTGGTCCGAAGAGTATGATCCCCGCGAGATCGATCGGCGAGGAGGCATAGATGGAGGCGCCACCCCGTGGGAGTGAAATCTGAACCGAGTCCGCGATCACGACCAACGCGGTGAACAGCAGGATGTCCCACCAGTAGCCGCCGGGCAGGCGCCGCAGGAGAAAGACAAAAAAGGCCAATCCCACCACCACGTACAATGCATAATAGAGCTTGAAGCCCCAGCCCGTTTTGCTGAAATCGTTGATCACATTACACCCTGTAAATCGCTAACTCTGTCTGACGGCTATCGTTATCATGCGCCCCGATCAACATGCTAAGGGGCGTGTCAAAAGTTGCAGTTATTATACCAACATGATGTACAGACAATGGGGTAAATGTCAACCATCATATTATCACTATTAATGTTACCGGGGAAGCCGAAGCGTATCGGAGGTAAGAACCGGCCGCTTACCGGATCTTGTAGTGGATTTCGGTTCGTGGCTGCCACCTGCCGAGGGGACGGTTGACTGCGTCGAGGACGGCAAGGACGGCCGCCTCGTTGGAATCACGGCCGGTAAAAACGCATCCCGCATAACTGCATACCGCCCGATCCTCGACCTGATCCACGACGGTGATGATCGCTCTGCGCCCGGACAGAATCACCTCTTTGATCTCGAAAAGGCACAGCCGGAAATTTTCATCGAGCAGTTCCATGAGGGCATGGAGAGTCGCCTCGGCGATTGTCGTGTATAATGGAGCTCCCGTTCTGACCGCCCCGAGGCAGCCGACGGCTTCGAGCCCGCTCTTTTCGAGCTTAACGCTGACATCCACGCTATCGTTCGACAGATTTAAGCTCAATCCCCGGAACCGGACCCTGACATCTTCCTCGAGCAGCTCGAGCTGGGGTTGTCCGATTTCGGGGGACGTTTCCTTTGGATCACTCGGCATATCTTCCATCTCCCGGAGACGTCCCTCGATAACTTCATCCATCGATGCGCCTCCGCCGGGATCGTGTCCGTCGAATTCAGCCGAGCGGTCAGTCGTCATGTCTGGATCCTTGAAGGAATTAATGATAACGACTCCGATCTTGCGGTAGTCTATCTTCAGACCGAACTCCGCCTTGAGAACTGTTTCGACGTCACGGGCGATAAACTTCGGTGAACGATCGGTCGTTGCGACAACATGGACTTCGGCAATCTCGCCCGTTTCATCGGTCGATATCGAACATGACTGGATGTCGCGCAGGCGTAATATAGAATCCTCAGCCCGCTCGACGAGCTCCCTTCCGGGTCTTTCATCAAGCAACGGCACTCTCCCTCCGGGCATTCTTCGAGATGTAATAATGCATTGTATCATAAAAATTTATAAAATTCAAGTGTCAACAAAGTTTTCCTTTACTATTTGACCGAATCTTTACGCTTTGATATATTTATTGCGTACTTTAGCGGAAATAAACCGAAAAAAAAGAATAGCTTTGCAGCAAAAAGAGAGATATCCGGCCCCGGATTGAGCCGGAACTTCGGTTTCAGCGCTCTCTCGGAGATCACTGAATGATCGGCAAAAACGTATCCCACTATCGTGTCCTCGAGAAACTCGGGTCCGGCGGAATGGGCGTCGTCTACAAGGCGGAAGATACGAAACTGGGCCGCACCGTCGCGCTCAAGTTTCTCCCACCGGAGCTCACACGAGACGAGAAGGCCAAACAGCGGTTCATCCACGAGG
Organism: uncultured bacterium; assembly: GCA_965369375.1. Lineage (GTDB taxonomy): Bacteria > Krumholzibacteriota > Krumholzibacteriia > Krumholzibacteriales > Krumholzibacteriaceae > CBDUQN01. The sequence goes on along the minus strand of CBDUQN010000001.1, from coordinate 116,415 downwards.
CCCAGGCGGCTTCCGCAATGGAGCATTCCAACATATGCACTATTTACGAGGTCGACGAAACGGAAGACGGCCGGATGTTCATCTGTATGGCCTATTATGAAGGAAAAACCCTGAAAGACGAGATCGAAGAAGGGGAGCTCGATATCGAACGGGCGGTCGATATCACCATACAGATCGCCCACGGACTCGTCAAGGCGCACGCCCAGGGAATCATCCACCGTGATATCAAACCCGCCAATGTATTCATAACGAACGATGACCAGGTGAAGATCCTGGATTTCGGTCTCGCAAAACTCGCCGGGCAGTTGAAGCTCACGACCACCGGAAAGGCGATGGGCACCGCTGCATACATGTCTCCCGAGCAGGTAAGTGGAGAAGATGTCGGTCCGAGGACGGACATCTGGGCGCTCGGCGTCATTCTGCACGAGATGGCGACAGGACGCCTCCCGTTCTTAGAGGAATACGAAATGGCGGTGATGTATTCGATCGTGCACGAAGAGCCGGAGACGATTTCGAGTCTCCGTCCCGGCGTGCCGGCGGAGCTCGAGAAGATCGTCAACAAGGCAATGGCAAAGAAACAGGCGGAGCGGTACCAGAACGCGGGCGAACTGCTCACAGACCTCGGCATGCTGAAACGGAAGCTCGAGTTCGAGGATTATTCGGCTTCCCGGACCTGGCAATTCGATCGCGGAGCGAGAAAGCCGATCACGAGCATCGCTCTCTTTGCGGTACTGGCAGCGGCCATCGCCATCATCGTGTGGCTGTCGACACGGAGAGAGGATCGAATCCCCGGTCTGCCGGGACAACCCCTCCAGGTGACGAGCGGCAAATCCTGGGAAGGGGAACCCACGCTTTCCCCCGACGGAGAACGCATCGCGTACGCCTCAGACATCGCCGGAAACAGGGATATTTTCGTCATAGACGTCCGGGGCGGAAACCCGCTGCAGTTGACTTCCGATCCCGCTTCCGATACCTGCCCGACGTGGTACCCCGATGGAAGCGCCCTCGCCTTCGTATCCGACCGGCGCGGCAGAACGAGCATCTGGAAAGTCAGCCAGCTCGGCGGCGGAGCGACGCTGTTGCTCTCCGATGCCGTCGATCCCGCCGTCTCGCCCGACGGGGAACGGATCGCCTTTTCGGTACCCTCACCGGGAGGTGACTTTCGCATAGGAATGGCTTCACTGTCGGATCCCACAGCGGTCACGATGCTCACGGGAGACGAGGACGGTGTCTGGAGCCATCGCTGTCCCGCCTGGTCGCCGGACGGCAGGATGATCTGCTATGCGACCCAGCACGACCTGTGGATCGTCCCGTCCACGGGAGGACGCGCGAGAAAACTCTCGAGCGGCGGAAATCGGGATTACTCCCCGGCGTGGTCGAGTAATGGCAAACTGATTTACTTCTCCTCCCGCAGAGAAGGCACGATTGCCCTGTGGCGCATCGCAGCGGCGGGTGGAATCCCCCAACGGCTCACGATGGGCACGGGCAGCGAGAACAGACCGACGATCTGTGCGGATGGCTCACGGTTCGCATATGCGACCCAAGTTACATCCACGGATTTGTTCATCAGGGACCTCGACTCCGGTGAGGAAACAAAGCTGCAGGGGACTCGGGACGACTGGATGGCCGCCATGGCTCCGGACAAGAGCGTGATCGTGTACGCATCGGATCGCATGGGATCCAAGACCGATCTCTGGATACAACCCCTCGATCAGGGACTCCCGTCGGGCTCCCCGCGGCGGCTCACCGATCATCCCGGGATTGCATCACACCCGGTCTTCTCCCCCGACGGCACGTGGCTCGCCTATTACCGGATCATCGAAACGCAGCGTGACATATGGACGTTGCCCCTCTCGGGAGGGCGGCCCATCCGCTTTACCGAGCACGAGGCGGAGGATATCCAGCCTGCATGGTCTCCGGACGGTTCCGCGCTCGCGTTCGTTTCCAGCCGCGGAGGCTACTCCCGCATCTGGATCGCGTCGGTCTCAGAGGGAAAGCGAACATCTCCTCCCCGGCCCCTCACCGGAGAGGATTTGAATGCTTACGCTCCCACCTGGTCCCGCGACGGGAAGACGATCGCCTTCGTGGGCATGAAAGAGAACCTCCTCGAGGTATGGACAATGCCGGCGGATGGAAAGGCGCCCGCGCGGCAGATCACCTCGGGAGCAACCGCCTTTCGTGTCAGATGGGATCCTCTCACCGGCGCGATACTGGCCAGTGGAACCTGGGGAGGAGACTGGTACACCCTTCGTAGGGTCTCACTCGACGGCAAGACGATCCAGTCTCTCGATCCACCGGTCGTTCTTGGTCGCGAGAAAGGCCCGGCAGGATTCGATGTCTCTTCTGACGGGCGCCTCATGGTCTTCTGCCATGAGGAAATCAAAGGAAACATCTGGGTGCTCGAGGCAGAGAAGGGAATTTATTAACCCTAACGCAAGGAGGCAAGAAAATGTCAACCGTAACGATTGCCGGCTTGAAGCAGAAAGTGAGCGACATTGAAGGGGCTCTCCACTCCACCGTGGAGCTATTAAAGACCCTCGAAAAGAGCACGACCGTTGTGGCAATATGCCCTCCGATATGTGCTCCGATACCCATTATAGATCCTCCCCGTTTATTGGGAAATTGTGAATTGCCTTTAAAGGCTGTAACCAGGCCCGTCACGATTCAGGACTTCTTTGATACGCTCCTCATGATCGAAAAGTGGATGGCAGACATTCGGGTGATCATCGAAGGCCTGGATCAGAATATGACCTTGCCGCCGAGATCGGATCAGCCTAACCCATGATTTCCGCTCTCTCCTCTAAAGAGCGGGGGGCGGAACGTATAAATACCCGAGGACGGAAGCATACCGGGGATTCATCCCGAGAGTAAGCTCGAACTGGAATCGCATGCTTGGGAGGAGGAATACTGCCGGAGTATATCATTATGCCAACTCCAATCCATCGTGAGAAGCTATGACCAGCCCTCGACAAATAAGACATCTCTGCCTGGTGCTCACCGCTCGGTGCAATTTGCGCTGCAGCTATTGTTACCAGAATGCGAAGAAATCACTAAATATGACCTGGGAAACTATTCGAGCCTCGCTCGAGCTCATTCTCGATTCCCATCATCGGGAGGTAGAGCTGGCCTTTGTGGGAGGAGAGCCCCTCCTGGAATTCTCGAGTGTCCGCCGGGCCGTAGAATACTTCGAGGAGAACCGCCCCCCTGACAAACGGGTGAAGTACAGTATCAGCACGAACGGCACTCTTCTCACGGAGGAAGTGGCCTCTTTTCTTGCCGAGCATCGCTTCAACACCCAGCTGAGCTTTGACGGGATCTCCGATGCTCAGGATTATCGCGGAGAAGGCACTTTCAAGATTCTCGACCGTCTACTCGACCGCTTGCGGCGGGAACGCGAGGACTTTTTTCGGAGGGACCTCGCGATCAGTCTTACGCTGATTCCGCCCACTATCATCCATCTCGCCGACTCGGTCGATTATTTCTTAGAAAAAGGCGTCCAGAAGATATCGATCTTCCCGGCAATCACTTCCAACCCCACTTGGCAAGACGAACACATCGAAGAACTCGACGCTCAATTCGATCGAATCTTAGAAAGCAGCCTCAACCACTGCCGAAGAACGAGTGAATTACCGCTACCGGTCTTCCGCCATAAATATGACAATTCGACATGCACCCCGAGGGCGCGCGCAATGTGCGGTGTCGTCAAGGGCGAGGGCCTGACCGTGGACGTGGATGGGCAGGCTTACGGCTGCGCCGTCTTTGCAAACTCCTACCAGCAGTTCCATTCTCAATTCCTCCGGAGACGCCTGGATACAATGAGGATGGGCAGAATAGACGACCCGGAGTTTCCGAAGCGGTATGCTTCTTTCCCCGAGGCCGCTCGCCGATCGGGACTATTCCACCATAAGGAGAACAAGTACTCCTCGTACCGGCGGTGCGGAGAATGCTCATATATCACCCATTGTTCTGTATGCCCCGTCTCCATTGGACATATACCGGAAAACAGCGACCCCGACCGGGTATCAGATTTCTGCTGTGCATACAATCTGGTCGCCCTAAAATACCGTGATCGCTTTCCCAGCCAGCCCAATCCACTGAATCTCATCCGGGGCCCGGCCGAGGTACACGATGAGAGGCGGCGATGGAAGGCTCTTGCTGAAGCTTTAAAGGAGACCGGATCGATTGGGACGGCCCGCCGGGACGCTCACACGAGAACCTCGGCAGGATAAGAGGAAGTTAGACAAACAGCGAAGGAACCATGATTTTTTCTTTGTCAATTATTCCACACCGACAAGATCGACGAGCTCCTCGAACCGGCCGGCGATGTCCTTCTCTGAGAGATCCTCGAGTCTCTCCACTGAAAATCTCTCGCACGCGTAACTCGCCATGACGGTGCCGTATATCATGGCCTTCTTGAGCTTCAGATCGCCGCGGCCATCGGCCCCGGCCAGAAATCCCATAAAGCCTCCCGCGAAGCTGTCGCCGGCTCCCGTGGGATCGATAACCCGCCTCAGCGGATAGGGCGGCGCGAAGAAGGTGAATTCAGAGGTCAGCAGAAACGCCCCGTGCTCGCCCTTCTTGACGACGACCGCCCGGGGGCCCATCGCGAGTATCGCTTCGGCTGCCTTGATGAGATTGGGCTCATTGCTCAGTTGCCGCACCTCCCCGTCATTTATCAGGAGGGCATCGACTTTCTCGAGCACCTTTCGGAGCTCACGCGGCTTTCCCTCGATCCAGAAGTTCATCGTGTCCAGCCCGACGAATTCCGGTTTTTCGAACTGCTCCAGTACGCTCAACTGCAACTCCGGATCGATATTTCCGAGGAAGAGGTATTCCTCCCCGCGCAACGATTCGGGAAGCTCGGGACGGAATCCCTCGAACACGTTGAGCTCCGTTGCGAGACTCTCCCGCTCGTTCGGATCGTCACCGTAACGGCCATGCCAGAAGAATGTTTTTCCTCCTTTAACGACGGAAAGACCGTCGAGTCCTACATTCTTCGACTGGAGAATCGCGCGGTACTCCTGACCGAAATCTTCACCGACGACGGCGACGAGCTGAACGGGACAGAAGTAACTCGCAGCGAGTGAAAAATACGTTGCAGAACCGCCGATCGCCTTTTCGACCGTGCCCCTCGGTGTTTCGATCGTATCAAAGGCGACCGAGCCGACAACGACAATACTCACGATCTCCCTCCTGACTCATCAATCATCTGAACGCTGCAGAAACTCGGGTCTCTCATATAGTCCCGCTCACATCCTCTCGGGAGCCGACACGCCGAGAATCCGCAAGCTTTCGGCGAGGACGATCCTCGTCGCTTCGGCAAGCAGCAACCTCGCTTCACTCAATTTCCGGTCGTTCGATACTATTCGGCATATGTGATAAAAATGGTGGAATGAAGCGGCGATCTGCTGCGCGTACGAGGACAGGCGGTGCGGCTCCATCATGACGGCGGCGCCCTCGATGAGCTGCGGAAAGACAACGAGTTTTCGAATGAGATCGACCTCCTCCGGTTCGCCGAGCAGCTCTACACACGATGTATCACCGGGAAAATCGACTCCCTGTTCTCGGGCATAGGATATGACGCTGCTTATTCTCGCATGGGCGTACTGCACGTAGTAAACGGGATTCTCGTCCGATTCCTTTCTCGCGAGTGTCAGGTTGAAATCGAGATGGGCATTCGTTTTGCGCATCAGAAAGAAATATTTCGCCGCGTCCGGGCCGACATCGTCCACGAGCTCGCGCAGCCTGACGAATTCACCGCCGCGCTTCGACATACTGACCTGCTTGCCCTCCTCGACGAGACGAACCCACTGCACAATGAGAACCTCTAGCCAGTTCTCATCGGCGCCGAGCACGGTGGAAGCGGCCTGAAGCCGTTTTACGTGACCGTGATGATCGGGTCCCCAGATGTCGATGACCCGGGAAAAGCCCCGGCGCAGCTTGTTGAGGTGATATGCCGCGTCGGCCAGGAAGTAGGTCGCCGAGCCGTCGCTTCTCACGAGCACACGATCCTTCTCGTCCCCGAATGCGGTTGCTTTGAACCAGAGGGCTCCCTCTTCGTCGAAAACCACATTTCGCTGTTTCAATAGCTCCAGCGCCTGCTCCAACTCACCACCGTCGCCGTAGAGGCTCGATTCCCTGAAAAACACGTCAAACCGGACACCGAAATGCTCGAGGTCGTCACGTATCAGGGCAACGATCTTTTCGATGGCGAAATTACCGAACGCGGTTACAGCCTCCTTTTCGTCCAGTTCGAGCCATTGTCTGCCTTTATCGACCGGAATCTGCCGGGCGATACCCACGAGATACTCCCCCGGGTACCCATCCTCCGGAAACGGGACATCCTCACCCTGACTCTGCCTGAACCTCGCGAGCAACGAAGCCCCGAGCTTCGCAACCTGGCTTCCCGCGTCGTTTATGTAGTACTCGGCCTCTACCTCGTACCCGACTTTGCGAAGCACATTGACGAGTGCCGCGCCGACGGCCGCTGCACGAGCGGCCACGACCACGAGGGGACCGGTCGGATTGGCGGAAACGAATTCCACCTGCAGCTTCTTTCCGCATCCGATGTCGGAACACCCGTAAGAACCCCCCATTCTGTTGATCGTGACGATCTGGTCGCGAAGATACTCTTTCGAGAAGGAAAAATTAATGAATCCGGGGCCTGCGACCTCTACACGGTCTATAAATTCGCGGTCAAATGACAGGGATCCGGTTATCTCGTCGGCAAGCTCCCTCGGATTTCTGCCTGTTGCTTTGGCCGTTACGAGCGCGATGTTGGAGCTCAGATCCCCATGAGCCGGATCGTTCGGACGTTCCAGGTGGATGTCGCCCGTCTCCAGCCCCATGTGCGCCATCACCTCGGCGATCGCGCTCGTCACCCTCTCGCGGGCGAAAACCTCGTTCACGCTCTCCTTGCCCGTATCAAACACCTTCCGGATACTCCTCTCGGGGCGCGTCACCCCACAGCCGTTCCAACCCGTAGAATTCCCGTATCTCCGGGTGGAAAATATGCAGCACAACTTCAAAACAGTCTATCAAAATCCAGCGTGCCGACTCGTAACCCTCGATACTGAATTCAAGATCCTTTACCTTCATTCCCTCGATTACCGCATCGGCGACGACCTTCGCCTGAACAGCGCTCCCGACCGAGCAGATGACGAAGTAATCCGTCACATTCGAGAGTTTTTTCAGATCGAGAAGGATTATGTCTTCCGCTTTCTTGCTCCAGATAAATCTAATAATCCTCTTTGCGAGCGCTTTTGGTGCAAGCCGTTTCAAGTTACGTCCAAACCCCCTTTACCTGAGTATCGCACCGGGGACAGATCCCGCCCGGCCCATCTATGTGTGTCGAATACCCCGAGCGCCGTATCACCGCCTCACCGCACTCCGTGCAGTACGTGTCCTCCGTGCCCTCAATGAATATATTCCCGATATATACGTAATCCAGTTTTTTTCTCGCTATCTCGCAAGCCATTTCGAGCGTCTCTCTCGGAGTCGGCGGCCGATCTTCCATTCTGAAATGCGGAAAGAAGCGCGAGAAATGAATAGGAATGTCACTCGAGATCCCCGCAAGCCAATCGACCAGATCCCCGATGTCTTCGGGGGAATCGTTGAGGCCGGGTATGACGAGGTTGGTCACTTCGACATGTGTGGCTGCGGCCGCGATCTCGATAAACCGCTTTACCGGCTCGACCCTCCCGCCGCACCACTCCTTGTAAAACTCATCGCGCACGCTCTTCAGGTCGATGTTCATACCGTCCACGAGCGAGGCGATCTCGCGTGCCGGATCCTCATTGAGATATCCGTTCGTAACGAGCACACTCTTGAGCCCCCTTGCCCCAAGTATCGGTGCGGCATCCCGTATGTATTCGAACCAGAGAAGCGGCTCGGTGTACGTGAAGGCGACGCCGATCGACTCCCCTCTCGCCGCCATCGCCGCGAGCTCCTGCGGATCGATGTAACGTGTCGGCGCAGATTCCTGCGCGATGTTCCAGTTCTGACAGTGATCGCATGCGAGCGTACAGCCGTTGGGGCCGATCGAGAGAATCAGGCTTCCCGGCATGAAATGATACAACGGTTTCTTCTCTATCGGATCAATGTTCGCGGTTACCGTTCTACCGTACGAACGCGCATAGAGTGTGCCCTTGACGTTCTCCCGGAGGCGGCACTTCCCTTTCGTCCCCTCATCGATGCCACACAAATGGGGACAGAGGCGACATCGCACCTTGTCCCCTTTTATCTTCTCGTAGTAGAGAGCCTCTTTTTCCGTCACTCAACCCCTCTCTATGATAATCGCGCGCCGCGTGGACGCCTCGCGCCCGGGATCCATGCGCCGTTTTCCCTTCAGGAGAACGGATCGACTCTCGCCATCACATAATCGGTGATCGTCGCGATATCCGTTTTCGTCTCCGCCGAGAATCGCGCCGCTCCCGCGAATTGCACATACCTGCATTTCAGCTCATTTGCGCGCTTTTAAAAGTATCATTCAAATACAACGCTGTCAAGGGCATCGGGAGCCGGGGGATAGTCCATTTGATTATTATATATCGAGTTGATGGATTCGAGGACCGTCACTCCTCCTCTTCTTCATCTTTTTCCTCCTTTTCTTCTTTCTTTCTTCGCTTCTCGATCACGATCGAGATTATGACGCTGATGATGAAAAGAAAAACAAGCGGCAATGCCATGAGCAACTGGGATGCGGGATCGGGCGGCGTGAGGACGGCCGCGGCCACGAAAATGATGATCATAGCCCATCGCCATTGCCGAAGCAGCGCCCGGGGGGAGATCAATCCCATCGAGGTGAGAAAAACAATGACGAGCGGCAACTGAAAGACGAGACCGAAGGCGAAACAGAGCCTCGCCACGAATCCGAAATACTTGCCCACCGAAATGAGCGGCGAGAGCAAATCGGTGCCGAATTTTATCAGGAAATCGAGCACGATGGGAATCATTATCCAGTATGCGAATACGACACCGGTGTAGAAGAGAACGGTTGATGAAAAGATGAGAGGAACAACCGCCCTCTTTTCCCGTTCAAAGAGGCCCGGAGCGACAAAGGCCCAGACCCGGAAGAGTATGTATGGGAACGATACGAAAAAGCCGAGTATAAAACTGAGTTTGAGGCGTATCATGAACGCCTCGGTCGGCGCGTGAAAGTAGAGACTCTCTACGGGGATCGTCTCGAGCAGGAAATCGAGTACATGCCTGGAGAAGAACCAGATGACAATCGATGTCGAGACACAGGCTACGAGCGACCAGATAAGCGCCGATCTCAGTTCCTCGAGATGATCGAGGAAACCCATCGTTTGGAGTTCTTCTTCCCGTTCCTCCGGCACCGTCCCACCCCGCTAGTTCTTGAGCTTGCATTCAAAGTACTGGGTATCGGCGATGTCCGACTCCTTCTCTCCCCCCGTCAGTGAATCATCCGTTATCAGCTTACCCTTTGTCGCATACTCGAGCTTGCTCTCTATGGCATATCCGCCGTCGACCGCCACTTTCGCTTTGACCGATATCTTGATCTTTGCTTCCAGCCTTCCCACACCGACCGATCGAACGATCTTTCCCGTACCCTTCCCCTCGATAACCGCTATCTGCCTGCCTTTCTTTTCCTCTATCTTTTTCAGGACATATTCGATTTCAGCCTCGAACAACGGAGGGGCTCCCTTCTCCTCGCTCGGTTCGACATAGCTCTTCTTCCATCTCCCCTTGACTTCCACGACCGAATCTGGAAGATCTATGAACCACATGCTAATGATCTCTTCGAGCTGCGAAATGTTTTTCAATCCGGGAATATAGCCGCCGGCTTCGACCGTTTCGACCTCACCCCTCGGTGTAACGACCGCCCTCACTGTCTTGCCGTTGAGATCTATCGGAGGATCGGCTGCATCGAGCTCATCGTCTACCATCCGGCTCGCCTTCAACTTATTGAACGTGAAGGTAACAACCGAATTGCCGTTCTCGAGCCTCTCCGCCAGCGAGAGATCGACCTCCGCTGATTGTGTTATCGTGATATCCGTCCCCATTATATTCCGTTCGTTCGTGAGCGACGATTTGTAATGCAAAACCTCACCCTCCGGCATGGCAAAGGAGAGTTTCACTTTCTTTTCCGCGCCGATCGCCGGGGTCATAGCGCAAATCGAGATGAAGATTGCCAGGAACGCTAAAAGACGATATGCACGAACGCTGAAAAACGTGCGATTCATGTCATGCCTCCTTTTACTAAAATGAAAAATGACAATCGGGGGGTAGTATACTGAAATTCCGCGGTGACGTTAACCTTTTTTCCCTGATACGGTGTAATGTCAATCCTGTTTCTCGAGAAGATTCCGCAACTCATCAAGAAATTGCGACACATCCTTGAAATCTCTGTAAACCGAAGCAAACCTCACATAGGCGACCTGATCGAGTTCGGCGAGCCGCGTCATGACCTCGTTGCCTATTTCGGAGGTGGGAATCTCGTCTCTGATCTGTCCGCAAACCGTCCGCTCCACCTCATCGACGAGATGCTCGAGGACTTCCACCGCTACGGGACGCTTCTCACATGCACGCAGGAGCCCGCTCAATATTTTTTCTCTGCTGTAGTGTTCACGGCTGCCATCCTTCTTTACCACCATCACGGACCTGTGTTCGACATACTCGTACGTGGTGAACCGATGCAAGCACTCGAGACACTCCCTCCTCCTGCGAACGGCGGAGTTCTCCTTCGTGGAGCGGCTATCGACCACCCGATCCTCTTCATGCCCGCATGCGGGACAGCGCACAGCTTCCTCCTTGCGTCACAAGTTATTTCAAGCGGGAGGCGTCACGACGAGATAGTCCGTCTCTATCCCCGCTTCCTTTATCAGTTCCTCACCGAGTTCGTCGGGATACTCCTCACCGAGCACGAGCTTCACGATTCCGGCGTTGATGATCATCTTGGCGCAGGTCGAGCATGGAGCCGTCGTGCAGCACATCGTTGCGCCCTCCATGCTCACGCCGCTGCTCGCGGCCTGGATGATCGCATTCTGCTCCGCATGCGCGCCGCGGCACAACTCATGCCTCTCGCCCGACGGAATCCCGAGTTTCTCACGCAGGCAGCCGATATCGAGGCAGTGGGCGAGGTTCCGCGGCGATCCGTTGTAGCCCGTCGAAATTATTCTCTTGTTCTTGATGATAATTGCTCCCACCCTGCGCCTGAGGCACGTGGAGCGCTCGGAGACAAGAAACGCGATCTGCATGAAGTATTCGTTCCAGCTCGGTCTGCTCATGATACGCTACTCGTAAAGGGGGAAACGTCCCGCCAGATCGGTTGACGCTTCTCGCATTTCATTGATCACATTCTCGTCCTCTATAGATCCGAGAACGTTGACGAAGATCCGCCCGATCTCCTCCATCTCGGATTCCTTCATGCCGCGTGTTGTGAGCGCGGGGGTCCCCACCCGTATCCCGGAAGTGACAAACGGGCTCTTTTCGTCGAACGGCACGGTGTTCTTGTTGACCGTGATGCCCGCTTTCTCGAGGGCCTTCTCGGCCGCCTTGCCGGTGATCCCCTTGTTCGTCAGATCCACAAGGAACAGGTGTGTATCTGTCCCGCCGCTCACGACGTCGATTCCATTCTCCATGAGAACAGATGCCAGTTTCTTCGCATTCGCCACGACCTGCCGCTGATACGCCTTGAACTCTTCGGTCATCGCTTCCCTGAAACAGACGGCCTTTGCCGCGATAACGTGCATGAACGGCCCGCCCTGCGTTCCGGGAAAATTTAATTTGTCGATATCTTTGGCGTATTTTTCAGGGCAGAGGATGATTCCGCCCCGGGGCCCCCTGAGCGTCTTGTGCGTCGTTGATGTCACGACATCCGCGTACGGCACCGGGTCGGGGTGAATGCCGGCCGCGACGAGCCCTGCGATATGCGCTATGTCCACCATGAGGAACGCGCCGACCGAATCACAGATCGCGCGGAGCCGTTCGAAATCCCAGGCTCTCGCGTATGCGCTGGCGCCGGCAATGAAGAGCTTCGGTTTTTCCTCGAGAACCTGCTTCTCGATCGCGTCGTAGTCGAGCATCCTCGTTTCCCGGTCGACCTCGTAATGAACGACTTCGAAAAACATGCCACTGAAATTTACGGGGTGGCCGTGGGAAAGGTGTCCGCCGTGGGAAAGGCTCATGCCCATGATCTTGGCGCCGGGATCGAGAAATGCCAGGTAAGCCGTTATGTTGGCCTGCGTTCCCGAATGCGGCTGGACGTTCGCGTGCTCGGCGCCGAAGAGCTCTTTCGCCCGTTCCTGGGCGAGCTCCTCCGCCCGGTCCACGAATTCGCATCCCCCGTAGTATCGCTTTTTCGGATACCCTTCGGCGTACTTGTTCTGCATAGGATTGCTCAGCGCGGCCAGCACCGCCTTGCTCGCAAAATTTTCGCTCGCGATCATTTCGAGCTGTCCCTGCTGTCTTGCGAGCTCGCCGCGTAACGTTTCCATTATTTCAGGATCCGCCTGCTCGAGAAAGGGGAAGAGATTTTCCTTGAACATCGTGCTCGCCTCCAAACGATATCATTCGGTCTCAGCGTTTCTCATAGGCGCTTATCTTGTCTCTGCGTCTTTGATGCCGGCCGCCTTCGAAGGGAGTCTCGAGCCAAACCGTCACCAGTTCTTCGACATCATCGTCATCGTACTTTTTCTCCGATAGTGTCAGCACGTTCGAGTCGTTGTGCTGCCGTGTCATCCTCGCGTCCTCCACCGTCCGGCACAACGCCGCGCGCACCCCTCTGACCTTGTTCGCCGCTATCGACATGCCGACACCGCTGCCGCACACGAGAATACCACGCTCGACTTCGCCCCGGGAAACCATTTCAGCCACGGGGAATGCGTAATCGGGATAGTCGACCGATTCGTCGCTCGTGCTTCCGACATCAACCACTGCATGGCCCAGGTTTTCGAGCATCGGCCGGAGACGTTCCTTCAGGGGAAAACCTCTGTGATCCGCGCCAAGGGCGACCTTCAAGACATATTCCTTTCGATCACGTTATCGACAAACTCAGAGATGTGTATCGGCGCCGCACATTCACATTTGAAGGGAAATGCCTTTCCACCTGTCGATTACGAGCCCGATACGGAATGGCGGTGAATTCGGACGAAAAAAATTTCAGACATCAACTTTGCGCCGTTCGCCGGGACTCCTCGTACGACTCGATGAAAGTCAGCCAGCCGTACCGGTCCTCGACCTCGGCATTAATATATTTGAAAAAGATGTCCTGCAATTTCTTCGTAATGGGGCCGCGCTTGCCGGTGCCCACCTCGATCCTGTCCACGCTGCGAATCGGAGAGATCTCGGCGGCGGTGCCCGTGAAGAACAGCTCATCGGCGATGTAGAGCATCTCACGGGGGATGAGCTGTTCGATGAGTTCCATTCCGAACTCCTCGCTCAGCTTTATCACCGTATCGCGCGTAATGCCGGGTAAGACGCTCGCTCCGAGCGGAGTCGTATACAGCTTGCCGTCCATGACGAGAAACAGGTTCTCGCCGCTCCCCTCGCTCACATAGCCGCCCGTATCGAGCGCAATGCCCTCCGCATACCCGTTGATGAGCGCTTCCATCTTGATCAGCTGGGAGTTCATGTAGTTGGCGCCGGTTTTCGCGAGCGCGGGCAGTGTGTTCGGCGCTATCCGGTCCCAGCTCGATACGCATACATCGACACCGTTCTCGAGAGCCCCTTCGCCGAGGTACTTGCCCCATTCCCAGACAACGATGAAGGAGTTGATCGGGTTGTTGAGCGGATTAACGCCGAGCTCGTAATAGCCGCGGTACACAACGGGCCTGATGTAGCACTCCTTCATGTTGTTTACCTTGACCGTCTCCACGGAAGCATCGATGAAATCGTTTATCGGAATATCGGGTTCCATACGGTACATCTTCGCTGAATTGTAGAGGCGCTTGATATGGGGCTCGAGGCGAAACACGGCGGGACCCTTCTTGGTATTGTAGCAGCGGATCCCTTCGAAAACAGCTGTTCCGTAATGAACAACATGAGCGCAGACGTGAATCGTGGCATCATCCCAATCGACGAATTTCCCGTCCATCCAAATCTTGTCTGACTTACTTAGCGGCATATCTCTGCTCCTTTTATCCCTTTGTCCATATCAGTCCCTCTGACGATATGATATCGGCAAATGCAATCATATCCAACCTGAATGGCATAAAAATTATAGTGGGTTGTTGAGATTTGGGCAACCCATAAATTCAAATTTATGCATTAAATTCAACAATGTCTGAAAAGTCACGGTCCCGCATCCCACGCGGCGCTCAACCGCATTATGCGCCGTCCGGGCGGCGTGATGTTTCTATTGAAATCAGAAGCTATTGATTAACTTCAAATTTATCAGCAAGATAAGCGATTAAACGGTCGATGAGACCACTCAATTCGTCCCGTATCCTGGTATAAACCGCCCTGTCACCGCCGATGGGATCGTCGATATCATCGTATCTCCTGCTTCTATCGAGGGAACCGAGCACTATCACCTTCGATTTCACATCGGGCACGAGTCTCACCACTTCCGCCTTGTGCTCATAAGCGATCGCCACAACGAGGTCGGCAGCCTCGATCAGCTCACGCGATAGATGCCGTGCCCGGTGGCCCGAAATGTCTATGCCGGCCTCACCGAGCACCTCGACCGCCAGGGATGAAGCCGGATGACCCTCCCATGCGAAGGTCCCCGCCGAGGATATATCCGCGCTATCCGCCCACTCGCGCGGAACGCGCGCCTTCATCATCCCCTCGGCCATCGGGCTTCGGCATATGTTTCCCGTGCAAACAAACAAGATCTTCATTGTTTCCCCGACGATTTTCTTCTACTCTCACCGCAGACGCGGCGCAGCCCATGAGAACCGCGCCCGCATACAAAAAAATCCTTGCTCAGGAATATTAAATAGGAATGTGATGCAATGCAAGAAGTGAAAGGAGCATCACATGAATAGCGTGAAAATTTCCGATGCAAAGCTCGTTGAAGCCAAGCGTGCCCGCGCGCACGGGGCCGAAGAAGTGGCCATCAGATTGCTGATTTCCGAAGCTGACGGCGCGCCTCACTTTCAAATGAGGTTCTTCGAAGTGGGACCCGGCGGAAGAACGCCCCTTCACAGGCACGAATGGGAACACGAGGTATTCATCCTCAAGGGCGAGGGAAAGCTTATATTCGAAGGAGAGGAAAAACCTTTCTCGGGCGGCTTTTTCGCTTACGTTCCGGCGGGCGCGGAGCACTCTTTCATCAACACGGGCTGCGCTTCACTCGAATTTCTCTGCATAATCCCCGTCCGGGAAGACAAGCAGTGAAGGAACTCATTTATTGAGTGGAAGTTATGATTTGACAATGGAATTCTATATAGTTAATGTTAACTGAAACATGGAATAAACGGATCGGCGATTCCACAAGGATTGGAGTGTTCATGAAGCGGTATCTCAACGTTGCTCTCGCGGTTGCGCTCCTGCTCGTTCTCCTCTCGTCCGAAATATGGTGCGCGCCTCCGGTATTCAAGGAGAAAAAGTATTTCGGGCCCATTCCGTACAACACCCTGACAATAGCAATCGGATTTCTCGATGGCCCCTCCGCAAAGTACCTTACCGAGCATCTCGATCACTGGGCGAAAGAACGGGCGGGGCACGACAACTGGCAGGACTTCGACATATCGCCGTTCGGGCGGCTCGGATATGAAAGACAGATCACACCGAGGCACTTCATCAGAACGAGCCTGACCTTCTCAAGCCTCGATGCCAGCAGCCATGGCGCATACATAGGTCAAACCACCATCCCGAGCCCTACACCGGGGTACCCCGATACGACAATCAATATACCCCTGACGATGAAGCGAACGTTCACAACGTACCTGTTCTCGGTCGAGCTCGGATTCACCTACTGCTTCTTCGCTCCGGAGGTCCGCCACACATCTCCCTACATCGGAGCGGGATTCTCCGCGGTATTCCCCTTCGAAGATCTCAAGACGGAAACCTTCTGGGAGGGGGAACCGTTCGAGAATCCGGGGGAGAACGTTTCGGAAAAGAGCATGGAGGCCGGATTGCACCTGGAATTCGGAATCATCTACTATCTGACCAACAGGTACTCCGCCGGCATCGAGGGCCGGTACCAGATGGCCCAGAGCACATTCCACCATCACGGCGCCAATTTCATCATCAATTACTCCGGATTCACCCTCACCATCAACGCGAACTACCATTTCTGATGGAGACCCTCGAGTACGACATTGTCGTTATCGGAGCCGGTCCCGCCGGATCGAGAACAGCCGCCGAGGTCGCAAGAGCGGGACACCGCGCGCTCCTGCTGGAAAAGCGAACCCGGGTGGGAGCTCCCGTTCGCTGCGCGGAAGCGATCGGCCCGAGAAAGAACGTCGAGCGTTTTATCGAGCTGGATCCGGCACTTATAGCATCACAGATCAACGGCCTTCGATTCGTTGCCCCGAACGGAGAGACATTCGAAAAGCGCATGAACGCGATCGGATTCGTTCTCGACCGAAAGCTTTTCGACCGCAGGTTGGCGGAAACCGCCGTGTCGAATGGAGCGGAGCTTCGGACCTCTCACCAGGCGATGGGTCTTCTCACAGAGCAGGGACGAATATGCGGCGTCGAAGTGAAAGAGCTGGGCTCTGGGAAGATCTACCACGCCCGCTCGGCCGTCGTCATCGGCGCGGACGGAGTCGAGGCGCTCTCTCCGCGCTGGGCGGGACTCAAGGAGAGTTTCAAGCCGGGTGAGATCTTCTCCTGCGCACAGGAACTCATCGATGGCGTCCCCGCCTGCGACGACATGATAGAATTCCACCTCGGGGCCCGGTTCGCCCCCGGCGGCTATGCGTGGGTTTTCCCCAAGGGAGGCGGCAGGGCAAATGTCGGTACCGGCATCAACCCGCTCAAAGCGCGGGGCGAGCCCGCTTCATCCTACCTCGACCGTTTTCTCAGGCACCGCTGTCCGGATGGCAAGCGGACGCGTCTCGTTATCGGGGGGTGCTCTGTAGCGCGGGGCCTGCCCGCGCTCGCCACCGACGGCTTTCTCGCCGTGGGAGAGGCCGCTCACCAGAACAACCCATTCTCGGGCGGCGGAATCATCAACGCCCTCGAGGGCGCGGAGATGGCGACGGAAGCTATTCTCGAAGCGCTGCGCAAAGGGGATGCCGGGAACAGGATCTTGAGCTCCTACACGAAACGGTGGAACAGATCGACAGGAAAAACAAACGAAGCATTCTACCGCGTCGCACGGATTTTTTACGATCTCAATGATGCGGATATGAGCAGAATCATCGCGAGAGCCAACCACCTTCCCAGCATTCTGGACGAGAGAGGAGCAAATCCGGTGAGGATGCTCTTCGCCATCGTCACAACACAGCCTCTACTGCTGCCGAGGCTCGTGAAATCCTTCGCCGGCTATATCTTCCGTTCATGAGCATACGCTCGCTCGGGAAACATTTGCCTCGCGACGATTCGGGCCGCGCTCCATATTTTTTCCAGAGCCGATTCAGCTCGAACGGATTATTTATTTCGGCGCCGATATTGATGCCGGCTCACCGGCTTGCTATATTGGTGACAGCAGCAGAATTCTCCCGGCACGGGAACCGAACAATCAATTGAATTTGCGCCGACGTTATAATCCGTCACCAACGATGAATAAAGCGCTGGAAAAACAGCGAA
This sequence comes from uncultured bacterium, assembly GCA_965369375.1. GTDB lineage: Bacteria > Krumholzibacteriota > Krumholzibacteriia > Krumholzibacteriales > Krumholzibacteriaceae > CBDUQN01. Next base: position 98,751 of record CBDUQN010000001.1, on the reverse strand, counting down.
ACAGAGAGATCAATATCGATCTGAACATATGTGTAGTATGCGGTGCATGTTCAGCCGTCTGCCCGAGAGAAGCGCTCCTCGTTGAAGGGCTTGCGCTCGTCGCAATCCCGGAGCGCTGCCGCCCCTGCGGGCAGGCGGCTCTCGTTTGTCCAACGGGGGCCCTGCATTGTCCGGAAAAAGGGGAATCCCGTTGATCCGTATCGCCTGCAAAGTTGTCGGCCCGCTTGCGACCAACTGCTACATCATATCCTGCCCGGAAACGAACGCGGCGATCATCGTCGATCCCGGAGGCGATCCCGATCTCATCGAGACATTCATAGAGCAAACGAAACTCGAACCGGTCGCGGTCGTCAGCACCCACGGGCACAGCGATCATATCGCGGCCGTCGCGGCGATGCAGAACGCTTACGGAATCGGTTTCGCGATTCATGAGGCCGACCGCGAGATAATCGCGCTTTCGGTGAAGGAAGCTCCGCTCTGGGGAATGCGCATGATCGAGGAACCGGCGGTCACAAGCATCCTCACCCCCGGCGCCACGCTGAAATTCGGAAACGCCGAGGGCACAATCCTCCATACACCAGGACACACGCCGGGCGGCGTATCGATTCTCTTCGATCGCCAGGTATTTGTCGGGGATACGCTCTTTGCGCGATCGATAGGGCGGACCGACCTCTTCGGTGGCAGCCTCGAAACGCTTCTCGGCGCCATAGAACGGGAGATCTTAGCCCTTCCCGACGACACGACCATCTACACAGGTCACGGCCCGAGAACGACGGTTGGCGAGGAAAAACGGGAAAATCCATTTATTAATAGGCTGCTTTGACCCGTTTTATGCTAGACTAACATCGGTTATCTGAAGCCCAATTACCGGTTAATGCGTGATGATCACATATTGTTTCTGGATATCACTGTGTTTCATTCTATACACATACCTGCTATACCCCGTCATCATCGTTGTACTGAGCAGGCTCACGAGGCAATTGGCCGTGCCCCAACAGGACGATGACGCTCTCCCTTCCGTTACCCTCATCGTCGTCGTATACAACGAGGAACATCGCGTGGAGGCGAAACTCCAGAACTGCAGGGAACTGGATTATCCGCGTCATCTCTTGACAATCTGCTTCGTATCGGACGGATCCATTGACGCGACAAACGAGATTCTCGGGCGGCACAGGGACATAGAGTTAATCACGGACAAGATCAACCGCGGCAAACCGTATCAACTCAACCGTGCGGTTAGCCGCAGCGAAAGCGAGATCGTCGCATTTTCCGACGTGCGCCAACTGTTCGAACCCGATGCCATCCGGAAACTCGTACGCAATTTCCAGCGCGGGGAGATCGGGACGGTGAGCGGGGAGCTCACTTTTCACCGGCCGGACGACCATACGGGAAAGAGTATCGGTCTGTACTGGAGCTACGAGAAGGTGCTCAGAAAAGCCGAGAGCAGGGTTGATTCGACCCTCGGCGTAACGGGGGCGATCTACGCGATACGAAGAAGACTCTTCGAGCCGATACCGGATGATACGATCCTCGACGACATAGAGATTCCACTCAGGGGCTTTAGGCGTGGCGGCCGCGTTATCTTCGAACCGGAGGCGGTGGCCTTCGACACGGTCGTGACGGAAATCGGAATGGAATTTCAAAGAAAGGTCAGAACGCTGGCGGGGAATTTCCAGCTGTTCGCCCGAAATCCGTGGCTCATGAATCCATTTGCAAACCGAATCTTCCTGCAATCGATTTCCCACAAGCTTTTCAGGCTCCTCATCCCCTATGCGCTGCTCGCGACACTCGTCACCTCGGGGATTCATTCCAGCGCATACATGAAAACGTTTTTCTGGATCCAGTTACTCCTTTACCTCTGCGGCGTTTTGGCTCTGTTGAGCCCCGCAATGAGAAAGAACAGGCTGCTGAACTTCATCTCCGTCTTTCTCACATTAAACGCAGCCTCGGTGGTCGCATTGTACAAAACGGTGTTTAAGAAAACAGACGCCCGATGGCGAAAAAACTGATCCCGCGATGGACTGAGCCATGAGCATAGAAGCGCGATTACAGAAACGTTCGATAATACTGGTGATTCTCTTTATCACCGTCACCGGCATTGCAACGGTGCAATCACTCGGCTCGCCACTGACCGGGTGGGTGCTGCTCGCGCACTTAGTCGCCATCATGACTTCTTTCTTCCGGCCGTTCTACGGTTTGTTGCTGTACCTCACCCTCATCTTTTTCGTACCGCAGGGCCTTTCGCTCGAGATTGCGCTTTTGCGGGTGATGCTCAGAATGGCCTCGATCCTCTTGCTGGTGTTCTTGACGCACAAGATTTTCCGCAAGGAAAATATCTACATATTCTCGAACCGGCAGCAGATCATGATGATCGCGCTGCTCGGTCTCGTGCCGCTGAGCCAATTCAGCAATCTTCGCCTGGGGGCCTCGTGGGAAGCATTCAACATGTTTCTGACCGTGTTCATGCTCTTCTTCTTCATCGTAAATCTGACCGATGACATGTCAAAGCTCCGCAAGGTGAGCTGGGTGCTGATCACCTGGACCACGTGCTTGGCGATAAACGGCATTATACAGTATCGGAGAGGCTATGATCTTTTCGGCATAACACCGACATACGACGGGAGAATCCGCTGGCTTGTCTGGTTCGGGGATCCGAATGATCTGGCCCTCGCTTTCAATTCGATCATCCCCTTCGTGATTATGTTTTTCTTCGAAAAGAGAGCGGGTGTCCTTCGAAAAATCGTATTGATGGTGATCATGGGCATCCTGCTCTACGGCATGTACTGCACGAATTCTAGGGGCGGTATCCTGGCTCTGCTGGCAATGACCGCCTACTTCTCATACAGGAAATTCGGGCGGGCAAGAGGCATGACCGTAATCGCCGTCTGTCTCGTTCTCGGCATTATATTTCGCCCGAGCAGGATGGGGGAGATGGCCTTGCGCGACGGTTCGGCGATGGGGAGAATCTATGCCTGGAGAGCTGGTTTGAGCATGTTCATGTCGCGGCCGGTCTTCGGAATAGGGTACAACAATTTCCTCATCTTCCATAATCTGGCCGCTCACAGTTCGTTCATTCAAGTGATCTCCGAATTGGGATTTGTCGGGTACTTCACCTGGCTGGCCCTGCTCTATACCTCCTTCTTCGGCCTGAGAAAGGCCGAGATGGTAACGACCAACATCACCATACGGGACTACGCGTTCACCCTCCAGCTCTCTATCGTGGGATTTCTCGGCAGCGCGTTCTTTCTCTCGCAGGCATTCAGTCCCATCCTCTACATCATACTGGCGCTTTCGGCCATTATATTGAATAACAGGGAAGTGCCCATCAAGTGGCCGCAATTTCTATCGAAGCGTGAAATACGTAATATAGCGGTGCTGGCCGCCGCCACTATTCTGTTTTATTTTGTTCTTGTTGCGGTATATTAGTGTTCTGTAGAGCGCATACGAAACGGATAGGCGGGTGATCGCGGGTGATACTGTCATATATCAAGAAAATCTATCACTATATGATGGCCGAAAAGAAGAAGCGGTACATAGCAGAGCTCGTGGCGAGGGGATTGCGCCTGGGCAAGAACGTCGACATACTGGATGATGTTTATCTCGATCCCACGCACTGCTACCTGATTTCAATCGGCGACAACTGTACGATCGCGGAAAGCGCGAAATTGATCGCGCACGACGCCAGCATAAAGATACATCTGGGATATACAAAGATAGGACCCATTACCATAGGCAAGAATTGCTTCATCGGATCGAACAGCACGATTCTCATGAGTGTCGAGATCGGAGTGAATTCGATCGTCGCCGCCGGGTCGGTAGTCACAAAGAACGTGCCGCCGAATACCATAGTAGCCGGAAATCCGGCGACGGTTATTTCAACTCTCGATGATTATATCGAAAAGATAAAATCGACGAGCACGGGCAAAAAGATATTTGCGGCGGATTATTTTGCAGGGAATCTGACCGAAGAGAAACGCAAAGAGCTGATGGAATCCATTGGTGATTCGATGGGTTTTATAGAATAGATCTCACCTTACAACATCTGCTTCCAGCAGAAGAAGCGCGTCGGCGAAGAATTTCGCGGCCCAGTTGGGATACGAGAACGGATTGTAGCTCCCCCAGAACGGGACCGAACCGGGCAGGGCGCCGCGAATGCCCTTATTCGAAGAACTGAGAGACTGTGTCGCCTTCACCTGATCGAGAATTGAGCGCGCCGCACGTGAGAAGCGGGCATCGTTGGCCATCCGGCGCAGATGCAGCCACACGATCGCCATCTGGGCATTGCCCGTGACGCACGAGTAGGACGCTCGGGGACGCCACATCTCATCGAGCTCGGCGGACAGCTGATCAGCCCGAGTATTTCGGGAGCCGCTTTCATACTGCTTGATGACAGATTCGGCGGCGATGATCACGAGACGCAACGCTTCGTTTCTCAAGTCCGAAGCAAGATACCTCGACGATTCGATCAAGCCGCGCAGCGTATAGGCGATCGTATGGGTCAAAGGAACGGCATCAAGAGCAAAGCCCATGTAACCGAACCACCCCCGCTCATTCGCCTGAGAGAGAATCCACTCGATATTTTTCGTGCCCGCGCCCCCAAATGAAACGTCTCCACTGAGCTCGCAGAGCTCGAGCAAGGGCCATGCAACACGCGTGTGATAGGCATGCGGCATGTCGTTGATCGTGCACTTCGTCCATTTGCCGTCCCCATCCTGCACGGACACGAGCCACTTGCCCGCCCGCACGGCGCTCTCGAGAAAACGCGCCTCCCCCGTTTCCCGGTAGAGCGCGTTCCAGCCCAGGATGACCTGCCCCGTATTGAAAACGATCGGATAGGTGTTGTTCCCGACTCCGCCCCGCACCGCTCCCAATTCGAGCTGAATGGCGATCTCCCAGTCGCCCATCCGAACCGCCCGTTCCCGGTATTCCTCCACACCCGTCAGCCCGGCATACGCGAGGAATGTCGGGATGATATATCCGGTCGTTTCAGGATAGGGAGGCAGCCAGCCGCCCTGCGCCGAGTAGTACCCGCCCGAGACACCACCAACGCCGGAGACGTCCTGCGCCCGGCAGAGCCAAGCAATCGTTTCATCGAGATGTCTCCTATCACCGTGCGTTTTTCTCTTGATGCGAAACAGATCGGTGAGAATAGGGGAAATATGGGACTGCCTGCTGAGAACAGCAAACAACTTCCGCGCGTCTTCCAATCGAGTTATCATCACTAAAGAACGATTCCGCTCACTCGTCCACTTTCGCTTCCATGTACATCTCGTACTGTTCTTCGCCGAATTCCTCGATCATGTTCTTCTTGAAGGGGAGCTTCTTGACGATCTTCGCCGGATTACCCGAAACAACGCAAAACGGCGGGACGTCCGTGGTGACAACCGAGTTCACGCCGATCACGGCGCCGTCACCAACCGTTATATTGCCGACAATCATCGATCGATGCCCCGCCCACACGTGATTCCCTATCCTGACCTTACCGATGAGAATCTTGTGAAGCCTCTGCGACCTCCTCTTGTAATCGAGGCTGTGACCCGGATTATCCGATATCAGTGAACACCCGATCAAGCAATGGGAACCGATTTCGACCTCACTTCCGACGAGGACAACCGTCGGCATTGCGATATCCGTGTTGCTGCCGATTGTGAGTTTGGGGCTCTCACCGACCGTCAGGGCGACGAAGGTCGCGCGATCATAGATATTCACGTCATCGCCGATAAATAATCTCAGGTTTCCTTCCACCCACGGCAATCCCTGTCCCGTATGATGAAGCATCAGGTTCTTGCCGCAGGTGACGCAGCGGCTTCTAAAAAGCGGCTGATGATATGCAACCCTCCAGAAGTTGCGCCAGGAATTTATTCTGAATCTGTTTTCCTGATAGAGAAGATCATGGAGCCCCCGAATGTACGGGACTTCAAATCGTCTGAAACGCTTTCCCATCGAATAGAGCGACCGGTAGAAAGGCGTTTCCTGCTTTTTGACCTTTGCGACGAATTCATCGAGGTTCATACTGTTCCTTCGCTTTCAAATCCCGCATGTCTTTGAAACGAGATCAGATATCTCCTCAACCTTCATTTCCCACGTTTCTTTCATTGCGATGCGTTTTATTTCGTCCGCGGACGCTTTGTGATCGCCTGAGATCTCTTCCTTCAATGCCCGATCGAATTCCTCGTAATCCCCCGCCACCCTCACGGCGCTTTCATACGTGCGCACCTCCGGCAGGCCGACGGAGACGACCGGAATGCCGAGGGCGAAATATTCCTTCAACTTGATCGGATTCACATGCTTCGTGAGCTCGTCGATCTTGAACGGTATCAATCCGACGTCGAAATTTCGAGCGTAACCGATCAGTTCATCGTACCTCTTCTGGCCTAGAAAATGCGCGTTATCGTGCTTTTCGAGCCTGCCGATATCGACCACGGATTTGCCGATGAACACAAAACTAAAGTGACTGTTATTCCTTATAATATAATCGAGAAGATCCAGATCGATCCACTCGTGTATCAGCCCGAAAAAACCCGCGATGGGCCCGGGTATCCCCTTCAAATCGTCCGGCACTTCCATCTCCCGTGCAAGCTCCCTCTTGAAGTATTCATAATCGACGCCGTGGGAAACATAGTACGTATGCTCATTGAATTGTTTCCTGCCGTCATACAGGGTTCGCGCCGACGCCAGGACGAGGTCCGACATCTCGCACAGCTCCTTCTCCTTGGCGAATATATTTTCGTCTATAAACGAGAACTTGCTCCACTCGTCGACACAGTGATAAACAATCTTCCGGGCGTTCATTCTCTTCAAAATATAGCCGACGTGCGGCATATACGACCAGTAGATCACATCCCGCATGCCGAGACGCTTGATATAAAATTTCAACGACAAGAGCAATATCAGCGCGTTGACACCCCTTATGAAGCCGGAGTCGTGAAACGGAATCACGACAGGGGTAAAAACATAGAAATTCTCATGTACCTTCTCCAGTCCCCGCAAGAATGACCTGGCTTTGCCGAAGATCCTCATGAGATCCCTCTTTCCGAGATCGGGCTTTCTCAGGCCTATGGAATTGACCCATATCACCATGTTCCGCCGTGACAGTATTTTCATGATCTGATGCTTGCTCGTGGGATCGTTGCGCCAGTCGTTTGAAAAGCAAATAATATTCCGGCCGGTCAGCATAGCGGTCAACTCGCTTTCCCGTTGCGCAGGAAGGTGTCGTGCCACAATTCGAGATTCAGCAGGATCCATAGCTTTTTTCTGTAATTCTTTCTGCCGCTCATGTGGTCGTCAATCAGCTTATCCACATGTTTTTTATCGAATAACGACAGGCAGAAGGAATTAGTCCGCGTGATACGGGAGATCAGGAAATCTTTCAACTCATTTCTGAGCCAATCGTCCATAGGGACATTGAATCCGACCTTTTTGCGGTAGATCAAATCCCGCTCAAAGTACTTCTCAGCAATCTTCTTGATGATGTATTTCCCCGTAAAACCCCGCACCTTGCTTCTATTCGAAAGGCGATAACTCAACTCCACCATTCTATGGTCGAGGAAGGGAACCCTCGCCTCGAGACTCGACGCCATCGACAGCCTGTCTCCCCGAAGCAGGAGATTATCGGGCAGCCAGATCTTCACATCCAGATACTGTGTCTCATCGAGCCGCGTCCTGAAGGATTTCCCGTCCAGAACATCTCTGTAGTAGTTGCGCTCCACGATCAGATCCGCCGCGTCTTCGCGGAGCATGCGCCGTAATTCCTCATCGCTGAAATACTCGAACCATTTATAGTACCTCTTGTATTTATCCCTCACCGATAGCAGCTCGAGCGCGCGTGCAAGCTTCTGCGGAAGAAATTTCCTGGTTATTCGGTTCCGTACCAGGGGAGCAACGACCGGATTGCCCAATAACATGGATAGATTGCCCCAACCTTCGTACGCATACTTGCTGTACCCGGCAAATACCTCATCCCCGCCCTCGCCCGTGAGAACGACCTTCACTTTCTTTGCGGCGGCTCTGCTCAGCAGAAACATCGGTATGTCAGACGGTTGCGAGATCGGCGTTTCCCTGAACCAGATCACCGATTCGATATTATCCATGATCTCCCGTGGCGTCATGATTATCTCGCTATGATCGGAGGATATCATCTTGCTGACCGTGCGCGCGTACGGCAGCTCCGAGAATTCCTTCTCGTGAAATCCGATCGAGAAGGTCTTGATGCCGTCCCCGACAATCCTGTGCATGAGAACGGCAATGAGACTCGAATCTATTCCGCCGCTCAGAAAGAGACCGAGGGGCACATCGCTCATCAACCTCTTGGTTACTGAATCGAGGAGAAGGCTCTCCGTTTCCCGTTCAGCCTCCCTGTACGACAGGGGTTCGTCATCGATGTTTGACTCGATATCCCAGTACTGACGCTGTTCGACGGCGCCGTCCGCCACGTACATATAATGGCCGGGTTTGATCGACTCGACACCCTTGATCAGGGTGTCGGGTGGAATGGAATAATGCTGCGTGAGGTACTGGTATACCACCGCTTCATTGAGCTCGAGGGGAACGAGACCGGATTTGACGATCGCTTTGATCTCGGAAGAAAAGATCAAACGGCGGCCGTCGAAATAATAGTAGAGCGGTTTGATGCCGATCCGGTCTCTCGCGAGGAAAAGCGAACGGGTTTCGGTATCGTAAATGGCGAATGCAAACATCCCGTTGATCTTGTGCAAAAAATTCTCCCGCTCCTCCTCGAACAGATGGACGAGGATCTCGGTGTCCGATTTCGTCTTGAACCGGTGACCTTTCGATTCCAGAGCGGGCCGAAAATACATATGGTTGTAGATCTCGCCGTTTCCGATCAGGACGAATCTGCCGTCCTCGCTGTACAGCGGCTGCTCCCCCCCCTCGACGTCTATGATGCTGAGACGGGTATGACCGAGGAACACATCGTTCTCCTTGTAATGGCCCCACCCATCGGGTCCCCTGTGGCTGAGCAATTGCAATAAATCAATTGCCTTATCAGCATCCAGGGGGCTTCGATCGATATTCAAAATGCCGAATAAACCGCACATGGTACACCGGTGACTTCAATGAGAGATCGGAAATTCAATTACATTAATCTCTATCACATATAATGCCACTGCAACTACTATTCGATCTTTTTCGATCAGCTACTCCCGCTCACGGATTATTTCGCCGCATGGTCCTTCGAATGCTGCTCTTGAGGCTCGACAGCGGCGCCCGAACAAAAACGGCGAACCCATAGATCTCCGCTTCAAACTCTATCTGTGACAGAACATCGCCGTCACCGAACCGTTTCAGGGCATACCGCCGGGTTTCGCGGAAGTTGAGACCGCGATCGGTCGTCACCGCGCTCCTCATTCCCGCTTCCGAGAGGTACGGCCATTGCGCCTGCGAATAGATGCCGCTCGGATAGCAGAAGTGCTTCAGCCGCCTCCCGGTCAACGGCTCGAGGATCGACCTGTTCTCGGTGATCTCACGCAGCGCCATTTCCCTGTCTTGGGGGAAGCGGTGACGGTGAGAATGCAGCTCGATATCGAACGAGGCCTTCGACAGCTCCTCTATCTCCGCTTCATTCATCAGGCTCAGTTTCCTGCTCTTTGCGATAGCATCATAGTCGACATCGAGGCGCCTCCCCACCTCCTTCGCCAGGGCATATCTCTCCTCCTCGCTGCAGTGGTTTTCACCGAACCCGATCAATTCCTGCACGAGACGCCCCTTCTCCCGGTTGCTCCCGATCCGTGCGGTGCCCGACAGCGGCGCTCCCAGGCCGTCCAGGCCGACCTCCGTCCGGTCCGTTTTCCAGAGCATGTACTGCACGAGAAGCCTGAAAACGGGATTCCCCTTTTTTGCATAATATGTTGTTATATAAATAGTTGCCGGTAGATTGCGCGCTCTCAGCACGGGACAGGCGAGCCGGAACGTGCTGTAGAATCCATCGTCTATCGTTATGACGACCGAACGATCGGGGAGATCGCCTGAATCGAGCAGATCGAGCGCATCGTCGAGCGACAGCACGGCGAATTGATTCTCTACGAGAAATTGCATTCGCTTCTCGAATCGAGAGGGATCGATGAAGGTGTGGGGACTGAAATCGCACTCATCCTCGAGACCGCAGCCATGGTAGGAAATGATCCTCAAACCCCTTCTCGTGACATATCCGGCCAATGCGAACAGCCCGATGTACTTGCATACGTAGTAGAGCAATCGCTTGATGAACAGCCGGATCCTGAATCCCGCCGTTGGGGGGCTGAATACAGGGTAATATTCCATCAGCCTTCATTCCCGCCGGGCTTCGGTAAGATCAGAAGCCGGCAAGCCGTATAACTCCATTGATCCTCTCATGGCGGATTCTGGCGCCGCCGAGATACACTTCCCCGATTTCGTGCGGCAGGGCCACGGATGAAGGGGGATTCTCCGTTTTCAGATACATTGCTCCCTCTTTCAACACCGCTATGAGAAAATCATGTATCCGATCGCTCTTGAAACACTCGGTCCGGGCGGCGTCGTATGCGACGTCCGTGTTGCGCAGCACGATCACCGTTTCTTCGGGACCACTGCGGAACACCGAGCATCGATGCGTGCCGGCGCCTTCCGGCCCTCTTCCGCCGCCTTCCAGCCCCGCACCGCCACTCTTTGATCCCAAGCCGCTCTTCGATCCCAAGCCGCTCTTCGATCTCGCGCCGCCGCTCTTCGATCTCGCGGCGCCGCCGTTTTCGAAAAATATGAAATACTCGTAAGGCGAAACATTGCATGCAATGCCGTTACCCTCATCGAGATAGAAGCCTTCGAGCATGCGTCGGTTCGGGCTCAGCAACGAAATGATTGCATGGTCATGTCCGATATTCGCTTCATGCAGCTTCAAACGGGGAGCGGTTATCTGTGTGTTGTAATCGGGACACAGTGTCCCTTCCAGGATATCCACCGTAAAATCGGCGGTGCCGAAAAGCCTGATACAATGCGCAGCCCCTCCGCCGGGCACAGTATGTTGGTAGAGATGATCTCCGACTGCATCCATGTATCCCTCATTGAACTGCAGATTATACATCAGTGCTGCTATGGGTTTCTCGAGACCGATGAGATCGATGACGACGCTCAGTTCTCTCCCGAAGAAGAGCGCGATCCGCTTGTGCGTGCAGCCGAACCGCATGTATGCGTCATGCCCGCCCTCAAAATATCCAAAGGTATCGAGAAATTCAGCTCGCGAATATGCCGGATGGGCGATCGTTTTCCACTTGAACGTCCCGGCCGGTATCGATTGGGATGCGTCATTGATCGAAATTGTGTTATGAGCCTGGCTGCTTCGTAATTCATCACGAAGCGAATCCGCTCCCGAGTACCGGTACGTGCCTGGATCCGTGACTACCTTAACGCCATTGCTGGACCATTCGAAATTCAGCAGATCGGAATGAGCATGCCCGCATGCGCCCCAGCCGTGCTCCCCGCAGTCTATGATAAGATGCGCGTCACGCTCTCCCATCCCCGTTCGAAAAGAGAACAGCCCCGTATCCCTGTTTATCGAATGGTACGTTTTCAGGGGCGATCCCTCCAACGCGCGAAAGGTATCTAAACCCGAAGAACCGGCCAGCCACAATGTCTCCTCCTGGAACTCCTCCCCGCACAGGTGTTTCAATTCACGATCACAGAGAAGAACGGCCCCGGTACAGCAGGCTCCCCTGATATCGTTCTTTTTGTTGTTGAAAGAGATGAGCCGGCCGCCGTCGGAATCGCCGAGCAACGGAATAGATCCATCGGGCCCTGAAATCAGCGCGAGATGCTTGATCAATTTTTGAATCCTCGGGATTATCTCTCCCCCGGTTCGTCCCGGGTCACTTCCGAGGAGCAGGAAGTGCAAATAGAAATCAATGGTATATTTGTGGTAATACGTGGCCATCTCGAAATAGCCGCCGTCATCGAAGACCTGTCTCGGCAATTCCGATTCGAGGATCCTGCTCGCTGTCGAAGCCCATTCGGACGATGACTTCATCTGCGGAAAACATCTTCCCAGATAGAGCAACCCGAGCGCCTCGCCCGTCAGATGCGTATTGGGACTGTAATAGCAGGATAAGTGACGATGTACGTGCACGCCGTGGCGGTAGAGCGTGATAAATATCTTTTCCTGCAGGTCTCCATCTTTCTTCAGCTCCTCTTCGAAAAAATAGCAGCACCAGATCCAGTTGATCGACCTGATTGCAAGCTCGAGGCTGCTTCGCCAGTTGACGCCCTGATTGTACGGATTGTCCTCTATCCAGCCGAGCACGAGCTCTTTCCATTTATCATAATACTTCCTGTCGCCGGTCGCCCAATAGGCCTTTCCCAGGAATATCATGAAATTATGGCGGTTTGGTTCCCAGATTATCTTGGCGTCATCAAGATACTCGCCGCTCATCGTATTGACATCTCTGTAAAATTTCAGAGGCGCCTTGCGGCCGGACGTGTACTCGAGGTGCCAGTCGACGGTTTCAGCGTACGATACTATTTCTGAGAAGACGGGAATGCGGTTGCGGCAGATGTCGTCGGCCAGTGAAATCGTCTCATCGATCGCCTCAGAAAAGAGATTTCTCCACAGTGAAACAACTCGTTCCCGTTCGGAAAACGTTGCGATCCTGCGTGCTGGTAGACAATCGGATCCCGAGCCGAGTATATCCTTCAGCCGCAGCCGGGCCGATCCTTTGTAACTCCTCTCGAGAAACACGCCGACATATTCTCTCAGACGAAACGCGATCTCCGAGGCGCTGACAGTCCTGATTCGCTTAATCATCTGTTTCTTTCACGCGACCGAATCGTCATAGAGCCTGCAATACCCCATCCGCATCGCATTAATTGAAAACTTTTCTCTTGCCGTATTCCCTGCGGCGGTTCTCACCATTGCCATTTCATCGGAATCCAGATTCTCGATCGCATACGATATTTTTTCTGCACAATCCCGTCTGTCATTCGATTCGAACATGAATCCATTCGTCCCATGCGTAATGATTTCCGGATTGCCCCCTACTTCCGAGACTATACAGATCTTTCCCAAACCCATCGCTTCCAGTATCGACATCGATAACCCTTCGGAGAGGGATGTGAGCACGAAGATATCAAAATCCTTCACGTAACCTAGAGGATCCCTGACGCGTCCCCTGAACAGCACCTTATCGCGTATTCCGAGTTTGTCGCAGAGCGAGACGAGACCGTCACGTTCGCTCCCGTCACCGAGCAATTCCAGGCGGCTATCGGGATAGTGACCCGCAATCTCGGAGAACGACTCGAGCAGCAGACGGTAATTTTTTACCGGACTGAGGCTGCCGACGCTCCCGATGAGCACGGATTCCTTTTTTCCGGGCTCGCGGGCCGCATCGCTATCGGTCACGTCGATCCCGTTATACAGCACCGATATCGTATCCCACTTGGAGCGCAACCGTCCTTCAACATCATGCTTCAGCCGGCCGGATACGCAGACGTACCTGTCAACATACCTGCTGATCCAATTCTCCATCCGGAGCAGCTTTTCATTCCCCAGCTCCTCGTCAAGGTATCCATGGTTAGTATGGATGAGAGGAATCCGCCGCAATTTGGCGCCGGGAAAGCTGTATAGCAATCCCGCCAGATTGTGAGAATGGACTATATCGATATTCCGTTCCCTCATGATGGTGTACAGCCTCCAGCAGCTTCTGAAATTGATCCTGCCCCTGTTTCCGATGACAAACAGGTTGCCGCGGTACCTGAACTCATCGGCGAAATCCCCCGCCTCCGCGATGCAGCATATGTACGGTTCATACCGCTGCGGATCGAGAGCGTTTGCCAGATCCACCACCACCCTCTCGAGGCCACCGATATTCAGGGAATAAACCACATATAGGATCTTGATCTTCATCTTCAGGTTATGAGAGATTCCAACTCAGCAGTCAGCGCTTTGAAAATCGTTCCCGATTTGAATCTGTCGATTTCTTTCTCATTTGCGGTGAAGTTTCTTGTTGCGATCAGCTCCGCGATGGCGGTCTTGAGGCCTTCAAAATCATCCGGCCTGACACTTATACCGATTCCCATCCTTTCGATAAGCTCGTCCGTTATCCCCCCTGTTGAAATCGACAAGATCCGCTTCCTGAAGGCGCAATATTCAAATACCTTGGCTGGAATCTGCAGCGGCTGGTCGATATTGAAAAGCAGGAGTATATCGGCCCTCTGTATTTCTTCCAGGCACCGCCTGTACGGGAGTTGACCCAAACTCACTACGATATCATCGATGCGCAATTCCTTCGCGAGATCGAGAAGATCCATGCCTTCGTATTCACTATCGCCGAGAAACCTTGCCTCGACCTCATCCTTCCGCACCGTGCCGTTGTCAACCAACGCGGCAAGCGGTTCCAATATCAATTTCGGATCCCTCCCATGGTAGAACGACCCGGCGTGAAGAATCGTAATTTTCCCGGATCTCTCCGCAGAACCATCGCTTTGCATGGAAGAAAGCACATCCTCGTCGTACCCGTTGTAATAAACGCTCACCTTATCTCTCACGTATGGATACTGTTCGATGAAATCCCTCCCAATCGCATCGTTCACCACGACGATTTTACTGCTTCTCTTCATCACCCCGGTTTCCCACCGTCTCTCGAGCCAATTCGTGAACCCGGTCGTAGCGAAATCCGGCTTTCTCTGTGTCGTCCACGGATCGCGAAACTCGGCCACCCACCTGAATCTCCCTCTGAAACAGGAAGTCAGAAGCGGCACCAGGTTCGCGGAAAACACCGGGCAACTCGAATAAATGATATCGTATTTCCGTGAAAGCGACAGACATTTCAGGAACGCGAACGGTATCCATCCCTGGCTGTCGTCCGGGCACCAGATAAGAGATATGATCAATCGCTCGAGCCAGGAAAAGACTCCGGCGCGCCGCTTGTTCCCGGCGGCGGCGGAACGCTCGTTTTTCTCCCGACGACTCGCGCCGCCCGGGCCTCCCTCACCCCCGCCGCCGTTCAAGCCTCCCTCACCCCCACTGCCGTTGCGGGATCTTCGGAACACCCTCTTGATTTTTTCGATCAGAAACCGGGCGCTCTCGATCATGTGAGTTCTGTATACAGAAACACCATCCACGACTATGGAATCGTCGCGTTGGGGATAGAACCTCTCTTTCACGGTCAGAACGCCGACATCCCATCCGTCGTTCTTCAGAAAATTCGCCAACCGCGCCATCCGCTTCGCTCCGACCTCGGCATCGGGCGGGAAATGGAACGTGACAAGCAGAATCGACTTCTTATCCCTGCGAGTTGCACCCATACGTCATCGTTTATCCTCCGAGCGTACCTCACCGACTAGCTCGTAATACAGATCGAACACCGCCTCTATATTTTCATCACTCGACTGACACGCAACCGAAGCGGTTTTTCCGCGCAAGTGCTCATCAATCGCTTCCAGGAGGGCGCCGGGATCGGACTTCGGTATAAGGGTTACGCCCTCCGGACGCATGCAGGTGTCCGTCGCGATAACCGGCGTGCCGAGATGGAGCGCTTCCCGCACCGCCACCGAATCGCCGTCATAAAGCGTGGTGCGCAGCATGAGATCACTATCGCTGATAGCGCGCAATGTTATCGAATTATCGAGGTCACCACAGAGCACTATATGTTCACCGAAGGATTTTGAATCGATACGATTGCGCAGCTCTTCTTCGAGCGAACCGGATCCGATGATCACAAGGCCGGCTTTCGGATATCGTTTTCGAACCGGATCGAGCGCGTCTATCTGCAGCGCAAGATCGTACTCGGTCTCGAGTCGTCCCACGGTAACGAGAACCGGCTCATGTCCATTGAAAAAACCTTTCAGAGGATCTTTCAACTCTTGATCCAGTCGGAGATCAACCAATGCGAGGGGACAGATGAGGCGAATCCGATCATCGGGAACTCCGAACTTTCGAAACAACTCGACGATCTCCTCATTGACCGCGATGATCACGTCGAATCTTCTGAAGACAAAGCCGCGCAACGAGGAACGCCGCGCGGATCTTCCCTCGCGAGAGCGCGGATAGCCCCCCGAGTGAAACGTAAGCACGGTCTTGCTCCGCGGCAACAGGCAGCAGATGAGGTACAGGCCGAGAAGCCGCGGCGCCAGTCGGCCGCCGAAATGGATATGAATGATGTCATAGCGCAGGCGGAGCAGAAGCAGGAGTGTCTGGATCCAGCTCTTCGGATAGTATATGCCGTCCGCATCTCTATCCCGATGGCGTGTAAGATTGATTACGAGATTGGAGACACCACGGCGGTTCAAAAACTGTCGAATGGCCACCAGACTATGAGACACACCACCGTGAGGAGGTGGATAGGGTCCGAGCTGGAGAATTGTCATCGTATGGTTCATAATCAATAATTCGACAAAAGGTTACTCAAAAATGAAAGACTTATGCAAGTAAAATACCGAAACGAGCAGAGATTTAATGAAGTGAAATGTTTCGTGCGTTCCTGTATAATGTCTTCAAATGCCCGGATCGGAGATATGCGATGAATGCCATGCGGGATTACTTCTGGCGGTTTTTGACAATCGGGAGGAAGATCCGTAAAAGGGTCTCCAAGAGACTCTGGAAGTACAAGAAACCTTTGAGCCGCGGCGACCTCGTCACGGCCCTACGAAGGCTCTCCCTTCCGGACGATGCCGTCGTGTGCGTTCATTCATCGCTGAGCAGCCTCGGAAAAGTGGACGGCGGACCGACGACCGTAGTCGAGGCATTGATCGATACTCTCGGTGACAACGGCACGCTTGTATTTCCCACATTCAGCCTGCCGGGAAATACAATGGAAAAAACGCTCGTCGGCGACTACACGTTTGATGCGAGAAACACCCCCTCCTCGATGGGAGCCATCACGGAAACCGCACGGCGATACGGGGGATTCATCAGGTCGATCCACCCCACCCATTCCGTCATTGCGAGGGGGCCTCTGGCAGAGGAGCTCACCAAGGATCACCTTACGGCCCTGACGCCGATGGGACGGGGTTCCCCGTTCTTCAAGATGTCTTACATGAATAACGCCTTTATTCTCCTGCTCGGTTCACCCTTCGGAAGCTTCCCCGCCGGACATTGTGTGCAGAACAGGCTCGAGTCTTTCCCGTACCGCCCCTATACACGACATCTCTACGAGGTGAAATGCATCGACGCTGAAGGAATCGAGCATCTGGTCAAAACCTACGCCCACGAAACCAGGGCCAACAAGTTTCGATGGGACAAAGACGAGATGACGCGCGACAGGATGGAGAGAGAGCTCAGGAAACTGGGCGTTATCGACTATTTCCGTGTGGGTGCGGGCAGGATACGCCTCATCAATTGCGTTGATCTCGAGGGCGGGCTGGAGAAACTCCTCGAACGGGGCATCATGATCTTCGGCACCAAGGAGCGGCTCATGGCCGATGAGGAGACGAGGTCCTACTTCGAGAAAGACCTCACCTCATACTGGCGGCAATAGAATTCACCCTTTCCACTATTTCTCGAGCCTCAAGAAAACAATCCATGAAAATAATTTGAGGCCGGGAAGCCTGTTGATCAGTAATCTATCGAGCTTTTTGAATAAATTGAACGTCCGGACAAACATCCCGTCACTCTTGATAACAACGAGCCAGAAAAAGGCCAATAGAGAGAAAAAATGGTGAAATTCAAATCTGCTTCTTTCGAACTTTTTCTTGAACAGATTGATATCCGCCCTCGTGAACGGTCTCTCGTCGACCGTCCTCCGGTCCGGCGTGAATCTTCTATAGAGATTGACAAGAGGATTGTACGCCATCGGTTCGATGAAGTAGGCCACCCCACCCGGTTTCAAGACCCTATGAATCTCGTGAATCGCTTTCTCGAGATCGAGGTGGTGCAGGATCGCGTTTCCAATGATGAAATCAAACTGATCCGTTTGTAACGCCATGTTCTCGGCATTCATATGGCAGAACAAGACCCGTTCCTCGACATCATTCTTCTCCGCCGCCCGGACCGCATTCCTCAACAGGTTCCGTGAGATATCGATCCCTATGCTCTTCGCCCCCCGCTGGGCCAGGAATACGGAGAACCATCCGGAGCCGCAGCCGAAATCCAGTACGAGCTTGTCGCCGAGGTCACCGATCTGATCGAACATCGCTTCGCGCATGTCCTTCGTCACATCGAACCTGTAATAGATGCTGTAGCTATCTTCACTCTCGACGGCAATTCTGTCGTGAAAGGATTCTTCGCTTTCAACTCGTTTATCGTCTGATGTCATTTGCCTTCCACCCGGCGATAACTCCCCCCCGTATCGCCGGCTCTCGGTGAATCGCTATGAGCATCGATAGTGCCAATGCGCCGTCAAAGAATATACCCGCCGAACATGCCGGGCAAGCGTAAATTTCTTAATTTAAGGCACTTGATAGATTATGGAATTTGTGTTATATCCATTAACGATCGGACACAGCTGAAGATTCAACGACATACTCATAACATCATTTTCAGCAGACAGTAACGGGAGACGATGAGAGATCGATGGCGCTCAAACAATGGCTGAACCGTTTTCTCAGGTCTAGAATCGGCAGGATCATCGGGATGGTCCTGTTCACACTCTCCCTCTTCCTGTACCAATCCTTCGAGAGCCGAGCCGTTCTCGGGCGGTGGTCCCATCGCTTTTTTGCCGTAATAATCGTCTCTGCGCTGCTGTCCCTCATTACCATATTCCATGCATGGCGTTCACGTCCCAAATCGGGCCGGCGCGAAGCCGCGGCGCACCCGGGTATTCCCTCGATCGACCTCGCGATCATGTTCTGGGGAATAGCGTATTTCTTAAGCGCTATCGACGATCCCACCAACGCGGCACGGATAATAGGACTGAATTTTTTCGGCTCGATCATGCCTCTCGCGGTGATTCTCGAATGGATTTCGCTCCTGATGTTGTTTGTCGGAACATTCCAGTATGCCTACTCGTTCCTCAAGAAGAGGTATGCAAATATCCTGCTCCTTCTCGGCACCATTATCGGCATCTTGCTGCTCGGTGAAGGGATTATCCGTTTCAGGGCACTGGTCTTTCCGGCCACCCAGGGCTCTCCCACCTGCACGACGATGCTCTGGGGACGCCGCCATGCTGAATTCAACCGCGAAGGCTTTCGCGACGAAGAGCATTCGATAGCGAAGGCACCGGATACAAAACGCCTTTTGATCATTGGAGATTCTTACGCGTTCGGCTGGGGCATCAAGTCGATCGAGAACCGTTTCGGTGCCGAGATCGGCCGGAGGCTCACGGCAAAGACGGGGGAACATTGGGAAGTGATCAACGAGAGCCGAGGGGATACTCATACACGCGATCACATCCGGTTTCTCGAACACGGCATGGCCTATAAACCCGACGTGGTGCTCCTGCTGTATGTTTTCAACGATATAGACTACCTCTATCCGATAACACCGAGAATGTTTCAATCCACGTTCACGCCGAGCGCAATTCTCTTCAGAAATTTCTACCTCTTTCAGGAGATGCATCTTCGGGTCGAACGGATTAGATTTCGTTATCTGATAGACGGAAGCGGGGCTGTCGATCCGTATGCCGATCAATCGTTGCTTGCAGCTCATTTGGAGGATATATCGGCTTTCTCGAGAATGGCGCAGGATGGTGGCGCCCTCGTATGGGTGGTCCCATTCGATATAACCGTCATAGTCGAGGAGAAATTTCGCGAGCGATACAGGAATTTTGTGGATGCAGCCGCCTCATCCAACATCCCCGTCTGGTCCCTGGAAAACGCCTTCGACAATGAGAAGTATTCCCGGCTCACCGTCAACAATCTGGACAGACATCCAAACGAGCTCGCGCACCGCACAGCGGCGCAAGAGATAGCGGGAAGATTACTCGAAGAACTTCAGAGATGATTATTCTACTGGTTCCCCGGATGAATCGATAGGCCGGGAGGGCCCGGGGGACCCGACTGCTCCTCGCCATATTCGAAAGCACCGATATCCGGGGCCGTTCCCACGTAACTCCTGTTACCCCATCCATACCCGGGATAGCGGGATTCCACATAGGCGCCGATCCAGTCATTCACGACAACTCCCGCATCGATACACGGGCTGGTCGCGAGAAGGTACCACCAGTTGGTGACGTTGACGGGATCTTCGGAAAGCAGTTGCGGCCTGTCGGTAATATTACCGGTGAATATGTTCCAGTTCAGATCGGCCGGATTCATCGCTTCGACGGCGGGCACGCTGTAACCTCTTCCGAGAGCGGAGTTGCCGTATCCGTAAGTGAATACAACCTCGCTGTCGCTCGGCGCGGAACGATGGAGCCGCATGAGGTTGTTACTGAACATATTATTGGACGGCATATTGTACGAGTCATACGTCTTGTAGAGCGCCACAGAGGGTATTCTCCGCCCCAATGTGCCGACGTCATAGAGGTCATACTCGTTTCGGTATATAATATTGTTGGCGATAACGTTTCCGTTACACGTGGTTCCCGCCGAGCGCACCTGAAGATTCATGATTCCGTAGTACCAGTTCGTATAGTAGATCGTATTGTTGTACACGAGGTTCGAATCGACCACTCTATTCGTATACGCCTCGAAATCAAAGCCCTGGTTCCACGGGGTATATATCACATTATCCCTGAAAACGTTTTTTGAACTCGATATTTGAACGCACGGCTTGGGATACTTCTGCTCCACGCCCTGTGTACAGCCGCTGCCATAAGAACTGTTTATCGGATCACCATACGCCGTTCCGGAGTTATAGATCTTATTTCCTTCGATCAAGTTATATCCGGACGGATAATAGATGTAGACGCCGCCGCCCCACCCGTTGTTGAACACGTTGTTCCGGAATGTCGCGTAGTAGCACGGTTGGCCGCTCGTGCCGAAATCCGTTATCGCATGACCGATCTGTTCGAATCGGCAGTTCTCGATCCTCATGAAGTTGCTGTTTCTGGTTTCCAGACCGTAACCGTATCCCATGTGCCAGTTGGAATCCCCGACATGATGAACGTAACAATTATTGAGCTCGAAATAATCGCTGTTCCAGATACGGAGCATGTTATACACCGATGCTGTTTCGAAATCACACGGGGCGTTACTGTGACCGCAGTTGAGCCCGTTGAATTCCACTCCCTTGACCTTGATATGTTGCGAAGACAGTACCGAGAAACCATACTCGACATAGTTTGCGGCCATCCCGTCGTGCGCGCCATACATGAAAACGATATAGCGGGTCGTATCGCTCGGATTTATATAGCTCTCTCCGTCAATGCAAATCCAGGAATTGTTCCCTATCAAGGCGAATCCACCGTTACTGCCGCCCTGCTGGAAAATCGCCGGCGCATCCCCCAAAGCCTTGAATGTGACATAACTGTTCGGACCGGTCCCGCTCCTGGGGGAAGTAATAGCCTGCGCGCCCGGATAGACCCCCCCCACTATCAACAAGGTATCTCCCGGACCTATCATGCCGTCGGCATACTGTAACGTAGCCCACGCAGTTGTTTGGGTGGTCCCGGTATTTCCGTCATCTCCCGATGGAGACATGTAATATATTTCAGCATGCAGAGAAACAAACATGCTCGATAACATAATCAGAAAAATAATCAGCTGTATTCTATGTTTCATTGACAGACCTCCGAAAATTTACTTTCGTATAATTGCAAGGAACATGCCGGTCAAACGATAATGAAATCTTTTCGATTTCGCTCATTGAGCATACTAGCACAACCTGCCCCATTGCAGAGAATAATTCCTTTTATTCAATATATACAGCGGTCTCGTTAAAACGAGCCTGAAAAAATCGGGGGATAACTTGGAAGAGCGATTGCCCTACTTGCTGCCCGGATGAATCTCCAGGCTGGGAGGACCGGGAGGGCCCGTTACATCCTCGCCATGCTCGTATGCGCCGATATCCGGCGCCGCGCCGACGTAACTCCTGTTTCCCCAGCCGTATCCCGGATGGAGAGATTCCACATAAGCCCCTATCCAATCGTCTACGACGATCCCCCCGTCGATGCAGGAACTACCCGGCTGGAGATGCCACCACCCCGATGTCAATCCGTAGACTTCAGGATCCTCAGACACAAACCGTGGATTATCCGAGATATTACCGTACCACGCTACGGGATCCAATGCCTCTAAATCGGCAACGGTCCATCTTCTGCAATAATCCCGGTAATCCATATCGCCTGAATAGGTGATCATGCTGTCATAATCGGCCGTGGAACTGTAATGCCTGAGCAGATTGTGCGCGAATCGATTTCCGCCGAAATGCGTGCTGTGCGGCAGGACACCGTATTCATCGGGCTCGAGCCAGTTGCCGTTGTCGTCGGCGTACGGCATCGTAATGAGTATCTCCGGTGAAGCGTGAGGCACATTGGTGCTGTTGCAGGCGGTGCCTCCACCCCATCCTATGCTCTTATAGATGATATTATTTGCGATGAGATTATCTTCACAGGTGCGCCCCGCGGTCCTTACCTGGAGGATCATATTCCCGTAGCCCCACTTCGAGTTATAAATCGTGTTGTTGTAAACCAGGTTGGAGTCGACATTATCGACATTGCCGTATGCTTCGAAATCGAACCCCTGATTGAACGGGGTATAGAGGACATTGTTCCGGAAAACGTTGCGTGAGGCGGAAAGCTGCACGCAGGGTTTGGGATAGTCCGGATCCATACCATCACCGTATGAAGTGCCCGAATGGAGGATCAAATTATCCTCGATCAGGTTGTAGGCAGTCCCGATATACAGGTATATGCCCCCACCCCAGTAGTTTGTGAGTCTGTTGCCGCGCACGATACAGTACTGGCTGTTTCTCAGCTCGACCATCCCGTGCCCGCCATGATCGAGCTCGTTATTCTCGAGAAGCAAAAAGCGACAATTATCGGCAAAGAACGGGTACCCCGATCCGTACGTCCAGGTGGAATCACCGACATGATGAATGTGACAATTCGTTATTTCCCAGTACTCACATTGATCGAGTATGAATCCGTTGTAGAGCCATGCGGCGCTGTAATCACCGGGCGCATTGCTATGACCGCAATACAATCCGCTGAACTCGGCTTTGTGTATCGTTACATGTCGCGCCGACGCGCCGGTTATGCACGAGTACGCATAATTCGAGGCCATGCCGTCATACGCACCCGACTGAAATACGAGGTATCGCTGTGCGTCGCCGCCATTAAGGTAACTTTGGCCGTCGATGACGAACCAGCTCGCAGTCAGGACGAAAAACACGCCGTTGCTCCCACCCCGCTGGAAGTACGCCACACCATCGCCGTACGCCTTGAGCACGATCGGATTACCCTCCGTGCCGCTCGGTCCGCCCCACATATACTGCTGCGTCGAATACGTACCGCCCATGACAAGCAGTGTATCTCCGGGCTGCAACATGTCCTCGGCATATTGCAACGTCGCCCACGCCGTTGTCGTCGCGGTTCCGGAATTACCGTTATCTCCCGACGGGGATAAATAGTAGGTTTCAGCATGCAATATCGCACACATAATCAATGACATTATCGGAAAGATTAGAATTTGAGTTCTGAGTCTCATTATCGACCTCCGAAAACTACTCTCTATATAATTGCAAAGAATATGCCGGTCAACTAATAATGATATTCCATCAAGTTTTTCCGCTCATTACACTAACACGCTTCGATGCGAATCGTAAATACCTTCTTCCACGAGCCTCTTCCATGCTTTCGTTGACACGATGCACGAAAAGATCGCCTGGATCGCTCTTCGACCGATCGTTCCAATAAAGCTCGGAGGTTTAAATACGGCGGCTTTGCAAACGAATCAAAGCGAAACAATGAGTATGGCAAAAATATTGCTTCATAATCGCTCAGCCAGTGAGATAAGAAATGCACAAAGTAAAGTTCGATGAATAGCGAATGACTTCAATATATCAAGGGTTTTAACTGGGTATGAGAAGAAACGCTGAGAAACAAGATCGCAACAGAAAAACCCGCGACCGTAGTCATTTGAGATATATGAATTTGCGAAAAAAGTATAAAAATGCAATTAATGTTATTGAAATCGAAGGGGCGATTTCATACATTGATCAAAATTGAAAGAGAAGAAGGTGGCATCGGCCCTCAACGCAATGGAGTGAAATCATGATTAAAAAAGCAACACTTTGCGGCTTATTCGTCGGTCTTCTCTTTATCCTTTCAGCACCTCTCGCTGCTCAGGAAACAACAGAATTCCTCTTTACATGGCCGTCGAATCCCGAACCGGATATCATCGGCTATGTCATCTATCGATCCCTGACCGCCTCTTCGGGTTTTCAGGCGATCGACAGTGTCGACGCATCGACGCACTCCTACATGGATACAAACCTCCAGAAAAGCACGGTATACTACTATAGAATAATAGCAAAGAACACCGCCGGTGAGAGAAGCCCCTTCTCCAACCGCGTGTCCGGTTTCACGATCCCCCAGGATGCAGACGAGCAGACGAAGAACCTCTGCCGCATAACGGACATTACGCAAATCAACGCCGGCACCTATGAGATCAGCTGGTCGACCCTGACGCCGTCGATCGGATTTGTCCAGTTCGGCCGCGCCTACAACTTTGAATCAATAACTGATTGGGATAACGATACTTACGCAAACTCCCACGCGGTTACGATGGGAAATCTCCTTACGCCTCAGACGTATATTCTGAGAGCGGTCTCCTATACCAACCAGGGTGACATGCTCATCTCCGCCATCGACACACTCGTAATTACCGGTGAAGAGCCTGTCGCGCCGACGTCGCCGTTGCTCAGTGTCTATCCCGTTCCGTACCATCCGAGCATGGGCAACCTCAACATCGATAATCTGCCGAGCGGCGGAACCGTTACCGTATACAATGAGAATGGACTCGAGGTCTGGAGCCAGGAAGTCGGAACCGAATCATCGCTTGATTGGGACGGCATGAACGCTCAGGGAAATCGCGTCATGAGCGGCGTGTACTACGTGATCGTGAAAGACGCCACCGGAACAGTCATCGACAGACGTCCAATCATGATAGTCAACAAAGGATAAAGGATTACATAATGAAACACTTAAAATCGAATCATCTATTATGTTTCCTTTCCGCGTTGCTGATCCCCTGTCTGTTTCTCGCCCATTCGGCTCTGGCGCAGGAAGGCACTTCGAGCGCCGGCGCGAGTTACCTGACGCTCCCCGTCGGTCCGAAATCGATCGCGCTGGGTGAGACAAAAGCGGCGCTATCGGGCGATCCGTTCAACTGGCTCTCAAATCCGGCGGCGCTGCATGATATGGAGGGGAGCGGTCTCGGTATTTCCCACTCTCAATGGATCGTCGACACCAAGTATGACAATCTGTCGGGTCACCATAGAATAAATGAAAAGTTCATCATAAGCGGCGGCATCATATATACCTACCGTCCGGATATTCAGGGATACGACGATCAGGGTCAGGAAACAGAGGATCTGAAGAACAATAACTATCAGGTTCTCATAGGACTCGGTATCACACCGGTAAAGCAATTCACTGCAGGGATGAATCTCAAATTCTTCCGCGAAACACTCGATGAATGGACGGCCAGCGGCATGGGAGTCGATATCGGAGCGCTCTACACCATCGAAAAGCCCATGACGAAGATAGGTTTCTCGGCGCAGAACCTCGGTCCAGATATCAGGTTCGACTCGCATGGAGAGCCCCTGCCGCTTACGATCCGCTTCGGCGCCTACCATGAAAGCGAACTGATCCCCGACGATCTCGGCGTCGCTCTCGCCTTTGATCTCGTCAAGCCGCGGTATGAAAACATCTACGTCAGCGCCGGACTGGAAGTAGAAGTGATCAAGATGCTGGCCGTCAGAGCGGGATACTGCGGACAGGAATACAGACCGGGCGGAGGCTTCACCTTCGGCGGCGGCATCAAGGTGAAAGAGGCATTGATGGTTGATTACGCGTGGACCGACTACGGCGACCTCGGCTCGTTTCACAGAGTATCTGTCTACTTCTCAATACTATAATCCTGCCCTGCATTGCGGCATTTTTATTGCTACAGGAATTGCGTGAACGGCAAACGTCCGTTATTTTTATTGTTCATGCGCTATTGCTATGCTAGTTTCATTTACATGTGGAGCTTCCATTGAAAGGACTTGGGGGTACGCACTTGGATGCAAGAAAACAGATAAGAGATTTCATCGTTGAAAACGCCCTTCTCGGAGCAGAAGAAGCCGCATTGGACGATAACGACTCCTTTCTCGAAAAGGGGATCATAGACTCAACGGGGATTCTCGAATTGGTATCGTTCGTGGAAGAAGAATTCGGGATCGAAGTGAAAGATGACGAGCTCGTACCGGAAAATTTCGATTCTGTCAGCAAACTGAGTGAATATATTGCGGGTAAAACAAGCAACTGAAATAGACACGAACACGAAGTTGGGGGTTTGTACGAACGGATTGCATCCTCAATCCCTTTTTATTCATGTTGATCCAAGAATTCCTAGAAAGATCCACTGAAAGGCATCCGGACAAAACGGCTCTCGTAACTGGCGCCGAACGCTATGCATACAAGGACATTAACGCTGGGGCCAACAAGATCGCTCTTGGTCTCATACGATCCGGTGTTGCCTACGGCGATCGCGTCGTCGTTTATCTGGATAATTCGGCCGAGACGGTTATCTCGATCTTCGGGATACTCAAGGCCGGCGCGATCTTTGTCGTCGTCAATCCCACCACGAAGAAGGACAAGTTCACGTATATCCTCAATAACTGCCGCGCGACCGCACTCATCACCAGCGAAAACAAATGGAAGGTTGCAGGCGCCGCAGCCGCCAATACTCCTTCAATGAAATCAGTCGTGCTCGTTGGGGACAAGAAGATGGATCCAGGCGATGCGCGCTTCCGTCTTATGCAATGGAACGAGATCCTTGCATGTTCTCCGGAAACCGGAGTTCCAAGAAAAACAATAGATATGGATCTCGCGGCGCTCATCTATACATCCGGGACAACCGGAAATCCCAAAGGGGTTATGCTGACGCACCAGAATATGGTTGCGGCTTCGACGTCGATCACGACATACCTCGAGAATGTCGAGAGTGACATTATCCTCGATGTCCTTCCCCTCTCCTTCGACTACGGTCTCTACCAGGTGATCATGGCGGCCCAATTCGGGGGAACCGTCATACTTGAAAAAACGTTTCTCTATCCGTATGCGGTGATCAACCTCATCAAGAAGGAGAAGGTAACCGGATTCCCTATCGTGCCGACCATGGCGGCGATACTGCTCCAGTTGAAAGAATTGGAGAAAGAGCGGTTCGAGCATCTGCGCTACATAACGAATACGGCCGCCGCACTGCCGGAGAGCCATATACGCGGGCTGCAAAAGATATTCTCCGGCGCCGCGATATACTCGATGTACGGCTTGACCGAGTGCAAGCGTGTATCCTATATGCCGCCCGAAGAGCTCGAGCGCCGGCCAAACTCGATCGGGAAGGGCATGCCCAACGAGCAGGTATACCTCGTTGACGAGGAGGATAGAGTCATCACGAAACCGCACGTTGTCGGAGAGCTCGTTGTCAGGGGAGCAAATGTCATGAAGGGATACTGGGAATTGCCTGAGGAAACGAATGAAATGCTGCGCGAAGGCCCCTTTCCGTGGGAGAAGGTGCTCTACACCGGGGACCTCTTCGAGATGGACGAGGAAGGGTACCTCTACTTCGTTTCGCGCAAGGACGACATCATCAAGAGCAGGGGGGAAAAGGTCAGTCCGAAGGAAGTGGAGAATGTGCTGTATGAATTACCCGACATGCTCGAGGCGGCCGTCGTCGGGACACCGGACGACTTGCTCGGAGAGGCGATCAAGGCCTACGTCGTGCTCAAAGAGGGATCGAGCATCTCTGAGAAGGAGATCATCGCTCACTGCAGCAGGCGCCTGGAAGATTTTATGGTGCCGAGGATCATCGAAATGAGGGCATCCCTTCCAAAGACATCATCCGGCAAGATCACCAAGAAGGAGCTATAGAACAGATTGTCATTCAACAAGTTATGCATTAGCCGTCAGATCGTGACGGGCGGGGAACGGTAACGAATAAACCCGAGGGGGATAGGAAATGGAATTTACGAAAGACGTCCTGAATATCGATCCGGAAAAGATCGCATCGCAGATCGAGTCCTTCATACGTGATCAGCTCAAGAATTTCTTCAGAAGAAAAGGAATCGTCATCGGCCTCAGCGGCGGCATCGACTCGGCTGTCGCCGCCTCGCTTGCGGTGCGGGCCATCGGCGAAAAGAGGGTATACGGCATGCTGCTGCCCGAAAAGGAATCGAATCCCATCAGTCGTGAATACGGTCAAATGATGGCCGAACATCTGGGCATCGACTGTCATGAGGTGGAAATCACCCCGATGCTCGAGAGCTTCGATGTATACGAGACACGTGATGCCATCGTAAAGAAGATATTTCCCGATCTCGATCCTCCATACAAGTTCCGCCTCGTTCTGCCGCAGGATCTTCTCGATCGGGATCGATTGAATGTATACCACATCGAGGTCCAGCTTCCGGACGGCGACGTGCGGCGCGAAAGGCTCTCCCACAAGAATTACCTTGGCCTCATGGCGGCCAACGACATCAAGCAGAGAACGAGAATGATCCAGCTCTACTACGAGGCGGAGAAGCGATACTATGTCGTTTGCGGGACGACGAACCGCTCTGAGGCCCTGCAAGGCTTCTTCGTCAAATTCGGCGACGGCGGCGTGGATATCGAACCGCTCGCCGATCTCTACAAGGTCCAGGTGTATCAGCTTGGGGCATATCTCGGCGTTCCCGAGGAGATTATATCCCGCACGCCGAGCCCTGATACGTACAGCTTCGAAGTCAGCGATGAAGATTTCTACTTCTGCATGCCGTACAGTATTCTCGATTATATGCTCTACGGCGTAGAGAAGAATATCCCGAAGAGCCAGGTTGCCGAAATGCTCCAATTGAGCGGGGAACAGGTCGAACGGGCATGGAAGGATCTCAGCCGCAAGCGTGAACTGACCGAACACCTCAGGCAACCTCCCCCCGCTCCCGGCTTCGAGTGGTAGGGTTATCTAATGTGTGCGTATTGTGAGAGAATATAATTCGAAAGGAAACATCCATGAAGCGTTGCAGCAGATGCGTATTGCCTGAAACATTTCCCGGCATCAATATCGATGACGAAGGCGTATGCAACTTTTGCCGGTCGTTCAAGGGAATCGAAAAACTCGAGATTTCCAAGGAAAAATACAGAAAAAAGTTCGAAAAACTCATCGAAGCCAAGCAAACAGCCGGCGGCTACGACTGCCTCATGGCGTACAGCGGCGGCAAAGATTCGACCTATACACTCGTTGTGCTGAGAGAGCAGTACGATCTCTCGATACTCGCCCTTACCATTGACAACGGCTTTGTGTCGCCTGCGGCATTGCAGAATATCCACAAGGTGGTGGAAGGGCTCAACATCGACAATATTATCTACAAACCGCGATTCGATCTCATGAAGTCGATTTTTCGCCGGGCTGTGGATTCCGAGATGTATTCGAGAAAGACACTGGAGCGCGCGAGCACGATCTGCACGAGCTGCATGGGTATCGTCAAATTCATCGCGCTCAGGATGGCCGTCGAGGGCGCCATTCCGTTCATTACCTATGGATGGTCGCCGGGTCAGGCCCCGATCGCAGCTTCGATCTTCAAGAACAATCCTTCGATGATCAGGAGTATGCAAAAGGTTCTTCTCGAACCGATGGAGGAAGCATCCGGTCCCGAGATCAGGAACTACTTCCTCAACGAGAGCCACTTCTCCGCCAAGGACAGATTTCCCTACAACATCAGTCCCCTGGCATTCCTCTCGTATGACGAGGGGAAAATCGTCGAGAGGATCAACAAATTGGGTTGGAAGAAGCCGGAGGATACCGATCCGAATTCGACAAACTGTCTCCTCAATGCCTTTGCCAACAAGATCCACAGAGAAAGATTCGATTTTCACCCGTATGCGTTCGAACTGGCCAACCTGGTGCGGGAAGGGTACATGGACAGAGAGGAAGCGATAAGCCGCTTGGAAACCGCAGAAAACGAGCAGATCATCGATCGAGTTCGCAAGCGTCTCGAGATAGAATAACTCCTTCTCTGCATCGGTATCGCTGACATAATGGATTTTCACTTTGCTAAAAATATCAAGTCCGGCGTTTTCTGGATAGGATCACTGAAAACCGTCGGTCAGGTCTTTGTCTGGATCAACACCATCATCATCGCCCGGTTTCTCGACCCGGCCGACTACGGGCTCGCCGGAATGGCGATCCTCATCACGAGCTTCATTCATCTTATCGGGAATTTCGGGTTCGGCGCATCGATCATTCAAAAGAAGGATCTGCGCGAGATCCATCTGCACAGCCTGTTCTGGATCACATTCCTCATGGGACTGTTCTTTGCGATCCTGATATATTTCACCGCGCCGGTCACCGCGATGTTTTTCAAGAATCCGAAAGTCATCCCGCTCCTGAGATTGAGCGTTGTCGGGCTTTTCTTTACCATTATCTCAGACATTCCCAACAACCTGCTCCTGAGAGACCTGAAGTACAAATATGCCGGGATCGTCGATTTCGTCAGCAATCTGCTATCGAGCGTAACCGTCCTCGTGCTGGCGATCTCCGGATTCGGCGCATTCAGCCTGATCATCGGCATAATCATGACGGGGTTTCTCAGATTCGTGCTGGCCTGTCTGTCGAATCACTGGATACCGAGAATTCAGTTCACGATACACGGATTGCGCGGATACGTGAAATTCGGCGGGGCTATCGTGGCGGACCGGGTGCTGTGGTACCTCTATTCGAATTCCGATTACATGATTCTGGCGAGAAAGCTCGGCGCCAAGTCGTTCGGCTATTATAGCTTTGCCTTCAACCTTGCCACGACGCCGATCTCCAAGATTCAGCCGATCATTTTCCCCGTGCTCTACTCCTCGTTCTCCATGATACAGGACGACCTCGATCAGCTCAGGGAACAATACCTGAAGATCATCAATTTCGCGTTCACCCTCTATATGATGATCTTCTGCGGAATATTCTGGGTGAGCCGGGAATTCGTCACACTCTTTCTCGGCGCCAAATGGGAGCCGATTATCCTCGTTCTTCAGATTCTCCTCATCATCCAGCCGCTCAGAGGCGTCGCGAGCATCGGGCCGGCCCTGATCAACGCCCTTGGGAGGCCGGATATCAGCGCGAGAAATATGCTGATATTCGTCGCCATCATGGTCCCGAGCTTCCTATTCGGCTCGAGATGGGGCACGGTGGGAGTATCTTCGATGTGGTGCATAGCGTATCCATTCGCCTTCTTTATCACCTTGTCGATATCCTTGAGAGTGGTAAAAATACCGATGCGGCAATACCTCGCGCAGCTCGTGCCCGGATTGAGACTCGGCTTTTTCGCCTCAGCAGTACTGTACCTCTACAGCATCCTGGTTCCCCACCTGCCGTTTGCAACCGATACGAGCTATCTCTGGATTAGTTTTTGCGGTAAAATCGTCATAGGAGCGCTCACGTATCTGTTGCTGCTGTGGATATTCGACAGGAACTTTATCAAGACAGCGCTGAAATTAGTGAAGAGATAGGTTATGGGGCTGAACCATATAATCAACAGAAAACGCGGCTCCAAATCTGTTTGCCTCCGGGCCGTGGGAGATCTGAATTTCAGCGGCGCTATCGGCACGCGCCTCGCGTCGCATCCCGACTTCAATCCGCTGCCGGGAATGAACGATGCCCTCGGGAAGGCGCATCTCGGCCTCTTCAATCTCGAATGCAATCCCGTTTCCGATCCGAAGATCGCGGGCCCGCTTTCCAGCATGATAGCCCCCGCCTCCTTCCTAGACCGGGTGAGAGAGGAGTTCAACGTCGCGGCAATCGCCAATAACCATATAACGGACGCGGGAACGGAAGCATTTCTCGACACGGTGGAGCAGCTGCACTCGAGGGGCTTCGTGATCGCCGGTGGAGGCACCGACGCCGCCGAGGCGAATATGATGCGCGTGGTAAGCGAAAATGATGTGCGCATCGGTATCATCGCCTGTGCCGATTTCGTATACGCCCCTCACCGGAAAGGAAATCACGCGGGAAAGAGCAAGCCCGGCGTATCGATCTACGAACCGAAGAGGATCATCGCGAGAATCGCTCATCACAGAAACGATGTGGATGTCATTGTTTGCTCGCTTCACACGGGCCTTGAATTCCACCAGTACCCGGATCCCGCTCTCATGAGAGACGCACGCGCGATGATTGACGCGGGGGCGAAAATCATTCTCGTTCATCATGCCCATGTCCGGCAGGGGATCGAGCGGTACAATGACGGATTGATAGCGTACGGACTCGGCAATTTCGTTTTCGATATAACCGATCCCTATATGCAGAGGGAAGGCGCCTCGACCGATATCGGTCTCGTCGTGGATGTTTTCATCGATAAGCACGGCATTGCGGAGTATGTATTCTGGCTCTCGAAAATCGACCGAAACGGAAGAACGACGATACTCCTGGATATCAAGGGGAATATCGAACTCTATAAAGAGCAATTGATGCTCAACGACAACCTCTCCAACCCGGCCCTCGTCAAGCGGGAATGGAGAAAGGTCTGTAAACGGTATTCCAGAAATCGCCGCTATATAATGGGCGAGGCGCTCAAGAAGGGTGATTTCTCGAGGGTTCTCTATCTGCTCCGTGATCTCGGGAGACGCGAGAACCGCAGGTGGATCATGGGGCTTTTCGGGCGCTGAAATCTGCATATCCCACTCGAGATTTCCAATCTTCCGTGATGCGGCTT
The DNA here is from genome assembly GCA_965369375.1 of uncultured bacterium. GTDB lineage: Bacteria > Krumholzibacteriota > Krumholzibacteriia > Krumholzibacteriales > Krumholzibacteriaceae > CBDUQN01. The sequence goes on along the minus strand of CBDUQN010000001.1, from coordinate 66,038 downwards.
CCTCCAGCTGATAGAGATAGGTTACCAGCGGTATAAAACCTCTCTGCACCGACGCATATTTTTCGGTAAATATATTTGCAAGCAATCGCGGAACGACGTATCGATACCGTAACCGCTTCTTGGGCCTATTCGTGATAAAGAACTTCGTAAAATCTCCTATCAACTGCCATGTCGTGCCATAATCCGGAAAATTGCTTTCCTCCCTATTGACAAAAGGGATATCCGCATACTCGGGATACGCGCGCTTGACCGTCACGCCATGAAGGTCCGTTCTGAACTTCAGCTCCCTTGGAATTGTCGACAGAAAATCGTACAGATCGTGATCCAGGTATGGCGAAAGGACGTTCGTGACCGATCCCAGCACGCAATAGGGTGCGAGGGCCACCATTCGGCGCGTCCGCGTCCAGAACCAGTAGGAGTTTGAGGGATCGGGGTAATCGGCATGTTTTTCGAGTTCACTGCTGAGATGCTCGATGGCGATCCCCCGGCCCATCTTGCTGTATTCTTCCGGTACGAAGAGCTTTCTCAGTCCATTCTTTATCAGGATCATATCGGCCAGCTCGTCAAACTGCCCCGTCGTGAACATCTCGTACCACTGTTCCTCGACCTGCAATTCGTCCTCGAGTGCGCCGATGGTATCCCCCCCGATACCGTCGTATACCGTTTCCACCTCTTCTGCAAGCCGATCCGCCATCGTCAACATCCAGGCGTGCTCGGGAGCGCAGAGGTTCGTGATGAAATTCTTCTTTATTGTGGCTTCGAACTCCGATTCTAAAGGCTCGACAACGACATGAGATACATCGAGCACATTGGCAATCCGGGCGGCAACATCCGAATCTTTCGTTTTCAGCGGCGGGAAGTATTTTGACGTGATACAGAATTTCGGCTTGTATCCGGTCCTGCAGAGCTCCATTGCGATGTGCCTCGAGTCCCTGCCGCCGCTCAGGGGAACCGCAAAGCTTTCAGACGGGGGACATTGGTGCTCGATCGCTTTTCTGAAATACTCTATAAACCCGTCGACGGCGCCGTCGAAAGAGATCCGCGCCGCCCGCGCAGGCGGCATGCCGTCGGAAGAAAGGTCAAAGCCGTTCCTGCTCCACGTGATACTCGCGCTCGGCGGGAACACACGTATGTGCTCGAACGGCGTGTCTTCCCCGATGAAATTGCCGAGCCGAAAGAAAACGGATAGCCCCCGATAATCGAGATCGGTAGGGGCGCCCTCTTCGATAAGCTTGAATATCGATGAAGAGATGCATATCTCGCCGGGGAGCTGAAAGTAGAATATCTGATAGAAGCCGTACCTGTCGTTGCGGGCGACGAGTTGCTCGCCATCCCACTCTCATCGGGCGAAAATCCCTTCCTCGTCCGGCTTCCCGCTGATCTTGATCGGTGTCCCCAGTGTGCACGAGGCACTGCCCCGTGTCTTCACCTTGTCACCGACAACGAGCGCGTGAAAAAAAAACGGTGTCCACCTTTGTTCCCCGGGACTCGAGAATCCCTCATATAACGTAATTCATCCTCTGATACTATCAATGGGGCAGTGCTTAGTTCGACGGCTGAATACTACGAGCCCCACTGTAGATTTTCTTTTCTCCCCGCAACCGCTTCCTCGAGCTGATAGAGATAGGTCAGCAACGTTATAAATCCGCTTTGCGCCGACGCATACCGTTCAGTGAATTCATAAGCCAGCAATCGAGGAATGATATACCGATATCGCAATGCTCTCTTCGGCTTCCTCCTGATAAAGAATTTCGTAAATTCTCTTATCATCTTCCTGTTTGCTCTGTGCTCCGGATAGTCGGTGTCCGCCCTGACAGTGAAAGGGATATGTGCATATTCGGGGTACGCGCGCCTGATCGTCTCGCCATGAATATCCGTCCCCCATTTGAGATCTCTCGGAAGGGATAACAGGAAATCGACTAAATCATGATCGAGAAAGGGCGAAAATACATGCGGCACCCCTGAGAGCACCGAATAAGGCGCGAGGGCGATCATCCTGCGCGTTCGAGTCCAGAACCAACTGATGTTACTGGGATCGGGGTAGCCGGCATATTTCTCGAGCTCTCCGCCGAGATGCCGAACGGCGACATCCCGGCTCAGCTTCTTGAACACTTCCGGTATAAAGAGCCTTTTGAGTCCATTCTTTATCAAGAGCAGATCGGCCAGCTCCTCGAATTTGCCGCCCGAGAAAAACTCGTAACGCTCCTTCTCGATTCGCAACTCATCCTCGATCGCGGAAAGCACGTCCCCACCAAGACCGTCATATACCGTTTCGACCTCACGCACTAGATAGTCGGTCATCGTTTTCATCCAGTGATGCTCGGATGCACAGAAATTCGTGACGTTATTCCTCCATATGACGGCTTCGAACTCCGACTCTAAAGGCTCGATAATGATATGTTTCATGTCGAGCGCCTCGGTAACCCGAGCGGCGATATCCGGATCCGCCGCAGTCATCGGCGGAAAATATTTGGATGTGATACAGAATTTCGGTCTATAGCCCGCGCTGCGGAGTCCGAAGAGAATATGCCTCGAGTCCATACCGCCGCTCAGTGGAATCGCGAAGTTTTCGGACGGCGGGAGGTGATGCTCGATCGCTTTTCTGAAGTACTCGATATACCCGTCGACGGCGTCGTCGAAGGAATACCGCTCCACCCGTGGAGGGGGCATCCCTTCGGAGGAGAGCTGAAACCCGTCTTTGCTCCATACGATAGTTGTCTTGGGAGGAAACGTGCGTATATGCTCGAACGGCGTATCTTCGCCGATGAAATTGCCCAGTCTGAAAAATACGGATAATGCCCGGTAGTCGAGGTCGGTCGGGGCCCCTTCCTCGATCAGCTTGAATATCGACGGAGACATGCAGACCTCGCCCGGCCGCTGGAAATAGAATATCGGATAGAAGCCGTAGCGATCGTTGCGGGCGGCGAGTTGCTCGCCGTCCCATTCCCACCGCGCGAATATCCCCTCCTCTTCGGATCTCCCGTTGATCTTGACCGGCGTCCCCAGTGTGCACGAAGCAGAGCCCCGTGTCTTTACCTCGTTATCGAAGACCCGCGCGTGAAAAAAAACGGTATCCATTCACATTCTCCGGGACAGGGAGATCCGTCAGCAAGCAACCTTTGTTTTTATACTATGTTCCCGTATTGTCTACAAGTGGGGAAATGAGAATTCCTACGGCGGTATCAAAACCGCCGGCGACGCGATCAACACCGCCGGCGGCATCTTCCGGAGCTTGAATCACTGCGTTCCCTATTGGGACTCGGGTTTGAATATCTCTTTTATCTTTCCCCACGAAGCACCCTCGACGGGAGTGTTGCCGTCCCAGCCGGCGAGCCTCGCCATCATCCACCAGAACGCCCTGCCCTTCTGAAGGCAACACGCTCTTGTCACATGTGTGTTCCCGAAGTTGTCGCCGGAGAACTCCGGGTGTAAGAGAGGAACCGGGTCTCCAGAGGTTTCGAATGTATGTTGCTCCCACTCCTGCGTGTCGGGATTGAAATACCAGCTGTCGAGCTCGGCGAAGTCGAATAGCACCTTGTTGTTCTCGATGCAGTACTGCCGGATCATATTGTTGTTACGGTAACGATTCTCGCTTGTGCTGCCAGCGTTGCCCGTCATATAGAAAAAGGCCACGTCCGGGTGTGTTTGCTCCAACACCGTCATCGAGTCGAGATACGCCTGTACCTGCTCGGTAGAGTACCCGGGAATTTCGACACACCAGCCAAAACCAGAGACGATGATTTGCGCGTGATCATTCAAGATGCCGCTTGTCTTCGCCATCCCGGAAGGTATCGACCAGTAGTATATCGGCGACACCCACCAGTATTCGTAGATGTTCAGCGTATTGGATTCGGTCGGCATACAACCTTCACAGACGGCATAACTGTAGAAAGGGTCGCCAAGCTCTAACTCTCGCATCCCGATCGTCGGCTGTCCGCCATGTGAGGTGTGACCGTAATACACCGCCATGTTGTTCTTCACAAACTCTATCCACTCGGCTGGAATCTGAGATAGATCGGCGCACGTATGGTCGATGATAATAGGCCTGGTCCTGCCCTGCGAGTGGAGGGAGGGTGCGGATACCAATGCGACCAGCGATGCTATCAGTATGATTGATGTCAATCCCTTCATGATCGGCCTCCTCGTTCGAAAATACGCGAAAACGATGATGAACTTTACCTTCCGGTTATGCTTCCCGTATCGCCACGCCCCTCGATCACATCCACGATCCTCCGGCACAGCAGGGGCGCGACGTCGCCGGCAAACGCTTCACACGGATGAGAGTCTGTCGGTTTTATCGCATACTCTTCCTTCAGGTAGTGTCCTCCCTCCGTCTCGAGCTCATAGAAATCCCAAAGGAATATATTATCCCCCTCCTCATCCCATTCATTCTTGACCCATTCGAAAAATTGCCTCGCGCGCCTGGCCTTGTCCTCGCTCCAGCAGGTGCCTTTCTTGAGCAGGAATGCGACCCTCGATTTGAGCGAGACCTTTTTGACCTGCGCTGCGCCCGTCCAGACGATGAACTTCGTCTCCGGAAACTCGAGCATCTTCGATTTGAGGGCGTCGTACTGGAGCTTGAAGTTCTCGATACGCTTTTTCTGTGAACCGATATCCGGATTGCCCGTGTCCTTGCCGATATAGCAGACGGGAAAACAGTGCTTGAAAATGATGACATCGTATTGCCGTGTGAGGATCTCGAGGGTCGGCTCTTCCATATACGGTTCGCCCCCCGCATGCTCGACCCAGATATTCCAGTAATCAAACGGATAGTTGTTCCACGGATAGGGGGAGCCTTTCGGGAAGGTGCGCTTCTCGATCTCGTAGCTTGTGCCGTTATCCGTGTTGTGCCGATCGAACCATTCGGGCACACCACCCCTCCATATCACCTCACCGGTACTATGATGCAGGAACAGTATATTCATCTCCGAACCTTCTGCGGCCGCCGAACGCGAACCATCATCGCCTCTCGCGACCGCCGAACGCGAACCATCATCACCTCTCGCGACCGCCGAACGCGAACCATCATCGCTCGCATACGCGCTCGGCGCGGCCGTCCCCACCGAAGGGAACACCGGGGACACTAAGAAAATGAGCACTGCGAGGATCCCACGATGCAATCGCATAATGCCAATTTCCGTCAATATCGTAGTGAACCGCAGGCGCATAATATCATAAAAATCAATAACTTTAAAGACTCTACCGGCTACACTATCCTCATTGCAAATCCGAGACCATTACCAATCAATATCAATAATAATCAGCGGCCCGGTCAAGAACAATTACAAATTGATAACTCATTTATATGAAACGAAATACGCGATTTACTACCGGTCCCCCCGATCACGCCGGATTCTATTGATTCATACCCGGATTCGATGGTACGGTAGTATTATACACATCCGATCGGCCGGTATCAGATTAATTTTCCGCAGGCGACTCCCGGCGCTTCGTGATGTCGTGTAACCTGTTTCTTTTACGAGAGTGGCATATGAGCAGGCCAACGCCGGAAAAGCGTGAAATAGCGAGTCCGGGCAATCCGCGCATCAAATCGGCCGTGCGGCTGCGCAAGAGGCGCGAGCGGGACACCACCGGCCTGATCTTGATCGAGGGCATCCGTGAGATCTCTCGCGCGCTCGAGGGTGGGGTCGCAATAGAAGAATGCTTCTTCGAGCCGGAGCTCGCGGCGACGCCCGAGGGAAAACGCCTCGCGAGGGAAATCGGCAACCTCTCGGTCACCACGACTTCGGTTTCGGCGAGAGTATTCGAAAAGCTCGCCTACCGGGAAGGCGCCGGCGGTTTCGTCGCCGTCGCCCGAAAACCTCAGCGATCGATCCTCGATCTGCTCCCGAGCAAAAATCCCCTCTACCTCGTCATCGATGCGGTGGAGAAGCCGGGCAATATCGGCGCGGTGCTGAGATCAACCGATGCGGCGCGCGCGACGGGACTCATCGTCAGTGACCCGAAAACCGATCTCTACAATCCCAACGTGATCCGCGCGAGCCTCGGGACGGTCTTTACCACGCCGGCGATCGCCGTGGGCCGTGACGCCGCCGCTTCCTGGCTCGAGGCGAACGGGATTTCGGTGATCACCGCAACGCCGTTCGCAGCGTTGCCGTATACCGAAGCGGATTATACGAACGCCGTTGCAATCGTGGTAGGCAGCGAGGATCGCGGTGCGGGCGATCGATGGCTCGGTCCGGCGGCCGAGCGGGTCCGGATACCTATGTTGGGAAGGGGCGATTCGCTCAACGTATCGGCCGCCGCGACGATTCTTCTCTATGAGGCGTTGAGACAGAGAGCAATGAAAACCCGGTAACCCAAGGAGACAAGGCATGTCGATCGATCTGATCCTGGCGAGGCGCAGCATTCGCAAATATACCGGAGAGACGGTAGGGGAAGAGGACCTGAAAAGGCTTCTCGAGGCGGGAATGGCCGCACCCTCATCGAATAACAAGCAACCGTGGCAGTTCGTTGTTGTCCGCGATCGAGGGACGCTTCAGCGCCTGGCCGAGGTTCATCCGCACGGAAAAATGCTCGCCCACGCTCCGGCCGCCATAGCGGTTTGCGGCGACAGAGAACTCTCCCCCATCTCCTGGGTTCAGGATTGCTCGGCGGCGACGGAGAATATACTCATCGCCGCCTCATCAATCGGACTCGGCGCGGTCTGGCTCGGCTGCCATCCGCGCGAGGAACGCGTCAATCCGATCAAGGCGATCCTCGGGATCCCCGATTCCCCCGGTCTGCTCAGCCTCATTGCGATCGGACACCCCGCCGAAGAAAAAAGTCCGAGAACCCAGTACGACGAGTTGCGGATTCACCGGGAAAAATGGTAGTATCACGGTACAATGGAGCTATTCAAGGACATCGTATTTGACACCATCATAGGAAGCATGAACGATCAGTTCGACTCCCACGATTTCATCTTCGGGATGATGCGCCGTTTTCCGCGAGAATATACGAACGCCCTCTACGAGTGCCGCAGATCCAAGGATCCTATTCAGACGCTTCACGCAATGATAGGCAGAAAGCTGCTCGCGTTCAGCGATACGATACGGAAAACGAGAAGAAAGGCCTCGAGGAACGTCCGGGGACTGCCTTCGGAGAACCAGCGCTGGGAAAAGATCAAGCGGCAGACATGAAAGAATCGGCGGAGCGGAAAATAACGGCATTCATTTTCGCGGGATCGTTCGGCATTTCGGCGACGGCGCTCGCCTTCCTGTCTCTCATACAACCCTTACGATCAAATATCGCGGCGAGTTACGTATGGATATTTTTCCTCGCCGCGGGAACACTATGGATCAACCGTCTCGCGGGCTCGCGGCGCGCGGGCTTTCGCATCTTTCTTCTGATTGCCGTGATAAACCTCATCATCGTTCCGCCCGAGGCCTTTCTGAGACTAAAGGGCTTTCGCTACGAATCTGGCATACAGTTCGGCTACCCACGGCCGTCGCAGTTCGAGGTCTTCGAGTCCCACGAGAAGCTGTTCTGGCGGTTTCCTCCCTCACGTCCCGGGATCAACGCGTACGGCTTCGCCGGACCCGAGGTCGCTCGGCCCAAACCCGAAGGCAATTACAGAATACTCTTCATAGGCAATTCCTGCACCTATCAGGGATACCCGCGGATCATCGAGGTCATGCTCAAGGCGCGGCACCCCCGCGTCGAATGTCTCAATTTCGCCACTCCGGGGTACAGCAGCTATCAGGGGAAGGTCCTGCTGAGCCTCTTCATCGACGAGCTGAAGCCCGACCTCGTCGTCTCCTCCTTCGGCTGGAACGATCGCTGGCTCGCGTACGGCGCCGTTGATGAGGAAAAGGAGCTACAGATGGATCAAGGCGGGCCCGCTGCAATGATCCGCCTCATATATGCGAAGTGGCGCTTTCTTCAGTTTGCACGGAAAATCTTCGAACCGGTTCTCGGCCGTGTGGCGCCGCTCGAGATTCCCCGCGTGCCTATCGACCATTTCGAGAGCAACCTTCGTGAAATCGGCCGTCTCTGCTCCATGCGGTCCATTCCGGCAGTCTTCGCGACCGAGCCGAGCTCTCACGTCACGCTCGGTGTTCCTGCATTCGTCGTACGTAGCGGCTATTCCCACTCGAACGAAGCGCTCCTCGATCTCATCAGTTCGTATAACGAGCGAATACGCGGGGTCTCGGACGAGCGGGAAGCCTGGCACCTCATCGATCTCGATCGGGCCATAAGCGCAAGAGACGACGTAGGCGATATCTTTACCGGCGACGGCTTCCACTTCACCGAGAGCGGCCTCGCGCTCGTTGCGGAAATCGAATCGCGTTTCATCGAGACGTATTTTCTCCCGCAAGCGGCGCGTGACGTATCTACGGGCCGGGACTGAGGCTCGAACGGGGCCATGCAATGAAGAATACCGGCACGAAACAAGACGGCGCCACCTACCCCTCCTATCTCTCGCTGATCGATTCGGGCAAGTACGACGAGCGGCTCTCGAAGCTCCGTCGCACGCTCGAATCCTGCCGCCTCTGCCCGCGCTCATGCGGCGTGAACAGGCTGAAGGACGAGAAAGGCGCCTGCTGCATCGGCCGGCGGGCGGTTGTCTCGAGCGCGCAACCGCACTTCGGAGAGGAGCGTCCCCTCGTCGGCCGCTCGGGATCGGGAACGATCTTTTTTTCCGGCTGCAACCTGAAGTGTCTCTTCTGCCAGAATTACGAGATAAGCCAGGAGCCGGCCGGCAGGCCGGTATCTTCAGACGAGCTCGCATCACTCATGCTCGGGCTGCAGGAGTCGAGGTGCCACAATCTCAACCTCGTGAGCCCCACGCACGTCGTGCCCCAGATACTCGAAAGCATCAAAGCCGCCGTCGGCGGCGGATTCCGCCTCCCCATCGTGTACAATACCGGGGGATACGATTCGATCGAGGTCATACGCCTCCTCGATGGAATAGTCGACATTTACATGCCGGATTTCAAGTACCTCTCCCCCTCGATGGCCCTCGAGTACTCCAATGCCGAGGACTATCCCGACGTTATCACCGAAGTAGTAAAAGAGATGCACCGCCAGGTGGGCGACCTCGAGATTTCCTCTGACGGCGTGGCTGTGCGCGGGCTTCTAATCAGGCATCTCGTCATGCCGGAAGCGCTCGATGACACGGAAAAGATCGTCACCTTTATTGCGGAAGAGATCTCGAAGGATTCATATGTAAATATCATGCGGCAGTACCATCCGGCCTACCTGGCGTCGACCGTGCCTCCGCTCGATCACCCGACCTCTCACCGGGAGTGGGAGGCGGCCTCCAGGCTTGCCGCAGAGAGGGGCCTGCACCGCCTCGACACACCGGCCTGAGAATAATGCCGCTCGAGGATAACGCCGCTCGATAAAAAAGAATTGCCCGGCGTCTTTTTCCGGTGTTACATTGAACTCATTCAAAGAGAACGACCGTTGTCTCGATGCGCAGAAACGAAGCGGGGGTATGTACAATGACTGATTCGACAATCGGAAGCGGCCGCGCGGACACGGCGGACCATAGCTATGCAACGCTCCCCGCCCTCTTCGACTATGCCGCAGAGAACTTCGCCGCATCAGTTGCCATGAAGAGCCGTTTCTCCTGGGGATACCTCTCCATAACCTATCAAGAGCTCGACACGCTGATATCGTCGCTCGGCGCCGGACTGATAGCGAACGGCCTCGAAAAAGGCGATCGCGTGGCCCTGATTGCGGAAAACAGTCCCGAGTGGACGATCGCATACGCGGCGGCAACCTCCTGCGGGGCGATCGTCGTTCCGCTGGACATTCAATTCAATGCAAATGAGATTCGTTATCTCATCCTTCATTCAGAAGTTACGTTTCTCATCACTTCGCAAAAGGTATTCAGCGAGAAGATCGAGGGGATGAACCTCGCCGGTATTCACGTGATGATCATCGGTGAGGGTAAGGCGAAGGAAGGCGCAACCGCCATCGGTGATGTCATGGCGATCGGGAAGGAGAGGATCAAAAGCGGAAAGCGCGATCTCTTCGAACGGAAAACCGAAATCAACCCGGAAGACCCCGCTGCGATCTGCTACACGTCCGGAACGACCGGTCAGCCGAAAGGGGCCGTTCTGCTCCACCGCAACATCACCTCGAATGTGTGGGCCGCCCGCGAGCGGATACCCCTCGGCCCGGATGACGTATTTCTCTGTCTGCTGCCGCTCCACCACACGTTCTCGACGACATGCACCTTTCTTGCCCCTCTCGCTTCGGGAAGCACGATCTTTTTTGCACGGTCTATGAAATCGCGCGATATCAAGGAAGATCTCGGAAGGGAGGGCATAACCGTATTCACCGGTGTCCCGCTTTTCTTCGATCGCACCGCCGCCACAATACGTAAGAAGCTCGCCGAGGCTCCCGCGATGAGGAGGATCCTGTTTCGCGCCATGACATCTCTCGCCGCCGGACTGGGAAAGATCTCGGGGCACAATGTCGCCCGTATATTCTTCAAGAAACAACTCGCCGCGGCCGGCTTCGGCTCGATCAGATTCTTTGTCAGCGGCGCCGCGGCCCTTCGCGCCGAAACGGAAAACACGCTCGCCGCCATCGGAATTCCCGTCCTTCAGGGGTATGGACAAACAGAGGCTTCGCCCGTGATATCGGTGAACACGCTGGGGAAGATCAAGAGGGGGAGCGTCGGGCCTGCCCTCGCCGGTATCGAGGCGGTCGTAAACAATCCCAATGAAGAGGGAATCGGCGAGATCATCGTCAGAGGCCCCAATATAATGAAAGGATACTTCAAGAACGAGGAAGCCACAGCAATGACGCTCATCGACGGCTGGCTCCACACCGGCGATCTCGCAAAGATCGATTCCGAAGGGTACATCACCATCGTCGGGCGGCAGAAATCACTCATCGTGACGGCCGGCGGGAAGAATATCTACCCGGACGAAATCGAATCGCTGCTCGATAACAGTCCGTACATTCTCGAAAGCGTGGTTCTCGCCGTGAAGGACAGGAAGGGTAATGATCGCGTTGCGGCCGTCATCGTGCCCGACTACGATGCGCTGGGATCCTCCGATCTGCTCGAGGGTGAGCTCTCGCAAGAAACCATCAGGAGCACCATAGCAGGCGAGATAAAGAAGATCTGCAGCGGATTCGCCGAGTACAAGCGGATCAGGGATTTCCAGATAAGGGATGAAGAGCTCCCGAAGACGACAACCCGCAAGATCAAGCGGCATCTGGTCAAATGGATAGACGAATAGTGGCCGGGTAAGGCGGGGGGACTGCCCGCTCGAGTTCAGTGATACATGCAATCCCGAGAAAATAACGATCCGGCCATCGATGTCCATTCCTTTTCCGGCTCAGCCGCAAAACCGCTCGACTATATATTTCTTCTGCGTCCCATGATACTCATTCCCGTCTGGACATTCTTCCTGCTCGGAGCGCATCGCGCGAGCGCCGCCACCGGCGCCCCTCTCCAGCTGCGCCGCCTCTTAGCGGGCCTCTGCTCGATCACCGCCGCATTCGGCGCCGTATACGTAATAAACCAGATCGCGGACCGTGAAACTGATCTGAGAAACAGGAAGCTTTTTCTCATTCCTCACTCGATCATATCGGTCAGAGCCGCCTCGATAGAAGCGGCCCTGCTCGCCGCCGCGGCTCTCGGAATCGGATTCTTCATGCTCTCGGCCTGGTACGCGTGCGTGCTCTTGGGTATCCTCGCGCTCGGTGCGGCCTACTCGCTCGAGCCGGCGCGGCTCAAAAGAAGAGCCGTCCTCGATGTATGCGCCAATTCGATCGGAAACGGCATCCTCAATACACTGGCGGGCTGGATCGCTCTCGGCGCCCCGCTCTCGGGGCTGCACGTGCTCCTTCCCTATCCTTTAGCCGTAGCTTCCATTCACCTGACAACAACACTCGCCGATATCGAGGGGGATGCCGGATCCGGCCTTCGAACAAGCGGGGTGGCGCTTGGGCTTGGAAGGGGCAGGATCGTATCGGCGATCCTCATGACCAGTGCCCTCGCGACGGCGGTGGCTGTCGATAACATGGTGGCGCTCTGGGCGGCTCTGCTCTCTCTTCCGCTGCTTCTGATCCCCGTGAGACGGAACACGCATGAAGGCATTCAAACCAGCGTGCTGCTCCCTGCCAAGGTGGCGACGCTCGTCTTTTCACTCAGCGCCGGACTTCTGTTCCCGCCCTATATCCTGTTGCTCGCGGTCGCGATAATTCTCACGAGAATCTACTACTGGAAACGCTTCGGGATGCGCTATCCCTCCATCTAGATCAATCCCTGATCTTTCCAGTCATCGGGACGAAGCGCACGGGAAGGGTGGATATCAGTTTCAATCCCTCGGAAGTTTTCTCATACACGTGAAGGTCCTGGTACAAATCGCCCACGGGGATTACGAGCCGCCCGCCCGGTTTCAGCTGTTCGACGAGCAGCGGAGGGAGCTTTGGAGCTGCGGCAGTGACGATAACGCCGTCGAAGGGGGCATGTTCCGGCCAACCGTCGTACCCGTCACCTGCGCGCACCTCGACATTCTTGTAGCCGAGCGAATCGAGTGTTTTCCGCGCCCGCCGGGCGAGCTCCGGAATAATTTCGATCGTGTACACCGTATCGACGATCTCCGCCAGGACAGCCGCCTGATACCCGGAACCGGTACCTACCTCCAGCACCTTCTCCCCCCCCTTAAGCCGCAGCGAGGCGGTCATCAGGGCGACGATGTACGGCTGGGAAATGGTCTGATCAGACCCTATGGGAAGGGGGTTGTCTATGTAGGCCATCGAAGCGAGCTTCTCGGGAACGAACCTGTGTCTCGGCACCCGCATCATCGCGCCGATGACGAATGAATCGTCGATGCCGCGGGCGATGATCTGATCTCTGACCATCCTCTCCCGCTGCTTCTCGTATGGGCGGCCGGAAGATGAACAGCCGGTGGAGAAGAAAGATGTCAGAAACGCGAAAAGGAGGGCGATAATGATTGCCGGTTTGTTCATGCCGCACCGAAACGGGCCTCGTCTTGGGAAGCGAGGGCGCCGATAGAGATAAAAGATGTTTGAATCCAATCCATTTTACGCTTACATTATAATGCTTTTCAAGCCATTTCGAGAAAAGACGAGGAAAGAATCGGTCATGAAACCATGGCCGACATGCAACACGAAAGAGGCGGATGATGAATATCCTGACGAGATTCGTGCAGACCCGGCTCTACACGAAAATCCTGATCGGACTTCTCCTCGGCATACCCGCCGGGCTCCTCCTCGGGCGACATGCCGAGCATATAGAGCCGCTCGGAACACTGTTCATCCACCTGATCAGGATGATCGTCGTGCCTCTCGTTTTCGCGTCCCTCTTCGTTGGAACGGCGAGCCTCGGAGATATACGAAAGCTCGGCCGCATCGGAATCAAAACGATTGCTTATTACTTCTGCACGACCGCAATCGCGATAACGATCGGCCTGGCGCTCGGAAACGCGTTCAAGCCGGGAGCGGGGCTCGATGAGGCGACGACGGCGCAGATTCTCGATTCCTACAAGATAGAGGCGCTCGAAAAGATAGAGATAGCCCACGAGAAGCCGAGTGTCGTCGAAACGCTCATACGCATTGTTCCCTCGAATCCGATCGAGAGCCTCGCCGAGGCGAACATGCTGCAGATCATCTTTTTCGCCCTCCTGCTCGGCATCGCCGTCACCCTCGTCCCGCTGAACAAGGGGAAACCGCTGATCGATTTCTTCGACGCCGTCAGTGAAGCGATGATACAGATCGTGCACATCATCATGAAGTTCGCGCCGATAGGCGTCTTCGCCCTCATCGCGGCCGTTGTCGGAAAGTTCGGAACACAGATACTCGTTTCGCTCCTCAAGTACACCATTATCGTGATCGCCGGCCTCGCGATCCATATGGTGGTGGTCTACTCGCTCGCCGTACGATCTTTCACGAAGATGAAGATCGGTGATTTTTTCCGCGGCATCAGAAAGGCGCAGCTCATCGCATTCTCAACCTCTTCGAGCAACGCAACGCTCCCTGTCACGATCGAGTGCGCCGAGGAGAATCTCGGCGTCTCGGAGGAGGTTTCGAGTTTCGTGCTTCCGCTGGGCGCAACGATAAACATGGACGGTACGGCGCTCTACCAGGGCGTCGCCGCCGTATTCATAGCGCAGGTCTACGGGATCTCCCTCTCCCTCGGCAACCAGGTCACCATCGTGCTCATGGCGACACTCGCATCGATCGGAGCGGCGGGCGTTCCCGGTGTCGGCATCATAACGCTCACGATGGTTCTCGAGACGATCGGCCTGCCGCTCGAAGGAATAGCGTTGATTCTCGGAGTGGATCGGATAATCGATATGTGCAGAACAGTGGTTAATATCACCGGTGACTCATCGGCGGCCGTTATCGTCGCGGGAACGGAAGGCGAATTGGGAGAGGCCGCGGAGGAATCGTAAAAGGCGAGCGCAGTCATGTCAGTACACCGCGTCGCAACCGCATTTTTCGTACTCTACCTCGTATTTCTCATCCTCGCTTCCGCCCTCTGGCGGACTTCTCTCTGGGGACTGAGCTCCTGGGCATTCGTTTCGATCGAGGCGGGTCTCGCGTGCGCGGTGTGCGCCCTGATCTTCCTCGGCCGCAACATCTCCGGCCGTTTGCTGAAAAACACGGGATCGCAATCCCGTCATGCGGCGGTCAAGCTCGTTGTTTTTCTCGTCGCCACATTCCTCATCCTCTGGGGCTTAAGGATGCGGCATGACCTCTGGGGGGAGAGATATGCCGCCACCGCCGCCTTGAAAGCGGGAAATCCGGTTCGTGACGGCGCCCCCCTCGCCTCGGCGCTGAACTACGCGCTCTTTCGCATCCTCAACGGCATATTCCTTCTCGGCCGCACCTCGTCATCCGCACTGCTGAGCGTCGCGGGGGGAGTGTGCTACGTAGCCACCGCATGGCTTGCCGCCCGCATGGCTTTCGGTGATGACGAAAACCGAAAGGGTCTCATGGCGATCGGCGTCGCTATGCTGATCGCGAATGGGTTCTTTGCCGTTTTCTTCGGTACGGGCGGCGCAACCCCGGTCGCCGCCTGCGCCGCGTTTCTATTTATCATATCGGCGCTCTACGCGCTGCGGGAGAAAACCTCACATATCGTACCGGCCATCCTGCTGGTCATTGCTGTCTATTCACACTATTCCGCGCTCTACCTCCTTCCCGGCTGGATCTATCTCATCACCCGCATATACCGGTCGAATCGGCATATCCGCGTTATTCTCGAAGCTCTCGGCATCTTTATACTCTGCGGCATCGCCTTAGATTTCATATTTTCGAGGATTTCGGGCGAATCCGGATTCATCGCGTTTGTCGCAGGTTCGATTCCCCGCATCTTCGAAAGTGCCCGGCAGACCGGTTGGGGAGGGCTGCCGATCCGGCTGCTCGAGGCGGGGAACGGCCTCCTCCTCGCGGGGCCGGCATCGGTTGCCGCGCTCGTCGCAATCGCGACGGGAAGAGGGAAAGGCCCGCCTCCCGTTGAAGATAGCGGACGTTCCCGCTTCGAAGAGCGCTTCCTCCTCATCTGCGCGGCATGCGGAGTTATCCTCTTTCTCGCCGGCGCCGGTCTGCTGCAGGGAGGACTGAGATGGGAAATCTTCGCGGCGGCCGGTCCCTCTTTTGCCGTATACCTGCTCTGGACACTCAAACGGAGGATCCCCGATGCAGCGGCATTCAACCGGACGGCCGTGCTGATCGTCGCGCTCGGCGTCGTTCACATACTGCCATGGATCATACTCAACGCCCGAGATACGGCAGCCGAAGAACGCCTGCTCACGCTCCCACTCGAACCGGGAACGGGGGAATTGATACTCGGTGAGCGCGCACTCGATGCCCAAGAATTCGAAAAGGCTGAAACGTGGTTTATGAAGAGTGCCGATATGGATTCACTCAACCACCGGGCCTACTACCGGCTCGGCAATCTCAAGATGAAAAAGGAGAAGCATATAGAGGCGGTGCAGTACTATTCGAAGGCGTATCGGCTCAAACCGGACAACACGGAGTACCGCTTCAGGCTGGCCGAGAGTTTCATCGGGAAGCGCTGGTTCGAAGAAGCAAACTACCACCTCGAGGAGCTCACCGAGTCCTACCCCGACAGCGTCCGCTTCTGGAAGCGCCTCGGATTCGCGAGAAATCACGGCGGCATGTTCGAGCAGGCGATAGCCGCATACGAGCAGGCGCTCGAGCTCGAGCCGGATGTCGAACAAAACGTTCATAGCCTCGTTTCGGCGTTTCTCAACAGGGGGGCGCAACTGCAGAAGGATGGAGACTTCGAGGAGGCCCGGATTCTCTATGCGCGCGTGATACGCCTCTTGCCCAGCGGCTGGCGGGCGTTCAACAATCTGGCAACGATCGAGATGAAGCTCGAAAACTACGCGGGCGCATACGATATTCTCGAAAATGCCCTCGAGTTCCACCCGTATGCATCCAGCCTGAACTTCAATATGGGAATCGTCCTCGAAAAGCTGGGGCGGGACAGGGAGGCGCTCGAGTATCTTCGCCGCAGCGCCGACCTCGATCCTCTCGCTTCAAGGGCCAGTGAGCACATAGGGAGAATCGAGAACAAGCTCAGAGAACTGGATGGTGAATAACACCAGGGCGGGATAAGGAGGATCTGTCAATACTCGATGCCCGTCAGATCCGAAACGGCCTTCGTCGACTCCCAGCGGAGCCCGCCGAGAAGACCCT
The DNA here is from genome assembly GCA_965369375.1 of uncultured bacterium. Classification (GTDB taxonomy): domain Bacteria; phylum Krumholzibacteriota; class Krumholzibacteriia; order Krumholzibacteriales; family Krumholzibacteriaceae; genus CBDUQN01. The sequence goes on along the minus strand of CBDUQN010000001.1, from coordinate 49,376 downwards.
GAGCAACATTGGTCAGGTGATCGCCGATCTTTTCCAGATAATCCACGAAATCGAGAAAAACGAGGCCGCTCAGCAGGGAGCACGTCCCGTCGTTGAGCCTGCGGACGTGATTCTGACGAAGATCGATCTGCATCTTGTTGAGTTGGTTCTCGCGGTTCAGTGCACTCCTCGCATGAGTCATATCGCCGTTCTCGAGACCGAGTGTTACATCGTTCAGCATATCCAGGGCCACATCGATCATATTTTGGAGCTCCGCGTTCGCTTCATCGCTGAATGGAAGGTGCTGATCGATCTTTCTCTGGGCAAGCTCGACGATGTTTTCGGAATGGTCGGCTATCCGCTCGATATCATTGACGGAGTGAATGAACACAGGTATAGCCTCCGCCTCGTCTTTCTCGAGAGCCTCCATTGAAATCTCTATCAGATACCTGGTGATCTCGGTCTGGAGGTTGTCGACCGCCTCCTCCTTCCGTTCAACACGCTTCGCCAGCTTCCACTGCTCCTTGAAAAAGAGTTCGAAGGAATCCCTCAGCGCCGAGTCGGCGAGCCGGAGCATCCTGACAATCTCCCTCTTGCTCTGCTCGAGAGCGAGCACCGGCGTCTCGAGCAGGTGGCGTTCGAGGTACTGAGGCGCGGCGATAATAGCGTCTCCCTTCACACTGATGATCTTGGTAACTATTTTTTCGAGTACCCCGGTGAGCGGAAGGAAGATGAGGGTGTTGAAGCAGTTGAATACCGTATGCGCGAGTGCGACGTGGAGCATGATGTTGTTATCGGTAACAGGCCCGGGCACGATCGCCTCGATCGCTCGATGATATACGCCGAGATGGACGAAGATGGTCATGTATGCAACACCGAAAATATTGAACAGGGTGTGCGCCCACGCAACGCGCCGCGCCCCCGTCGTGCCGCCGATCGATGCGATCTGGGCGGTGATCGTGGTGCCGATGTTGTCTCCGAGAATGAGCGGTATCGCAGATGGAAAATCGATCAGCCCGCGGAAAGCGAGCAGCTGGACCATCGCGATCGTGGCGCTGCTGCTCTGGAAAAGCATCGTGATGACGGTTCCGGCGATGATACCGAGGATCGGGTAATGACTGAAACCGATCATGATCTCGCGTATCCGCTCGTTCGCTTGCAGAGGGGTAAACGCATCCTTCATGAATCCGATTCCCACAAACAGGATGCCGAATCCCAGTATTACCTCACCCCACTGCCGCAGTCTGGGCGAGCGCGACGTTATCGTGAGAAGAAATCCGATCCCGACGGCGGGAAGCGCATAATGGGTTATCTTGAAGATGGCGAAGAAGCTGATGATCCATGCGGTAAAGGTCGTCCCGATATTCGCGCCGAGGACGACCGGAATGGCCTGTTTGAGCGTGAGCAAGCCGGCGTTGACGAAGCCGATAACCATGACGGTCATGGCGCTGCTGCTCTGGATGAGTGCGGTGGCACCGGTACCGACGAGCAGCGCGACGAACTTGTGCTTCGTCAAAAGGGAGAGGATATGTTTGAGACGCTCGCTCGCGGTCTTGCGAAGTCCCTCGGACATCATGCGGATTCCGAAGAGGAAGAATCCGAGCCCGCCGACGAGCTGAAAGACTAGCTCGTAGTCCAAATGGGGTCTCCTGGTGGCAATTCCTGCATTCTGTCACAAAACGGATTCTCACTATATCGAATACCCTGATACTGAGCAAGCAAAAGAGAAAGTATCGGTGGTATTTTTCGAACCGGGCGGGCATGTGATACCGATACCATCAGGGGTGATCGCCCACGTGACACATCCGGAGCGAACCATATCGCCCGAGCGACACCATCAGATAAAATCATATCGCCCGAGCGACACCATCAGATAGAACCATATCGCCGGCGCTATACCTCAGGATCGCGCCATATCGCGTATCAGGGCTGGAGACCGGCACGCAGCTTGCGAGGGAAAATTTCTTGGCGCCGGGGGAAATTATTGCGTATCATCGGTGTATAAGAAAAAAGAGCCTCACGAGGCTTTGATGAAAACAAAGGTGAGGAAAACATACCGTTGAAGATGCGCTCATCCCCTGGGGCGCGGAAAATAACTTTGACGAAAGTATAAGTCACTAGATATAATACACCGAATTTCCTAGATAAGGCGGTTTTCTTGCGAGATCGCTTCGCTACATCCGGAATGCTGGTCTTTCTCTTACTGGCGGTCTGTATCTGTCCCCCGGCGGGTGCGTCTCAAGCCCCGATGCTCGTGGATTATCTCATAATACATCATCCCTCGATCTCCCCGAACGGCGATGGGGTACAGGATTTTTCGCTGATATTCATCGGGCTTCTCGAGCAGTGTGACACCCTTTCGGCGACGGTCGAGGATCCAAACCGAGGCGATACGCTCAATACCCTTCTCTTCCTCCGGGGACCGCTGCCCGGCGATTACAATGCCGTATGGAACGGAGAGGATTCACTCGGCGCCCTGCTGCCCGAGGGCACCTACCTCTTCCATCTTATGGCGGTGCATACAGATACGACCGAGCACCATTACAGAGCTCTCGTCGTCGATATCACGACCCCCGAAGTCGTTCTCGAGAGGATAGAACCGGGCCTCTTCGCGCCCGGAGCTCCGGGGATGCCGGATTCAGTTACGGTCTATTTCTCGGTTTTCGACTTCGAGGAGAACGATGTGCTCGGCATCACCGTGACGGATCCCGAAGGAACAGTCGAGACGGTGCCCCACAGGGTTACGGGAAACGGTTCGTACAAAATCAAATGGTCGACCGTTGAAGATGCACCGGATGGCTTCTACCGCGTCCGACTGCACGCCTTTGACGAGGCGGGCAACAGCAGTGAGGCAAACGGGCAGATATACGTAGACAACAGGGGACCGGATATCGGCTTTCTCGATTCCATCCCGGAATTCACGAGTGAGATACCGAAGGAGATAACCGGTTACTGCTTCGATCAAAGCGGAATCGACGGAGAACCGGCTTTTGCCTGGAACAACGGCGAGCCTTTCTCGGCCGACACGACATTCATGCGCAGCGATACCCTCTTCTGGGGACTGGATTCGCTGACGATATACGACAATGTAACGGACGACATCGGCAGCATAAAGGAGATCAAACATTCGGTCAAAGTCACCTGCGCCGATATATTCGGCCACCAATCGAGCGCCGTCCTCTCATTCACTCTGGACCTGACGCCGCCCGATCCTCCGGTACTGACCGTCTCGTCCGACCTCGTTTACGAACCGGAGGTGGGTGTGCAGGGCGAGGTCACCGAGCACACGAGACTCGAGGAAGTGCTCATCTACCGTGTCCATGATGGGGACACGCTGATATTCACCGAGGAGATCATCGCTTCGACCTTTCAGCTCATCGTAGAGCCCCTCGGCCTCGGAGACAACTTCATATACGGCGTATCGGTGGACAAGTCGGGCATGCGCAGCGAGCGCTCCCGGGGCTGGCAAGTCGTATTCAGGCAATTGAATGCCTACTATCCGGAGGTATTCACCGGATCGGCAGGCACCGACTTCTTCGAATTCCGGCTGAGCGAGAATGCTCAAAAGGTCGACATTCAGATATATACGGTCAACGGCGAGCACGTTCGAAGCTTGAACGAACAGGGACCCAAGAGACTTTTCAAGCTGGAATGGGATCTCACGAACGACGAAGGCGATGGGGTGCGAAATGGTCCCTACCTTGTCTATATCTCAATCTATTACAGCAACACCACAACGACGCAGAAGAGCTTCATAGCGGTAGTGCGTGAGTGATGCGCAGAACGTTACTCCATAAGGCCCTTACGATACTATTGGCGCTGGCCGCAGCGGCACCGCTGTTCTCATCCGCCGCGGCCGGGCAGAGCTCGCAGGGAGGTACGTTTCTGCCTCTCGGATGGGACGCGCGCGGGGAGGGCCTCGCCGGGGCGGCCACCATCCTCATACGCGACGACCGTTCTGCGTACTGGAATCCGGCGAACCTCACTTCTCTCACATCGCCGAGATTCAGCTTCGGCGCCATGAGACCCGTGCCGAAGCTCTCCAACCTTTACAGCTTCTTCTCTATTGGAACGGGACTGTTCGACACGCGCGCGGTTTCAGAGGGCTATAGCCCCGTGAGTCAGGCCGCCGCCGCCCTCTCCATCACGCATCTCGGGCTGGAGCTGTCCGAGGGATCGGGGTGGAACGAGAGCACCATCGGCGCGTCGTTCGCCTACGCGCCTAACAGTTACAACAGTTTCGGTATAACGTGCCGGTACATGAAAAGCTGGACGGACGTCGACGACGGCGATGCCTCTGGAATAGGCGTCGATGTCGGATGGACGGCCCGGCTGCGCAAGAAGTTCTGGATCGGGTTGATGGGCAGAAACATCTACAATCAGGTCCACTATTCCAATCTGGACTATATACTCGATTCGACGTGGAACCTCGCATTCGCATACGAGAATCTGCTCGACAGGGTCTCCCTCGAAGGTGATGCGGTCTTCAAGAGAAGTGTGCTCAACCGCGTCCTGCTCGGCACGGAGGTGACCATCTGGCAGGACCTCCTTCTCATTCTGTTCGGCGCCGACACCCGTCTCTCCGAGGGACGAAGAACCATTATGCATTTCGGGCTCGTCACCGAGCGTAATGCCTGGGAAATATCATTCGCGTACACGTTCGACCCGATGGATGCATTCGGAAAGATCTACCGCCTCTCCTTCGGTTATTCCCTCTAATAAACGTGACATCGACGTCCGGATGTTACCGCGGCGGAGATTCGAGCCTGCTCCGCAGCCGCTCCAGTTCCGCACGCTGACGCTCTGATGCGCCGAGAGGCCGGCATGCATCAACGGCCTCGCGCGCGCGTTCGATCTCCCCCGTCTCGAGTTTGCTGCGCGCGAGTTCGATGCACACATCCGTTCGGTAAGGATCATGCGAATAAGCGAACTCCGAAAGCGCCGCAAGCTCTTCGAAGCGGCCGCTGCTCCTGTACAGGTCGGCGAGAATGCGCCATCCCGGATAGAAGTAGTAAACGCGCAGGGCATCCACAAAGGCCGTTTCCGCCTCCCGCTCCCTTCCCGACCGCAGCAGGGAACGCCCCTTCGCCGTCAGGGCGTAAACGCGCATAACCGCATTGTAAAACGATCGAATATCACCATCGAATCTCCAGAGAAGCTCGGCCTCGTAGAAGAGCGGTGACCTGGGCCATTTCCGTCCGGATGTCGATTGCGCAACCTTGAAAACGCGGTACATCTCGTTCTCGTATACGAGATCGAAGGCGGCCAGCTGGTGTGGTTCGAACATGAGACGGTACGCGGCGGATTTCCGCCGGATACCCGTCCGGCCCGCCTGGTAGAGGGGTGAATCACTCGTCGGATCGCAGGCCACGGCACTGCTGAGCAGCAGATAATCGCTCGCCTGCTCCCTGCAGAATGCATAGAGACGATCCTCGCTCGCATAGAGCGCGGTGAGGAACCGCTCCGCCTTGCGGCGCAGGTGCACCGATTCGAAGAAATCGTTGAGATTCGTCGTTCGGCGCGTGTACGTCAAAATCTGTGGAGAGAGGTAATGGAGTGTGAGAATGACGGAATTCTCCGGCGTGTTTTTCCGTATCCAATCGAGCAATGCCCCCTCGACGTCGCGCACATACGGATAGACGACGAATTTTTCCCTCCGCGGGATCTTGAGCGCCCGCGCTGCGCGTCTCCAGATATCACTGCGTCCCTCCCATGCAAAATCCTGCAAGAGGGAAACACCGAGAACCAGGAAGGTCACCACCATGCCCCAACGGACTGCGACCCTGCGCCCTGCAGCCGGGGCGGTCGATAGAACCTTGTCGGCGCCGTTTTTCCCGGATGAAACGCCCGGTACGGCGTTTCCCCCGCCTGCGACCACTGCGAAGAGACCGAACAACGGCAGGAGCCGCTGCATGAGCAGGAAGAGAACGAAAAAGGCTATGAGGAATGTGAGCACGAAGAGCGGCTGAAACTCCCCCGCCCGTGATCTACGGATCAGCCTGTCGACGGGACCCGGAAGCACAAAGATTGCGGGAAGGGCGAAAACAAAAAAGTGAAGAGGATCGGGCGAGTGAAACGGACCAACCCAGAATGCCCGCACATCGAAGGGAAGCAACCCCGGATCCTCCGGCTTGTAAATGTACCGCAGCTTGTAGAGCACGAGTCTGAAGAAATGCGAGTACGAGGCAAAATGCCCCTTCGTGAGAAGGGCGGGAAGCAGGATGCACGCGAGGCCGACCGCGGCGGCCGTCGTCCGTGCCAATCGCATGCGGCCGCCCGATCGGTCTTCATCGCCGCGCGGGTGGAAGGCGGATATGAGATCCGCGGCGATCCAGGCGGCGGAAAGACCAACAGGTAGTGAGAGGAGATACCCCGCCCCGCGAAGAAACGGCACGGCGACGCCCGTGCCGAGAGAAAAGAGAATGAGCATCCATGTGAGGCGCCGCTCCCCCGTATCGATCACAGCGATAACGCGTCTCACGAGGAGAAAGGCCAGCAGGGGAACGAGATAGAACTGTGTTCCCTGCCATGAGCAGAGCGCGAGGGCGGCGAAGAATCCACAGAGGCACGCGTCTCTCCAGCGCTTCGATGAACATGCAGACACGAGGAAGTAAACGTGAAAGATCAAGAGAGGAAACGTCACGTTCTCGCGCACGAACTCGAAACCGCTCGAGCGCGCCACGAGCGGTATGACAACGGCGAACAGTGCGGCCGAGAGTATCCCAGAGCTTCTGCTCCTCCAGAGCCCTGCCGAGAGTGATGCAACGGGAAATATGGCGAGCGAGAAGAAAAAGGCGGTGAAGAAGCGGATAAATCGCACGATATCCACTTTCGCGCCGGGAAGGATACGGTAAACGATCCCGTAGAGATACTCCATGGCTATCGATGTATCCCGGTAGACCGATAAGCCTTCGGGGAACTGAGCGCTGTAATCGATTGCGGGAACCGCCTGTCCGTCAGCGATCATCTCAGTGTATCTCAGGTGAGCCGCTCCTTCCGCTACGAAGCGGGGATGTTCGAGCCGCGAGCGGTATCCCCATCTCGTCACATTGGCCAGGCAGAAAAGCCCTACGATGCAAATGATGAAAACGCCCCTGGTCAAGGGTCTCACGGTACACCTCTCGTTTCGCCGGTATGCCCGGACAGATCGTATCGATTACCGGCGAATCTACTATTCTCCCCAGCAAATCTCCCGGAGCTCCCCAGCAAACCTCCCGCATTTCCCAAGCAAATCGTATTGAAAAAGCTGCCATATTCTGACATAATCATCCATCGCACTCAAGAACCGTTGCATGCCCGAGAGGCGGATCTTCAAACGAGAGAAGGAGGATTCAATGCGCGCGACCGCATACGTTCTCATAAACATTGCAGCAGGCACTTCCCGGAAGGTATACAATACGCTCACCAATATGGAATCGATTCAGAAGGTTGATGCGGTTTCCGGCCCCTATGACCTGATCGCAATCGTCGACGGAGCTACCTTCAACGACATCGGGAAAATCGTGCTCGAGGAAATACAGTCGGTTCCAGGCATCCAGAATACTGTTACATGCAACATAATCTTCCTCGAAAACTAAACGCATGTAACGCGAAAAGATTCCTTTAAGGAGGTCTGTTGCCGCCACCAAAACAGACTCTCGTCCTGTCCCTGACTGTTCTTGCGCTGTTTTTAGCGGGAATTTACTTCTTTCACTACTTCCCCGATGATACGTTCATCACGCTCCGCTATGCGAGAAACGTCATACGCGGTGACGGATTCGTTTTCAATCCCGGAGTGCGGCTCGAAGGGTACACGAACTTTTTCTGGCTCGTCATCGTCGTGCTCGCGGGGAAATTGGGAGCTCCTCTGATAGCTTCCGCGAGAGCGCTCGGTCTTGCATTCTCCATCGCTACCCTTTTTCTCTCCTATGTGGCGGCCCGGCGGTACAGAATCGGGAAAACGAATGGACGGTGGAGTGATTCCCTCGGTTCCTTTCTCCCGCCTTTGCTGCTCGCATCTTCAACTCCTTTTCTCGTTTGGAGCCTGAGTGGAACGGAAATGCCGCTCTATACCTTCCTGCTGCTCGCGGGATTCTTCAGCCTCGCAGCTAGAGCGAAACCCGCCGCCACCTTCGTCGTCTTCGGCATCCTCGGACTCGTTCGCCCCGAGGGACTCATATTCTATGCGCTCGCCGGATTCATCTCTCTCGTTCGGTCCCCGAATAAGGGAGGCGTGCTACGCGCGTGGCTCGGCGTGCTGATTGCCTTCTACGCGCCGTACCTCGTCTGGAAACAACTCTACTTCGGCTCGATCGTGCCGAATACATTCTACGCCAAGACCGGCCCCTTCCATCTCATGATCAAGAACGGCGGCGCGTATCTCGTAAAATTCCTCTTTAGCTACGGCTACCTCCTCGTTATCGGATTGCTGCTCAACCGAAGACGGCTCAAGCATTTTGAATTCGTCATACTCCCCGTTTCGTTTATCCTCGTGCACTGGCTCTGCGTTTTCCTGCTCGGCGGTGACTGGATGCCCCACTTCCGGTTCTTCCTGCCGACCATGCCGCTCATCATGCTCATTTTGTCGAGCGGTGTTTCTGAGCTCGGCGCCGGGACACCCGCCGAAGAGAACGGGCGGGCGGGGAGCAATCCCGTGCCGGTTGTCGTTATCCTGCTCGTCTTTCTCGTCATGATACCGGGCGGTGTCCGCTATGACGACTTCGTAGCCGAACGCACAGCGGTGCGGGCATTCGCAGGCCTCGGCCGGCACCTCCACCGGATCCTTCCCCCCGGAACGCGGATCGGGTGCGGATCGACAGGGGCGATAGGATACTACACGGATATGCCGATCATTGATATCCTCGGGCTCACCGAAGCCCATATCGCAAGAAACGGCCGTATCGTCGCATCCCAGCCGGGCCACATGAAAACCGACGGCGCGTACATTCTCGATCAGAAACCGGACCTGCTGCTACTGGGAAATATACAGATACATCGGGGCATGAGAGGGAGAGAAAAGATGCGGCACAAGGTGCAGGAGAGTGAAATCGTCATGCAACCCGGTTTCGTGCAGAAATACGAGTTCGTCAATATCCCGCTCGAGGGAAACTTCTACCTGTCCTGCTACAAGCGAAAGGAATACTTCCTGCCGCTCGAGTGAGCGGGTCCCCCCTTTACGTTTTCTTGATTTTAATGGTGACGTATTTGCCGATAGCGAGCATCGCGTGCGGAAACATCCTTTCGAGGAACGAAAGCACGGGAATGACGGCCTTGAGCAGGTGAAGCTTGCCGAGGATCACCTCTTCTCCCAGCGACAGTGTCCTCAGGCACGTGATGTCCACCGAATCGAATTCCCTGGTGAGCCTGAAAGGATTGTGCGTGTAGTAATAGAGGGGCGGCGGTTTCTCATTTCGCGATCCGCTTTTACTCATGGCTCTCTTGAGCGCGGCAAGCGTCCTGAATATACCCCGTCCGATAAATTGAAAAACAGAAACGAGGTTATAGTTGGACGCATAGAATACCACGACATTCCTGTTGGGCGAGCAGACCCGGTAGAACTCCCGGAGGACGTCCTTTTGAAGATTCCTGTCGACGTGGTACACGACATGAGACGCCAAAACCCCGTCGAAGCTCGCTTCGCTGAACGGGAGGGCCGCAAGATCCGCGACGACATACAATCCCGAATCCCCGAGCCTCTTTCGTGCTTCCTTGAGCCCGACTATCGAGATATCCGCGCAGATGTGTTTTTCGTAATCCTCGGCCATGTGACGCCGCGGCTCGGCGCCGCAACCCGCATCGAGGAAATAGCGGCCGCCGTCGGCGAAGTGTTTCGCGTAACGCAACTCATTGCGATCCATGTACGCCTGTGTCGCTTCACTGAGGTCCTCGTGCAGTATCTCCCCCAGATAGTGACCTGTCGCGTTATCGCATCTCCAGCCATACGAATCGTAAAACGTTTTCAGGATTTCTCGAACTTTTTTTTCCGCCACACGTTACCTCTGAGTCAAGCCGCTGCGTAATTGCCGCCTCCCCACACCTCTACAGATGATTATACTCCAATTACCATGCTGCAGACAAGTGTTTCAATAGTTATGCCAATGATACGGGAAGCTCGGAATATGTCACGTTTGGCTCTTGTACCGAATGTTCTTCGAAGTCGCTGCATCCGCGCGGTACGCATACTTCGCAAGGGACGGCAGCGCCATCAAGAACCAGAAAACCCTATCGTAGGCTACGGGGATGGCCATCGAGTTGAAGAGCACCACGATCTGCTGGATCAGCAGAAGCCTTCCGAGATGTGACGCCTCTGGATCTTCCGACCGCCTCATGAATCCCAGAACGATGCGGAAATTATAGACGATGATGCCGATAAAAACAGAAAACGCAATCAAACCCATTTCCGAAAAAACCTGGAGGAAGGTATTGTGCACGATCATCCTCAGAGGCATGTATGTCTGCACCCAATACATGAAATTGTGCACGCCCACACCCAATATCGGATGTTTTATTCCCATGTCGAAGGCGGCCTTCATCGATTCTATCCGCGTGATAATAGCGTAATCCTCCGATTCCCACGAGCTGCTCTGCACGATCGAGGCTATCCGCTCCCAGTACACCGCCGGCGCAACAATAATTCCCAGTACGATTATGAACAGACCTGTCGCCAACACCATGCGGTTCCTTCGCTCTATAAAAACAAGCAGGAGCAGGAGCAGGAGAAGCGAAATAAATCCCGCGCGGGAAAAGCTCAGAACGAGCACGAAGATCGTGGCTACAAGCGACACTATCAATACCGGGCGGACGAACCGCGGTCGGCGGTAGAGGATTATGAGAAAGAGCAGCAGCGGTATGAAAAAATTGAGGTACAGGGCGAACCTGTTGGCCTCCAGTGTATAGCCCTCATACCTCAGAACTCCTTCCTCCCAGAGCAAAGAGAGGTACCTGAATTCAGACGGGGGCCTGACGATAAAGGGAAAGAAGCTGTTCAGAAGAAGCCCTATCACCACAACGATAATGAAGTGTCTGAATTCGATCCTGTTTCTCACGAACTGCACGGTAATGGCGATATTGACGAGCACCTTCACGAAATCGTTCAGCGTATAGAGCGAGGCATCGAGGTCTCTCGCCACCGTGATCGACTGGAACATGAGAATAAAAAATGCCGCAGTGAGAATTACAAATAACCGATCGTGCACGACAATCTTCCGCCCGCGCACCACGGCGACGGCGAACGATGCAATGAACAGAAACAGCACATATCGAAACATGCGAAACGGCGCGAAGATATCGAGGTTCGAGAAGATTATGAGCAGGAGGATGTAAAAGGTCCACTTCGGCCTGTCGAACAGGAACAGCAGAACGGGCAGACCGATCAAGGCTGCCGCGACCGCCTTCTGAACGCCGAATGGAAGGAAGAAAAACGCAACGCCGAGCAGAACGAGGATCGGAACGGCTATCAGGAGCAAACGCCGCAGCCTGATGGGCGCACCATCGAATTCCGCTTTCATTGAATCTGTCCTCTCCGCGTATCCAGAACCAGCAACGCAAAGCAGGTCCAGAAGAATACCGCGATCGTGGAAACGATCACTATCTGCTTCCTCTTGGGCCACACCCTCTGCTCTGGAATGAAGGGAGGATCGATGATCCGGAGAACGCTTATCCTCCTGTTGGCCTGTATCGTCGCATCTTCGAAGAGCAGGCGCACGTACTGGAGGACGCTTTCCTGCGCCTTCAATTCTATCACGAGCCGCAGGTATCCGGCCGCTATGTCCGGGAACTCGTTCAAGGGAGGAAACAGGCTTTCTTCGTCTCCCGCGCCGCTCTGTATCTTTGCTATCTGCGCTCTCAGGTTATCGAGCTCCGCCGTGAGTTTCTCGAGCTCGGGGCTTCCCGTTCTCATCGTCATCTCGAGAAGCCGTTGTTCCACTTCGAGGATGCTGAGACGCGCATTGAGGCCCGCGACGATTTCGAGCGCCGCGCGGGCCTGCTGTTCGAGCTGGTAGACACCATGCTGCTTCAAGAACATCATCACAGCCGAATCGGCGGAGGCGACGCGCTTCCGCCGCCAGGCGAGCTCCTCGGCGAGGAATCTCCTTTGCCCCTCGGCGCTCTCGACGGACATATCGATGAGAATACTGTCGATTCTCTCGAGATATGTCGCGACCATGGCGCACGCCCTTTCGGGATCCCGGTCCTCTACGCTCAGCACTATCACGCCCTCGGGTCTGATATCGACCCCCGTATTTTCCTGCAGCTTCTTGCTGGCCTTCTCCCAGTCCTTGGTACGGTAGACCTTCTCGAGATCGAAGCGATCGATGAGAACCTTGCTCATAGCGCGGCTGCGCACCATGTAATCGATCACGAGGTTTCGCTGTGCCCTCAAAAACGAGGCGTACGTCTCTCCGAAGGAACCGAGCTGGGACCAGAAACTGCGGTGTCCCGTTATCTGCCTCTCGACGCCATACGGGATAAAAGCCGCATGCACGACATAACGTTTAGGAAGAACGAGACTTACGGCTGCGGAAACGATGAAGCCGGCCGCAGTGACGAGAAGTATCGTTTTTTTGTATCGCAGGATGATTGTAATGATCGATAGCATAATCAATTACGGCAATACTATCGTGAAAATGGACCGTTGTAAAGGCCTAACCCGGATCCACGAGCGTCGAATGTATCACCGGGCCGGATCACCGGCAAGTGGAAATTCGCATTACTGCTGTGATCCCTCGAGTTTTCTGAGCGTTTCGACGAGGCTGCGGTCGCTCGGATTGATCTCGAGCCCCCTTCTGATCCAATAAATTGCCTCGTCGCGGTCCCCCTCGGCAAACGAGAGCCGGGAGAGAAACTTGCAGGCCAGAACCATGTCGTGCGCCCTTGTCACGGTGAGCGCGAAGCGGTAGCGTTCCCTCGCCTCCTCGCGCCGGCCGAGAGATTCGAGCACGGCGCCGTACTCGAGGGCAAGGAGCGGAAAATCGGGTTGCAACGCGTAAGCTTTCTCGTAGAGCTCCAATGCCCGGTTCTTTTGCCCGAGCTTGCTCAAAATCCTTGCGTAATTGATATTCGTCTGCACACGTCCGGGATCGAGCCGATGAGCCTTCGAATACGCTTCCTCGGCGAGGAGCATCTCACCGAGCTCCATGTAATAATTCCCGAGGAAGGTATGCCCCGCGCTCCTGTTTATGCCGACAAACGATCTCGCCGAAATGAAAAAGGTGATCGCGGCAAAGAGAAGCACCGCTATCGTGACGGACCTCCACCTCCGTGCTCCGATTTCATCGATCATCCACCCGACGAACAGGGCGCCGAGAAGGATAAGGACGGGCACGGCGGGAATCCGATATCGCGATACAACGAAGAAGAGCATGACCGATGCGAGGGATGCCCCGACGAAGATGAGAAAAACGCTCCGGTTCCTCCCTCCCCTGAGAAGCACGGCCAATCCGAGAAGGGCGAGCGGCGAGAGCACGGCAAAGGGAATGACGAGGAATTTCAAAACGCCGCACGAGCCCCGGTAGAAGGAAATATCGAAGACATCCGGTACTTCCAGCCCGTTCCAGAAGAGCAGCAGCTTCTTTGCCTCCAATCGAAGCCACCGGGGAGGGTCGTCGGTGATCTCGCCGAACGTCTCGCGAAACCAGAAATTCGAAATCTCAGATGCTGTAAGAGATTCTCCCGTTCTTGCCTCCGCCGTTTTCTCGGCATACTCTACGAGTCCTCCGATGTCGGTTCTCATGCCTTCGGGCGGGCTGTATGTGGGGCCGGCGCCCGACCTGTTCCCGATGTAGAAGTTGATCCCCCCATGAGCCGTAACCGGAACAAACTGCCCCGTTCTCGATGCGTTATACAGGATCGGCACACTCAGCACAAGCGCCGAACCGGCGAGGCAAACGACAGCGGATACCCTCCCCCCCCGCTTCGCGCGGTGTCTCACGAAGAGCCACAACGGCACGAGCGGCACGAGAATGAGAAAGAGGTTCGGCCGTCCGAGAGAGCCCGCGCCGAGCAACAAACCGAGAGTCACAGACGAAAGCCAGGGGGGCACCCTCCTCGATGCGAGCATGATCTTCTCCAAACTGCTGAGATCCTGATCGACGGCGACGGCCAAGGCGAAAGCGGCCGCCATGAGAAACGTCACGATCGAAGTCGCGAGAAGATTTCCCTCGTAGAGGATGAACTGCGGATAGAGAACGGCCAGCGCGGCGGCGATCAGTCCGATCGTCTCGCCTGTCGGCCCACCCTCTCCGCGGCGCGGGGCGCCGATTCGCTTGCCCGCTATGTAGAGAAGCAACACGGTTGCGAGGCCGAGGATCGATTGAACGATGCGCGGGGCGAGAAGGCCGGGGCCGAACAGACGGTACAGTGTCACGAGAAAAGCCGGGTAGAACGGATTGAACAGCAATGCCCCGCCGGGAAGCGACTTCCCGGAGGAGATACTCTCCGCGAGACCGTCATAGAACCTCGCATCGAGCGAGAGTATCTGTCCGACATCCGATCCGCTCAACTGAACAAGGTATACGATCCTGATCACGAGCCCGGCACCGAGGATAGCGATGAGCCAGAGCCGCGCCCGGCCCTCCTTTGCTGACATTTTTCCATTCATCTTCCCGGCCCGCTCCCGTGGAGTTTCCGCCGTCCATCCGCGCTCGAGACATATCTGTCAAATGCGCTAAACTACGTTAAAACAAAGACGTTAAAACAAAGTTAAAACAAAGTACTGTTTGTAACCACGGGAAAATATTGTTATAATAAATGTATACTATACGTTACCTCGATAGAAGGGATTTGTGCAATGAAGCGTTTGGTGCTTGCCCTCGTATTACTTGCGTCTATGATCTCCACTGCATCGGCACAGACGAGGTACGAAACCATTCATGGGGACATACTTCGAAAGATGGAGGTCATGAGGGCGAAACGCTTCTTTCAGGATGAGCCGTTTCTCGCCCCGGATCCGACCCCGGTCCAGCTGCTCTTCGACGCGCGTCACTACGAAATGGACATCGCCTTCAATTTCTCGACCGGTGAAGTAGAGGGAAGCGTAAAGGCCACTCTCATGAGTCTTGTCGACAGCCTCTACACGATCGATCTCGACGCCGATGACGTCCTCACGATATCCAGCGTGAGCGAGATCGGCGGGGGTCCCCTCCCCTGGACCCGTCCCTCAGACCTCGTTTCGATCACCCTCTCGCCGGGCCTGGCACAGGGGGATTCCATCGAGATAGAGATCGTCTATGCGGGCAATCCCGACCTCGCCGCCAACCCGGGGCTCTTCCTCAGCGATTACGCCGGAACGCCCGTCGTCTATTCGCTCAGCGAGCCTTGGGGGGCACGCACATGGTGGCCGTGCAAGGACTACGCCGACGACAAGGCCACCTTCGAGCTCTACCTCTCCGTTCCCTCCCAATTTTTCGCGGCATCCAACGGCAACTACCTCGGATACACGGAGGAAACGAAATGGAGCCTGCCGTACCGGCGCTATCACTGGCGCGAGAACTACCCCATGACGACCTACCTCGCCTCTATCGCCGCGTCGGAGTATGTCAGGCTCGACGACTATTACGTCTATGCGCCCGGTGAAACGATGCCGGTAACGCACTATGTCTATCCGGCTCTCGAAGCAGCGGCGCAGGAGGATCTCAATGTAACGGTGCCTATGCTCGAGTTCTGCTCGAATACATTCGGACTGTACCCCTTTATCGATGAAAAGTACGGTATCGCCTGCGCCAACCTCGGCGGCGCCATGGAGCACCAGACGCTCACGAGTTATGGGTACGGGCTCATCAGGGGCGACCACCGCTACGACTGGATCTTCGTCCACGAGCTCGCCCACCAGTGGTTCGGGGACCTGATCACGTGCAAAGACTGGACACATATCTGGCTCAACGAAGGATTCGCGAGCTACTCGGAGGCGCTCTGGTTCGAGCATCTCGGAGGACCGTCGGCGCTGAGATCGTACCTGGAATCGCAGGACACCCCTTCCAGCTGGCACGGGCCGGTACTCCGCGATCCCAACAACAACAATCCCTGGTACTATTTCGACAACGTCGTATACGACAAGGGCTCGTGGGTTCTCCACATGCTGCGCCACATCGTCGGAGACGGCACATTCTTTGACATACTGAAAAGCTACGTTGCCGATCCGCGTTACCGGCACGGCGCGGCCGAAACGGATGATTTCGTCGGCATATGCGAAAGCCACTACGGCGCCTCACTCGGCTGGTACTTCGATGAATGGCTCACGCGCGAAGATCGCCTCCAGTACCAGTGGTCGTGGAATTTTTACCCTCAAGCGGGCTCGTTCAATCTCTCCATCGCCGTCGATCAGCTTCAGAACGATCCCTACACGATGCCTGTAGATTTCCGCGTCACCACGGGCGCCGGAACGATCGATACGATCTTCTGGGTGGGCGAGCCGCACGAGGAGTTCCATATCATCCTCGACGACCTCGTCCTGAGCGTCGAGTTCGATCCGGACCATTGGATCCTCTGCGACAAGTTCCTGATTTCGACCGGCACGGAAACCGTGCCTTCGATCGCCTTTCTCGAACAGAACTATCCGAATCCCTTCAACCCGATCACCCGGATTCGTTTCGGTCTTGAGCAGCCCTCTCAGGTTCTCCTGCAGGTGTTCGATGTGAGGGGAACACTCGTCAAGACGCTTGCCGAGATGTACCTCAGCGATGATACGTACACCGTCATCTGGGACGGTACGAACGATTCCGGCGAGCAGGCGGCGTCCGGCCTCTACTTCTACCGCCTCGATACCGCGGGTCAGGTCTTCACGAGGAAAATGCTGCTTCTCAGGTAGATTTTCTTGACCGCCGGATTATATTCTCCCTCAGGAGTCTGCGCACGCCATCGATCATCAGCCGCAGATCGCCGGTGCCCGGAACGAGAATCGACCGAATCGAAACCCCCGTAATGCCGACAAATGCTCCGAGGATCACGAGCGCATTCAATGTGTACGACACCGTTGTCGCCACCGCGGCGCCGGCGATACCGGATCTCGGGATCAGAACGATATTGAGCGATATGTTTGTGGCGAGAGATACTGCTCCAGCCCAGAGAATCACCCTCGGGTACCCCCTCGCGAGGAGATCGCTCGTGATGACCCGCGCGACGCCGTTCATGAAAACGCCGGGCAGCAGGAGAAAGAGGGGAACAACAGCGGGAAGAAATCGCTCGCCGTAGAATAGCCCTATGACGAAACGCCCGAAGAGCAGGACACCGACGCAGCCAAACAACACAATGAGCACCGTCTGACGGCAGACGATTGCCGTTTCCCGGTTGGCATCCTCCTCTCTCCCGTGAGCGACACGGGGATGCAGAACGACGGAGAGCGCATCGGGAATGTACCAGATCTTCTCGGTCATCATCAGTGATATGGAATAGTACCCGACGAAAGCCGGTTCGAGAAAAAAATTCACGAGCAGGAGATTAAGGCGAAGATTCAGAAAGCCGAGAAAAGCAGCGAGATACCCCTGAATGCCGAACCGCGTTGCCGCGCGCACGAGCTCCCCCGACCATCTGAAACGCAATTTCGTGACGCCGGCGGTCAAAACGATCGCCGTGATTCCCACGACGGCGTAGGAGATGGGATATATGACAACGGCGGCTTCGAGTTTTCGAGAGGGAAATATGAAGATCGCCGCTATGAAAAGAACGAGAAGAGCCAAAGGCTGAGCGATTTCGACCAGGTTGAATCTGCGAAAGTCATTATTCGCTTTGAAGAGCGACTGAAAATTGATGCGCAGGATCGAGAAAGGAACCCTGAAAAGAGTAACGGTGACGAACCACGCCGCAACGGACGGAAAAACGAGCGGAACCAGATGCGGCGCGAGCAGCTCGGACACCACGAGCACGGATACTCCTATCAGGAGCGAAAGACTCAGCCAGGTTCCGGCCAACTGATCGAGCGGAACCTTCCTGCGTCCGAGAAAATAGCCCGACCCCATCCCTATGCCCAGATTTGCGGCGTTGAACGTGAAGGCGGCCGCGAGAATGGCTAACTGAAACAATCCCTTTCCCTCGGGACCGAGTGAGCGCGCCACGACGATGCTCGTGATCACACTGATAAGTAACAGGAAAATCTTGGTAGCAAATGTTATCGAAACATTACGGATGAAAGACAATCGGCTCCTCCCCGTACGTTGGGGATTCGTGCTTCGCCCCTTAAATCACGCCTTCTCTCCGATCACAGACATGCGCGCGCGGCCGGATTGGACAATTATACGTACAAACGGCCCCGCCGTCATGATAAATAAGTATCGTGTCGTTTATTCGGCAAGAGCCGCATTCCAAGCGAAAACCCGGATCGTGCATCAAGTGGGCGCACACGAAACAAAACCGTGGGGCCTGCATCCGATTAACTCTTGCCATGCGCCGCGCCGTTTGCGAAACTCCGATATAAGATTATTTCTCTGGGGGGAACATATGAAATGAAGAGGGAAACTCCCATAATCGATTGGGAAAAATACCGGGCGGAATTTCCCGTAACGGAGCGTTACACCTATTTCAACCACGCAGCGGTGAGCCCGATGTCGACGAGGACGCTCGAAGCGGTTCAGTCGCTCTCGAAATCCCTGCTCGAGACGGGGATCCTCTGTCTCGAGAATGTCCTCGAGCGTGTCGAGGAGGCGCGCCGCGCGACTGCGCGGCTGATCGGCGCCGATGCGGGAGAGATCGCCTTCATCAAGAACACGACGCAGGGCGTGCTGATCGCCGCCCATGGAATCCGATGGCGTGAAGGCGATAATGTCGTCCTGCCGGCCGTCGAGTTCCCCGCTAATGTGTACCCCTGGAAGTATCTTTCACGACGGGGAGTGAAGCTCAAATTCGTTCCTCCCATCGATGGAACGGTGACGACGGAGATGCTGTGCGACGCGTGCGACGAGCGAACAAAGGCGATCACGGTCAGCTTCGTCCAGTTTTCCAATGGATACAGGATCGACCTCGAACGGCTCGGCGCCTTCTGCCGTCGCGGCGGCATCTATCTCCACGTGGACGGCATACAGGCGATCGGCATGGTCCGGTGTGACGTTCGCAATCTCAACATCGATTTTCTCTCCGCGGGCGGGCACAAATGGCTCCTCGCGCTCCCCGGCGCGGGATTTTTCTACTGCCGCAAGGAACTACTCGATGAGATCGACATCTGGAATCCCGGATGGACCGGCGTCGAGAACCTGATGGATTTCCTGAACTACGATCAGTCGTACCGCCCGGAGGCGTCGCGATTCGAGGACGGAGCACAGAACTTCCACGGCATATACGCCCTCGGCGCCTCGGTTGAGCGATTCCTCGAGATCGGAATGAACAACGTGGAAGGGCGCATCCTTGGGCTGACCGACCTGCTTGCGGCCGAGCTCACCTCGCGGGGATACATCGTGACGAGCCCGCGTGAAGGGCGCTCCGGTATCTTGACCTTCAGACATTCCGGTATCGACACCGCGGATATTTTAGAGACATTGACAGCCGCATCGGTGGTGGCGAGCGCCCGTGAAGGCGCCATACGGCTCAGCCCGCACTTCTACAACGACGAAAATGATATAGCGCGATTCATCGAAACACTTCCCAAGTGATTCTGAGTTCTGATATAGTGACTGAGCAGGATATCCAGGAAGCGGTATGTAGATATCACTTGTGCTCAAAGGAGGGCATGGTATGGGAGAGACAGGAAAACGTTCGATCGTACCGGGTCTGATACTCATCATTATCGGTATCTTGTTTATTCTAAGTAACTTCGGGGCTCTCAGCATGAGGGCGAACCTCATTTGGACGTATCTCATCATTGTAATTGGTGCGGTATTCTGGATCAGCTTTCTCTTCGACCGCTCGAATCCGGGCGTTCTCATGCCGGGAACGGTGCTTCTGACCATCGGCATAGTGCTCAATCTCGGAATAAGAAATGATGCCGACTGGAGGATTCTCTGGCCCTTCTTCATTCTCGCCCCCTCATTCGGTTTCTATGCCATGTACTTTCTCGGAAAGCGTGAGAAGGGGCTGCTCTTTCCCGCGGCCGTTCTGACCATAGTCGGCATCTTTTTCCTGCTCCAGGCCCTCGATAAACCGATCACACTCGCTTTCGGGATCATACTGATACTTATCGGCGCTCTCTTGCTCATCAAGCACGGCAGGGGCACTGAAGAGTAAGTGAGACGCGGCACATGCCCGGCAATGGAATGGGGGTAAACGATGAGTAGAAAATCAAGGCCGATCGGATGGGCGCTCCTCTTCATCGCACTCGGACTGATACTCCTGCTCGACAACTTCGGCGTCATCGATTTCGGCGACTTCGTCTTCAAGCTGTGGCCGCTACTGCTGATATGGTGGGGGTACTCCATGCTGGGCCGAAAGCCGCGGCATGGGGAGGGACGCACCACCGTTTTCGGTGATCGTGTGGGCACAGTGACATCATCCTCGATAGATCACTCCACCGTGTTCGGCGACGTGACCATACGTGTAAAGAGCAGAGAATTTTCCGGCGGTACGGTGAAAACCGTCTTTGGGAACCTTTCGATAGATCTCGGCGGTGTCGAGTTGGTCACCACTCCCGGCAGACTCGATCTGCACTGCGTGTTCGGAAACGTCTACCTGCATATCCCCGAGCAGATCGGCTTCGAAATTTCCGGGGCCACCGCTTTCGGCAATACAACCATGCCCGAGGGGACAACGAGAGAGGGTAACACATACCTGAGCCCCGGTATCGAGATGGCCCGGCAGCGCCTATCGATCAATGTGCATCAGGGTTTCGGTAATATCGAAGTGATGAGATAGCCGGCTTCGTGAAAACGGGAAGCTGTTCCGGCCGGAGTTTCCCGGGCGACGGGTCCCCGGAATCCTACCTGACGATCACTATCTTGCGGACGGATTCATCCGATCCGGCAACGAGCCTCATGAAGTAGACACCGCTCGCGAGGTTCCTTCCCGCGTTATCCGTACCATCCCACTCGATTTCGGCGCTGGCGCTGAATCCGCTGTACACGTTCGAGACACCTCTGCCGGAAACGTTATACACAACGAGCTCGACGTCCATCGGACGGGGAAGGACAAACGAAATCCTCGTCGTCGAGGAGAAGGGATTGGGAAAGTTCTGGCTGAGCGCCGCATGCTCCGGCGCCGGCTCGAGCTTCCGGTATCCGGCGAGCACCGCGACCGTGGCGGCGGCGGCCCGGGCGCACTCCGCCATATAATCGAAATCCAGCGTACGCGGGAGGTCCGCGATCGTATGATAAAAGGGCGTGAGTTCCGATCTCGAACCCTCGATAAAGAGCAGCCCGGGAATCCCGGCATTCCAGAAGGGTACCTGGTCGCTGATCAAATTGCTCTGTCCGGTGAGGAACCTCGGAACAACCTCCAGTCCGAGTGAGTCGACCGCTTTCATGACCGTTTCCGCAATTAACGAGTCGGGCCGATGCGCCTGCCCGGAGAGCACCATCGACATATCGCTGTTTTGATCGTATCCGAGCATGTCGAGATTTATCACGCATTCAAGGTCGCTCGGATCAGCGAGAGCCACAAAGTGCCTGCTTCCCCTCAGGCCCACCTCTTCACCGTCGAAGAGAACGAATTCGACGGTGCTCTCGGTCCATGCGTCCTTGAGCGCCCGGGCGCATTCGAGAACCGAAGCGGTGCCCGATGCATTGTCATCCGCCCCCGGGGCTCTCACATACGGCTCGCGCGACTGGCTGTCATAGTGCGCCGAGAGAACGATCTTGTGGTTCGGATTTTCCTTTCCAACAAGATCGAATATCACGTTTTCCCCCCAAATAGTGTCGGAGACCGTGTGCTGAGCGCATTCCGGAGCGGTGGGCGTCGCGAGATCGAACCGCCTGATCTTGTTCCCGCCCGCAATCCATACGGTGTCCCGACCGGTGAACGTCATGTCGAGCATGTTATCATTACCCGGACAACTTGCATCGATACCGCTCCAATCGATCCCCCCGTTCTCGCTCGAGTAGACCTCTCCCCGCGCACCTCCCGCAACGACACGAAGCGTATCCGCCATCTTCACCGATCTGAACTCGACCGGTACAACAACCTCGTTCCAGCTCGCGCCGCCGTCCTTCGTATAAAAAACCGCGCCGTTTCCAACGGCGACACCGTGCAACGATCCGGAAAAATCGATATCCAAAAGCTGTCGATAGGTAAGCTGATGCTCCGTCCAGGTTACGCCGGCGTCGGTGCTCTCGTACAGGTACCCGCCCTGGGAAACGAGCCAGAAATGCGTCTCCCCGCTCGCCGACGACCCGAACAGGGCGTTAACCCCGAACATGCTCGGGCTCACCGCCGTCCAGCTCGAACCCCCATCGGCTGTTCTCAGGACGGTTCTCAACAATCCCGCGGCCACCCCATACCTCCCGCTGAATGTAACGGTGAGAAGATTACGGACGTTCATAATCGGATCTCTCCGAGTCCAGTGAATCCCGTCGTTCGAGGAAAAAAGCGCTCCCATCCCTCCTGTGGCAAGCCCGCAGGCCGCCCATATCGTCTCGAGAGGCCCCGCAGCCAGGTCGTTGATCTTCTCGCCGACCGAACCGATCTTGACAAAATCCGCCCATCCTTCCGACGCGCGCGCCCTGTATATCGTGCCGTTTCTATAATCACCCGCATACAGCGTAGTTCCCTCATGCACGGATACGATTCCACTGAGAGCCGGTTGATTGATTCTCATGAGAAATCGCTGCAGCCGCGGCTCGTAGCCGAGGAGCTCGATCTCACGGACGAGATACTCGGTCGCCAGGACCTTCGGGGCCGAATACGCGAATCTCGTCGCAATCGTAAAGGGGGTGGGCCCGAAATAGATAGTATCAACCCCGGCCAGTTCACCGACGATTCTCCGCAGCTCGCCCACGTCAATGCCATCGACGATATCCGATTGGAACTCTCCGGGGAAATCGAAACCGCCGGCTCGACTTTCCCCCGGCGTGAGGATCAGAAGAGAGACGGAAATAATCAGCAGGAAGAGGATTGTTCCGCCGAGGGCGGGATTACGATGCTGTAAATAACTCAATACAAAACCTCTTCCCAAATATCGTGTTACAGTATAATATATCTTTTTGCATAATTCGAGGCAATAAGCCTTTGAAACGGCCTTTTGGGTCATTCGTCCGGATAGACCCGGCGGAGGTAAATGAGTTGCTCCCCTTCACCGATTATTTCTGCGTAGCAGAGGAAACAATGCAGAAGGTTCTCCGGGCGGCGCTGTCAAAGGGCGGCTCTTACGGCGACCTCTATTTCGAGCATACGATCGAAAACCATATCACCATGGAAGAAGGCATCGTAAAGGAGGGTATCAAAAGGATTTCCCACGGTGTCGGAATACGCGTGCTCAGGGGTGAAGGTACGGGGTATGCATATACGGAAGACATCTCGTTCGAGAAGATGAAACAGGCCGCTCTCACCGCCGCTGCGATCGCCGATTCCCCTGCCGGAATCGAACCCGTCGCGATGAGAAAGGTCGACTTCGAAAACCGGTATCCGATCGAGAAACTTACAACGGATACGCCCCTCGAGAAAAAAACGGGATGGATAGAGGAAGCCGAACAGGCGGCACGAGAATACGACCCCCGTGTGATCAAGGTCACAGCATCGATAATCGATCGTTTAAGCACGATCCAGATCGTAACCTCCGATGGAGCGCTCCTCAGAGATACGAGACCGATGATGAGACTCGCCGTGACGGTTGTCGCCGAGGAGGGGGGAAACCGCCAGATAGGTATGTCGAGCGGAGGCGGCAGAATCGGTAATGAATACTTCACGAGCAGGCTTTCGCCCGCCCAGCATGGCGGCGAAGCGGCGCGGCAGTCGATCTTGCTCCTCGGCGCGGTAAACGCGCCGGCGGGACCGATGGAGCTCATCCTCGCTCCGGCCGAGTCGGGAGTTCTGCTTCACGAATCGGTGGGGCATCCGCTCGAAGCCGATTTTATCCGCAAGGGAACATCCGCATATACCGGCCGTGTCGGCGACCGTGTCGCGAGCGAGCTCGTCACCGTCATCGACGACGGCACGATCGAGAATGATCGGGGAGCGCTGAATTTCGACGACGAAGGAACGATTCCGAGCAGGACCGTTCTCATAGAAAAAGGCACACTCGTAGGATACATGCACGATCGCATAAGCGCCTCCATTTTCAACACCCCGCTGACGGGTAACGGGAGAAGGGAATCGTACAAATTCCCCATCGCGCCGAGAATGACGACCACCTATCTCGCCCGCGGACACCACGATCCGGAAGAGATCTTCCGTTCGACGAAGCGAGGCATCTACTGCAAATCGTTCAGGGGCGGCCAGGTTGATATTTCCAACGGCGACTTCGTATTCGTGCCCGTAGAGGCCTACCTCGTCGAGGATGGGCGCGTCACGGCCCCGGTAAAGAACCTGACCCTGATCGGAAACGGACCGGATGTCCTCTCGAAGGTCACCATGGTCGGCAGCGATTTCGCGTTCAGCGACGGACGCTGGACCTGCGGAAAGGGGCAGCAGATCCCGGTCGGCGTCGGTCTGCCGACCGTCAAGATTTCGGAGATCACCGTCGGGGGAAGCGATCTCGCTTGAGTGAGACAAGAGGATCACTATGACGATAGATGAGATGAAACGTCTGGCCGAGAGCGCCGTCGGCACGGCGGCCTCGAAGGGAGCGGAAACGGCGGAAGTTACCGTGAAGGAAACGTGCGCCTTCGAGGCTACGGTGCGAAAAGATCAAACGGAGAAATTGACCGAATCGGTCTCGAACCGGATCACGATCACCGTGTCGGTCGACAAACGCAAATCGTCAGCCACATCGAGTGATCTCTCTGCAGAGAGCGTTTCGCAGCTCGTCGGCGAGGCGATCGAGCTCGCGGGCGTCATGGACCGTGATTGGTACTTTTCCCTGCCCGATCCCGAGGAGTTCGGCAGTGCGGTGGATGCACGGCAGAGAGCAGCAGAAACGGAAAAGCCGATCTCAACCGAAGAGAAGATCGAGATGGCGCGAGCGCTCGAAAAAACAGCTCTTTCGCTCGACGGAAGGATTATCTCGGACGGCGCATCGTTCTCAGATGGAGAGAACACGGTCGTGATTGCAAACTCGCTCGGATTCTGCGACGGCTACAGCAAAACGTACGCCTCGATGGACATCTCCTGCGCGGCCGAGGAAACTGCCTCGAGAGGAGGAAACACGGGAAAGAAGCAATCATCGTACTGGTATTCCATCGCAGCTGCCGTCTCGGGACTCGATGAGATCGAGGAGATAGCCTCGAAGGCGGTGACCCGGACGATCAGAAAGCTCGGCGCCAGGAAGCCGCGTACGTGTGAGGTGCCTGTCGTATTCGATACGGAAACGGCCCGCGAGTTCGCGCATGCAATCGCGTCCGCCGTGCGCGGCGGGAGCATCTACAAGAAAACGTCATTTCTCGTCGATTGCATCGGCACAGAAGTGGGATCGGCCCACGTCTCCATAATCGACGATCCCCTCCTCGAAGGAAAACTGGGAAGCCGTCCCTTCGACGCCGAAGGAGTGAGATCGCGCAAGACAATCGTTATCGACAAGGGGATCCTCGAGAGCTACCTGATGGACAGCTATCAGGCGAGAAAGCTAGGCGCCGGAACGACCGGCAACGCCGGCGGCGTTTCGAACTTCTACATGGTTGCAGGAAAAATGAAACCGGAAGATATCATCGCAGGCATCGACGAGGGACTCTATCTGACGGCCCTCTTCGGCCCGGGCGCTAACTGGACGACGGGAGACTTCTCCCAGGGGGCGCAAGGGCTGTGGATAGAAAATGGCGAACTCTCACACCCGGTGGATGAATTCACTATAGCGAGCTCGTTTCAGCGGATGCTCGCTGGAATCGTAATGGCCGCCGATGATCTCGACTGGAGAAGATCCATTGCGGCGCCGACGTTCATGATCGACAGGATGACGATCAGCGGAACGTAGGTTCCGAATCCTCACTCTTCTCTTACTCAAAGGTCGATTTTATCGCTCCCCATGATGCGCTTTCGACGGGGATCGTGATATCGTGCGAGAATGCCGTGAAGCACTCCCCGCCGTCTTTCACGCCGTTGTAATTCTCATCGGAGAAGACCCAGATATGAACGCCGTAACACCCGCGCCATCTCACATCGAGCATCATGACATCCGAATAGTTGTTCCCGTCCGGTGTCGGCGTCGAGACTACGAGATCGCCGGCCTCATAGATCATTCCACTCAGCAACTCGTCGTCGATGTAGATCTCCGGGGGGCAGCTTGGAGGATCCACCCTGTCGAAGACAACGAGTATGTTAACAAAAACAGTCGGGTTGTTTGAGAAGCCGTCGATGATGAGCGTAAATTCGGTGCCGGCGAAATGGTATCCATCGTTGCCGTCGTAGGAGACTTCGAAACCGGTAAGACCCGGAGCCTGATAGATGCTCAAATCCACCTCGTTTGTGCCTGTTTCGAGCAGCACCTCTCCGCCGCGATCGTACAAAGGATCGTACAGAGGATGACCGGGACCGACGGTATAGTACTCGCTCGGATCATAACGGTAGACACATGCCACATCGGGATAGACGACAAGACACGGATCCGCATGAAGCGCGCCGGCGAATAAAAGCGCAATGGAACTAAGAAGCAATATCCTTCTCAACATAAGTCCTCCCTTCTTTCCTAACAAAAAGCCCGCCGTTTCGATCATAGAAGCGGCATCCCCCCACCACTTGCAGTTGTAATATATCTGATACGCACTCTTGCTGAGATGAACGCCCCTTCAACTTGAGCATACTGTACCATAAAATTGCAGCAATTTCAACAACTTATTGTTATCCCTTATTGTTATATTATTATCCTTATTGTTATCCTTATATCCCT
Source organism: uncultured bacterium (assembly GCA_965369375.1). Taxonomy (GTDB): domain Bacteria; phylum Krumholzibacteriota; class Krumholzibacteriia; order Krumholzibacteriales; family Krumholzibacteriaceae; genus CBDUQN01. Next base: position 22,594 of record CBDUQN010000001.1, on the reverse strand, counting down.
TTTACGGTTACATGTTATGTGGTACCATCGATTTCTGACGGACGTATCGAGTAACACGGCGGTGATGGTGGAGGCCGATATGAAGAGAAATGTGATCAGAATCCTGCTTGCGGCGATAGTGATCACCGTCACGCTCCCCGCGGCCGGGACGACAACGGACCGCGCCCGGGAAATCCTTGCCGGACACAGGGACGCGATCGGCGGTGAGGAAGCGATCCGTACGGTGCGGACGGTGACCAGCTCGTACGAGATGGAAATGGTCGAACTCGGCATGAAGGGCACGGTGAAGGACTATCTGCTCCTGCCGTGTCTCACGTACGCCGAGATCACCATGGGATTTCTCACGATGAAACAGGGGTATGACGGTGAGAGAATGTGGATGATCGATGCAAACGGAAAGCTTCAGTTTCAGAAAGATCCGGGCTCGATCGAGGAGCGGATTACGAAGTGCCTGCTGACGAGTTTCGAGTACCTCTCTCCGGGAGACGATGTTGCCGTGACCGTACTCGATCCCGACAGTGTTCAGGGAACGTACTGCGAGGTGCTCGAGTTCATTCCAGAAGGGGGTGTCCGTTGCACCGTATACTTCGATGCTGCGACTTATCTCATGAAGAGCGTCGCATTGGACACGCGAGCCGGAAAAATCGTGCAGTATTACGACGACTACCGGCCGGTGGATGGGTTGATGATTCCTTTCGAGATGCTCACCCGTCATCTCGCGAGGGATGCGAGCATCATCACCCGCCTGCAATCGATTGAGATAAATGCGCCGATCGACCCCGTCGTCTTTCTCCCGCCCGCCGAATCGGTCGATGATTACCGTTTCACAACCGGCTGCTCGGCGGAAGAGATTCCGTTCACGTTCAGGAACGGACACATCTATCTCCCCGTGCGTATCGGTGAAGACGATTCGGAAATGATGTTCCTTCTCGATTCGGGAGCGGGCATGACGGTCATCGATTCCGGCGTGGTGGCCGGGATGGGGCTGCCGCTGGGCGGTGAGGTCCCCGGAGCGGGCGCCGGCGGAATGACCTCCTTTCATCTGACGCGTTTCCCGGGCTTCGCAATCGAAGGCATAGAGTTTACCGAGCAGACCGTCCTCGTCTTTCCCCTCTTCGAATTGCTCAGAGGATTTTCGGATGTCACGGTGGGCGGCGTGCTCGGATACGATTTCCTGAGCCGCTTCATTACGCGAATCGACTACGAAAACCGGCGCATCTCGTTCTTCGAGCCCGATTCTTTCATGGCGAAAGAGGCCGAAACCGCGATCGATGCGCCCCTCGTGCACAGCATCTTCTCGTTCGAGGGAACGATAGACGGGAAACACAATGGTACGTTCGTTCTCGATACCGGCGCCAACAACTCACTCCTGCAGAAAACCTTCTCCGGAGGAGATTCGCCCGAGCCCGACACCTGCTTCATGAATCTCTCGATCCGGGGAGCGGGAGGCTCCGAGGACGTCGTTCTCTGCAGATTCACCTCGCTCTATTTCGGCGGCATGACGATACCCGAGCCCGTGTTCGTCGTGCCGGTCGGAGAAGGAGGAATGGAAACATTCGAAGGGATAGACGGTGTTATCGGCAATGACATACTGGAACGATTCACCGTCACCCTCGATTATAAAAATCAGAGGGTGCTTTTCGAGAGGAACAGCTCGTTCGAGGGATCGTTCTTCAAGGACAGAAGCGGGCTCTTGCTCCGCAGGGGACGCGAGGGCGGCGTTTTCATCGCAGTCGTCATACCCGGTTCACCGGCCGACGATTCGGGGATCATGGCCGATGACGAAATCGTTTCCGTTGACGGCGCGGCGGTGTCCGACCTCGGGGACCTCGAGGATATTCGGAATCTGTTCCAGGCGCCCGAAGGGACGGTTCGAGAGATCGTGATAACCCGCGGCGGGATCGCGAAACGGTTTTCAATAGTATTGAGATCATACATCTAGCATTCGAGAAAGGAGTTTGCGTTGAGCATCAAGCTGAAATTCCACGGTGCGGTAAGAACGGTTACCGGTTCCATGCATGTGATCTCGAACAACGGTTCCCGCGTCTTGATCGACTGCGGGCTCTTCCAGGGCCGCAGGAAAGAGTTCTACGAGAGAAACGGCAACTTCCCCTTCGATCCGGCCGGGATCGATGCAGGCGTCCTCTCCCACGCGCACATCGATCACAGCGGCAACATACCCAATTTCGTAAAGAAGGGCTTCGAAGGCAAAATCATTGCGACGAACGCGACGTCCGATCTCTGTAGCGCCATGCTGCCCGACAGCGGTCACATTCAAGAGGAAGACGTGAAGTATGTGAACAAGATTCACAAGAGGAAGGGATTGCCGCCGCGGCAGCCCATCTATACACGTGAGGACGCGGAGAAATCGCTCAAATCATTCTCGGGGGCGCCTTACCATGAGGCGGTCGATATCGCCGACGGCTGTTCAGTCACCTTCTACGACGCCGGTCACGTGCTCGGTTCCTCCATTCCGCTCTTCGAGCTCACCGGCGGCGGCCGTCCGGTTCGTATCGCCTACGCAGTCGATCTCGGCCGCAAGAATCTGCCGATACTGAAAGATCCGGAAACCCCTCCCGAGATAGATTACCTCATCCTCGAAAGCACGTACGGCGGAAGGCTGCATGATTCCGTAGATCAGACAAAGGATCGGCTCGCTCAAATCGTGCGGTCGACGGTCGAGCACGGCGGCAAGATAATCATTCCCTCATTTGCACTCGAGAGAACACAGGAAATCGTCTACTACCTCAATCAGCTGCTCCTCGAGGATCGCATACCCGATATACCGATCTGTGTCGACAGCCCGCTGGCGGTCAACATAACCGATATCTTCATGAGACATCCTGAATGCTTCGATGAAGAGATGTACGAAATGCTCTGTAGCGGCGACGATCCCCTCGGATGCAACAAAATCCAGTACATCACCGATGTGCAGGAGTCCAAAGCGCTCAATAACGACCCCCGGCCCCGTATCATCATCTCCGCATCGGGCATGTGTGAAGGGGGACGGATACAGCATCACCTCAAAAACAATATCGGCGATCCGAAAAATACGGTGCTCATCATCGGCTTCATGGCGAAGCACACCCTCGGAAGACGAATCGTCGAACGGCGCAGGCATGTGAGGATCTTCGGTGACAAGTACCGGCTGCGGGCGCGGGTCGAAGTGATGAACGCTTTCAGCGCCCACGCCGACCGTAACGAGATCCTCGATTACATTTCGCCTTTCAAAGGAAGAGTGAAAAAAATATTTATCGTACACGGAGAAGAAGAGCAGTCGATCAAACTGCTCGGCGCTCTGAAAGAAAAAGGTTTTTCCGCACACCTGCCGAACCCCGGCGAAGAGGTTACACTCGATTGACGCGTGAAGGGATACTGCCGCATCCGTGGAACGTCACTCCCGCCGAGGGAATCAGGCTCCAGAAGGAGCTTGCCTCCCTCATCGTGAGAAAATGGGACCGTCGCGCCGTGAAGCGGGTCGCCGGGACCGACGTCCATTTCCCCTCCCGTGACAGCGTGCGCGCTGCAATCGTCATATTCACCTTTCCGGAGCTGGAGATAATAGATTCCGGCATCTATACCGGACCCTGCACCTTTCCGTACATACCGGGGCTTCTCTCCTTCAGGGAAATACCGCCGCTGCTTCGCGCCATGAAGAAGATCCGGAAAAGCCCGGATCTCGTCCTCTGCGACGGCCAGGGAATCGCTCATCCGAGGGGGTTTGGACTCGCGAGCCATTTCGGCCTCGTATCGAACATTCCGACGATCGGCTGCGCAAAGTCACCACTCTACGGCGAGTTCGTCATGCCGGGACCCCGTAAAGGCGAGAGAACGCCGATAAAAGACAAGCGTGGCAACACGATCGGCACTGTGCTGAGAACCCGCGATCATACAAAGCCGCTCTATGTCTCGGTCGGCCACCTCATAGACCTGCGAACCTCCATCCGCTTCGCTCTTTCCTCCACGACGCGTTTTCGGATCCCAGAGCCGCTCCGGGCCGCACACCGGCTCGCCTCGGGCGGCCGGTGGAATCATTCTTGCTGAACACCTCATTGCAGCGTATACATTGACAGATTGAAAATGGTATAACTTATACTATTTATAGTAGTTACAGCAGTGCCGCGGGCGGCGCAAAGGGGAAGATATCCGCTTCTCATTTCATATTGCAATTCCCTATCGCCTGGCAGGTAAAGGCGGGCCGTAACGATGTTCATCATTCCCATCGGAACGAAGTCATCTCTCGCTCTCAAGCCCAAGGTCACAATCGGGCTCATTGCTGTGAATATAGTTATTGCCTTGATCACCCTCCCGCTCGGATTCCAGGCAGCAAAGGGGCTCTTCAAGGTCCAGCGCGATCGCTACGCCAGTGAGGTTCGGCTCTACCTCAATGAGCACGCCCGTGATGAAGACGGGGGCTACCGCTACGGCCCCTCGACCGAAGAGCTCGTACGGGACATCGAAAGGTCCGAAGACTACATCGATCTCGAGGTCGCGGTCATCGAGGCGCTCATGTATGCAGGCGGCGATTTCGAAGACCTCGAAGAGTATGAAAAAGTGCTCGATGAGCGAACCGAGCTTCACTACATCGACTCATACGACGGCTCGGAGATGAACTTTAATGAATACAAGCGGCTCAAGGCCAAAGAAGACAAGGTGATGGGGGGACATGTCAACTTCGCGCTCGGACTGGTGCCGGACAAGATGTACCGGATCCATACCTTCTTTACCTACCAGTTCATCCACGGCGGCATTTTTCATCTCCTCGGCAACCTGCTCTTTCTCTGGGTCGTCGGGTGTCTCCTCGAAGACAGTTGGGGCCGGGGACCGTTTCTCATATTCTATCTCATCGGGGGAGCATTCGCCGGTCTCGCGCACTGCCTGCAGGATACGTCATCGGCGATGCCTCTCATCGGCGCGTCGGGCGCCATCGCCGCCGCCATGGGGGCATTTACCATCCGGCACTTCTGGTCCAAGATCAGATTCTTCTATTTCTTCATGTTTTTCTTCAGGCCGTTCTGGGGAACCTTCCATCTGCCCGCCTGCGTTTTTCTGCCCTTCTGGTTCCTCCAGCAGGTGGGGCTCAAGTATCTGTCGGACTTCGTCGGAGGTTCCGACGTCGCGTACCTCGCTCATATCGCAGGATACGCAATGGGCTTTATAACCGTTCTCGTCTTCCGTGCGACGGATTTCGAGAAGCGATTCCTCTCCCCGCGGGTTAAAAAGGTGCAGGTGGAAGCGGGCGTGCTCAAGGACCCCAGCTTCAACAGGGCGTGCGAGTTCATGGACAAGGGAAGGATCGAGATGGCGAAGGATATCTTCTCAAAGCTCATTCGTGAGCGCCCACACGATCTAGAGATGATTCAGGATATCGCTCTCCTCTACCGGGAGAAGGGATTGAATGCCGATTACAACACCATCGCCGGCAAGACACTGAAGACTCTGCTCATCAAATCACGTTACGAGGAGGCCGCATCTATAGCCCTCGATATCATAAATCAGAGCGAGCCGGTCGATGCCAATCCGCAGTGCCTTACAAGGGTGGCGAAGTGGCTGGCGGGCCAGGGCCGCTACGGAGAATCGCACGACGTATACCGTGAAGTGATCAAAATCAATCCCTCTCCACAGGTGACGGCGAAGGCATCCGTGGCGCTCGCAAAGATCATGTCCGAGCACCTCAACAATGTTTCGGACGCGCTCAGGATCCTCGAGGATGCCCGCGCCCTTCCGATCGATGCGGAGTGGATGGAGAGGATATCCGACGCCGAGGCCGCCATACAGAGAACGATCCCGGCGGGTGTCGGATTCTAGGAATAATCGTCCCGGCCGGGCATCGGAATCCAGAAATAATCGTCCCGGGCGGGCACCGGAATCCGGGAACAATCGTCCCGGGCGGGCACCGGAATCCGGGAACAATCGTCTGCCGGAGTCTCTATCCGTAGCGTTATCAAGCGACAACCCGCTCTAGGGGTTTCTACCTATATGATTAATTTGAAATAAATTACACCCATAATAAGAATAATTCTTGACTAAAATTGCTTATGAGTTATATTGGGTACTGGGAGCTTGATAAATCGAGAATAAAAGCACCGGGGTTCCCGTCAGAACCGCATCTTGCAACCTTTTCCGGTACAGCAGCCACGGGAACCCGCTCCCAGCAACCTTAGGGGTTTGCGCCAGGGATTGCAACACGGCCACCTTCACCGGTTAACCATGGCGTAAACCCCTCTTTTTTGTCCCCCACACGAGTCCCCGCCCCGCTTCAGATTTTCAGAAGAACCTCTTCTATTACCTCTTCATAATTTTTCATATACCCGACGAGCCGGGACCTGATCTTGCCCTCCTCGTCGATGACGAATGTCGTCGGCGTCCCCATTACATTCAGCGCCTCTCTCGAGAAATATTTATCGTCGAGAAGGACGGGAAAGGTGACCTCTTTCTCCTTTATCACCTCTCTCGTTTTCGAGAGATTGCCGGACACCTCGAGGGTCAGGAGCGTAAATCCGAGCTCGCTCTCACGAGCCATAAGAGCCATGAGTTGCGGAAACTCCGCAACGCACGGCCGTCAGGTCGGACTCCATACATTCACCACGAGTTTCTTGCCCCGGTATTTCGAAAGGTTGTGTTTCTTGCCGTTGAGATCGACGAAACCCTCCGCGGGCATCGCCCCCTCATCGGTGATCCTTCTCTCCAAAAGCTGCCGGTCGAGGTCCGTTTCGCCCGGATAGACGAGCGCATAGAGACTGTCGAGATGCACCGATTTCCTCGCAGCAGGTATGACGGCGATATAGTTCATATACGATTCGAGGGCTTCCTTGCGATTGCCCTCTTCCCAAAAGATCTTTCCCCGCATTTCGTTGGCATAGGCATTGTTTCCCGCCTTCCTGAGGTATTCGAGCGCCTTTCCCCGCTTCCCCTTCTCCTCGAAATACGAGCCGAGAACGGCAAACGCCTGCGAACGCTCGTAGGAATTCCTGCCGAGAGAACCGGCCTTTGCAAAGTACCGCTCCGTCATATCCTCCATGTCCTCTTCACCGTAGAGGTAATATCCTATGTAGAGGTACAGCCGGTAGTAGGTTTCATCACCGTCTATCCACTCTCTGACCAGCTCAATGGCTTTCTTCTTATCGGTCTTGTGCAGAAATCCAAACTTCTCGTAGAGAAGGATTCCCCTGACGGTCGCGTCGCTCTCTTTTGCCATTATCTCATCGAAATACTTCTCCGCCCGCTCCCTGTCGCCGAGGTCCTCGGCAATCGTTTCGAGAATCTTCCCGTAGGCCTGAACGCGGTAACGATGATCGGGGTGATTCTCTACAAAGATCTCGAGACGTTCCACACGACCCTCATGATCTTCCACCGCAGAGGCGGTCTCCAGCTCTTCGAGGATGTACAGCGCGGACTGTTCCTTCTTGCCCGAACATCCCCCAAGCATGGCTACGATGACAAATGCAATCATGAGGACGCTGCATGTCCTCTTCTCCATACGCTCACCTTTCTTTTATCCGATTCGCGACGGTTGTTACATGCAAGGCCGATCGTATAATGAAATGCCGCGAAATTCAACGATCCCTTTGCCGATCCGGCCAATCGTCTATCAATGCTGCCATCTCTTCCGAGCGCGCCTGCCAGCTGCGCCGTCTCGCGAAGGCAACAAGCTTCTCAGAGTCCGCACGCTCCGAGAGGGCGGTCCGCACTTTTTCGACAAACTCCTCCCTCGTACGGGCGAGGTAGATGAAATCCCCGAACTCTTCCATCTCCTCCGAGAACAGCATCGTCACGATCGGTTTGCCGACGGATGCGTACTCGTACAGTTTGTTGGGATCGGCGAGGCGCATCAGTTCATTCTGCTCGAGCGGTATCAGGCAGACATCCATCGACCCCACATACGAGCCGAGCGTTTCATACGGCTTGACGCCGAGATAGTGGACGTTGCCCGTTTCGCGCTCGATTTCCTCGATCGGTCCTTTCAACTCATTGAAAACGGGACCGAGCAAGACGATCGAGGCATCTGGAAAGGCGGCCGCGACCATGCGGAGAAGCTCGAGATCGAACCAGGGCGCGATAGCGCCGCAATAACCAAGGATCGATCCGGCGAACTCCTTCATTTCGTCCGGAACACCGGCGCGCGCCGCCCCGACAAAGAGATCGAAATCGACTCCGTTGCCGATATGGCGGACATCGCGGGCGCCCGAGCGTTCGAGCAGCCGGGCGAGCCCCCTGCTTACCGAGACGATGATATCGGCCGACCGGACGAGTCTGCGGAAATACTTCTCTGCCCAGGCCGGCGCGTTCGGAAAGCTCATCGGATCGTCGTTGCAGTCGTACAGGAGCAGCTTTCTCCCCAACAGCGGGAGTATCCGGGCATAGTAGATATTCGAAACATAGAAAACCCGGTCTTTCGTATGGAATCCGGTCATGCGGAATATCACACTCAGCCAGAGAAAGAGAAAGCAGTTATAGACGAAGCGCGCGGGGGGAATGGAGAAGAGCGCCCGGAGCCATTTTTGAGGGAAGTTCTTGAGTGCCGGCACGCAGACATGCACGACCCGTCCGTCCCGCTCCGGCCTGAAGTTGTTGCGCTTTCCCTTGACGACACTCGAGAGAAAGAGAATCTCCCGGTCCCCCGGAAGCCGCGCAAGGATCTGCTGCTTGCGCGTTCTTACGTAGCGCCACTGGATCTCAGAGAAACAAACGATCTTCAAAGCTCACTCCGGTATCGGCGCATGCGGTGGATTCACGCAGGCCGTTTCGATCAGCCATTGATAAAGGTCCCGATGGTTTCAACAACGAGATTCTGCTGCTCCCTCGAGAGCTCCGGATAAACAGGAATTGCGAGCGTTTCTTGGGCCGCCCTCTCGGCTTCGGGACAATCTCCTTCCTCGGTTCCGAGAAATGAAAAACACTCCTGCAGATGCAGGGGGATGGGGTAATAGATCTGACATCCGATTCCGCTCTCGAGAAGATACGCCTTCAACTCGTTCCGCTTTCGCGCCCGTATCACATACTGGTTGTATGTGCAGTCACCGTGCTCTGAGGCAAACGGTATGGTGATGCGATCGAATGCGGATAATCTCTCGTTATAGTAGGCGGCGTTCTCTCGTCTGAGCTCATTCCAGCGTTCGAGATGCGGCAGTTTCGCCGAAAGCACGGCGGCCTGTAACGCATCGAGCCTGCTGTTGAGACCCACCCGCTCGTGCAGGTATGCTTTCCTGCTTCCGTGAACGCGGAGCATCCGGACCGCATCCGCCAGTCCGGCATCGTCCGTTGTGATCATTCCCCCGTCGCCGAAACCGCCGAGATTCTTCGACGGAAAGAAGGAGAAACATCCGATCCGCCCGATCGAACCGGCCATTTTACCCTTGTACCGTGCGCCGATAGCCTGGCACGCATCCTCTATGACCGGAACACCCCTCTCACCGGCCGCCTCGAGAATCGGATCCATATCCGCGGCCTGCCCGAAGAGATGAACCACTATCACCGCCTTGGTGCGATCGGTGAGCGCCGCGGCAGTCGCCTTCGGGCGCATGTTGTACGTTACGGGATCGATATCGGCAAAAACGGGCGTCGCCCCGAGGCGTGTTATGGCGCTCACCGTTGAGAAAAAGGTGTACGGCGTCGTCACCACCTCGTCACCCGGCCCCACATCGAGCGCCATGAGGGAGAGCAGTATCGCGTCACTCCCCGATGCCACGCCGACGGCGTGCTTCACCCGGCAGTAGGACGCCAATTCATGCTCGAGCCGTACGACGGCGGCACCGAGGATAAACTGCTGCGAAGAGAGAAGACCATCGATCGCTTCCCGTATCTCCTCTTTTATACTCTCATACTGCGCCGTGAGGTCGAGCAGCTTGACTTTCACCTCTCTCCCCCCTTCGCCAGCATGCGATAGAGCTCAACGAGCTCTCCGCTCGTACTGTCCCAGTTATACCTGTCTTCGAATGCCTCGCGTCCCGCGCGCGCGAGCTTATCGCGCAGCTCTCGGCTATTATAGAGCTCGAGAATCCGGCTCGCCAGCTCCGACGGATCGTCGTACGCGAAAACGAGCCCTCCGCCGGAATCCCTCGCGATCCTCGCGAGCGGCGGGCAATCGCTCACGATAACGGGCTTTTTCGACATCATGTACTGGAATATCTTGTGCGGAATGGTCGTGTCCGTATGCGGATTTCGCGCATGCGGAACGAGGCATACGTCACTCGCCTCTATATAGCTCCATATCTTCTCGAATGGCTGCCATCCGGTCATCTCTACGATACTCTCGCAGCCGACAACGCGGGCGAGGCGTCCGAGGTATTTCCGGTATGCATCGTTGCGGTCGCCGACGAGCACCACCTTCAGGTGGGGGATCTCTTCGCGTACCCTCGGCAGCGCCCTCACGACGACATCGAGGCCGCGATGTCCCGCAAAGCCCCCGATGTACGTCAGAACGAAATATCCCTTGTACCGTTCGATAATTTCATTGTCCGTCGGGATCTGATCGCGCTCTCTGCTCGCCGTATTGGGAACAACGAAGATCTTGTCGGGATTCACTCCGAGCGATACGAGCCGCTGCTTCGATTCCTCGATAACCACAATAATTGCATCGACCTCATCGAGCATCCTCCGTTCGTACCGCGCCCACCGGTCATAGCGGTAGATCGTCCTCTTCTTGAGCGCGCTCTCGTACCAGACCTGCAAACCCGCCGGGTAATTCTCATGGAGATCGGCAACGACAGGCAGTCCCAGTGACCGCGCAACCGTCACCGCTTCCTGCACGAGGGGCAGATCGTGAACGTGCAGCACCTCGACATGCCGCATCCTCGCGAAGTCCTCAATCGCCTTGCGCCACAGCGGATCCCTGAATGTAAATGAAAATGTGTACCGGTGGTATTTCTCCCTCAAGCGGCCCATTGCGACACCGCGTATGTATCCGATCCCGTCCACTATCTCCTCGATCTGCTCCCCCGGCCTTCTCTCGAGGAGCAGATGCACGTCGTGCCCCTCGCCGATCAGCGTCTTCGCTTCCTTCTCGACCCTGATATCGGGAGGAGGGATCGCGGCCTTAAGCACCATTCCGATTCGCACAGTCTCCAGCTCCTTGCGTCTCGTATGCGGAATTCGATGATAGTATAGACGCCCGTACGGGGTCGGGTAAAGCGTAAGTTGCATTATCTATTTGAAATCATGTATTATTAGCGTGGCGAATCGGCAAGGAGAAGGGAGAAACACAGAACCCATGCCAAAAGGTACAAGGAAGATTGAGGTCGAAAGGATGAGCGGACCTCCCGAGGAGCTGCTCGGCATCTACACCGCCTACCAGCAGGCCGTAGTGTTCATAACGGCCAACCGCCTGAGGATATTCGATTCACTCGCGGAGAAACCATCTACGGCGCAGCAGCTCGCGGGAGCCAAGAAACTCAGCAAGCGCGCCCTCGAGATACTTCTCGACGCCCTTGCTGCGATAGGACTGCTCGCGAAGCGGGATGCGACATACCGGTGCTCATCTCTCGCCCGCCGCTATCTCGTCTCCAATCGGCGTGAGTTTATCGGACACCTGATCGATCACCATTACAATATGCTGCAGAGCTGGGCCCTGCTTCCCGAAGTCGTGGAAAAGGGAGGACCGGCACGAACGAGAAGGAGAAAGAGAACTCCGCGTGAACACAGCGATTTCATTCTCGCCATGGCGGATATCGGCAGGACCTCAGCCTGGGCGATGCTCGAACGGCTCGATCTATCGCGGTACCGCAAAATGCTCGATCTCGGCGGGGGACCCGGCATGTATGCCATAGCCGCCTGCATGGAGCACAGGAATCTCAAGGCGGTGGTGTACGATCTGCCCGAAACGGTCCCGATCGCACAGGATGTGATCGCGCGCTATAACATGGAGGATCGCATCGAAACGATGGCGGGGGATTTCCTCGCAGGCTCTCTCGGCACGGGATACGATCTCGTGCTCGTATCCAATATCATTCACAGCCTCAGCCTCAGACAGGTCCACACGCTGCTGGGGAAGGTCTACCGATCCATGACCACGGGCGGTCTCGTTGTCGTCAAGGACTTCCTCCTCGACGAAAACCGCATTAAGCCCGTTGCATCAGCACTCTTCGCCGTTAATATGCTCGTTGGCACTCGAAGCGGTAACTGTTATACATCATCGGAGATAAAGGGGGCGTTGAAAGACTCCGGCTTTGTCGCAGTCAGAAGCCGCACGGTCCCCCGGTACTCCTGTCTCTATCTGGGGCGCAAGGGGTGATAGTGTCTTTTTTCCGATCATGATGCCGATGCTTTCTCGATTGTAACTTTGGAACCACCCTTTTCACCATGGGAAACGATTGTTCCATGAAGGAATCAGCCGAAATAAAGAAGATAGTGTACGGAGGCTGGGGATTGGCCCACTTCGAAGGGAAGACGCTCTTTCTCCCCTACACCGCTCCGGGGGACGAGGTGGAGTTCTCCGTGGTAAAGAAAAAAAAGAACTGCCTCTTCGGCCGGGTAGAGCGCCTCCTGCGGCACTCTCCATCACGCATCGAGCCCGAATGTCCCGTTTTCGGCACCTGCGGAGGGTGCCACCTCCTCCACCTCAGTTACGAAGAAGAACTGGAGGTCAAGAAACGAACGGTTCTAGAGAACCTCGAAAGGATCGGACACATCAAAATCGAGCTGGCGAGCGTTACACCCTCCCCCGGGCGGTTCGGGTACAGAAACACCTGCGACATCAGGACCGACGCCCGGCGCCGTCCCGGGTTCACGATGAGGGAATCGTCGACGGTGGTCCCCTTTCCGTCTGCGGGATGTCTCCTCCTCCCGCCCGATATGCGACAGGCAATCAGCGAGCTGCCGGCCGACGAGCTTCCCGGGAGCAGGGAGATCCGTTCACGCATGGATCGGTACGGAACCGTTCACTTTTGGGGCCTCGAAAGCCGGGTCGGGCCGCCGGATGCGCTGATGGAAACCGGCGGATTGCTCTTTCCCGTCAGTCCGACTTCGTTCTATCAGGTCAACAATCCGCTGGGCGGCAAACTCGTCGAGCTCGTTTGCTCCCTACCCTCGAAAGTCAGGCGAAAGCTTCTCGATTGCTACTCCGGTGTGGGATTTTTCACGCTTGCATTCTCGCGGATCGTCACGGAAGCGGTCGGCATCGAATCTGAATCCTCGGCATACCGCGACGCACAAGCCGCCGCGCGCCTCAACAAGGTCTCGAATGTTACATTCAGGCGCGGGAGGGTCGAAAAGGAAATTCACAGGCAGCGGGATATCGACATCCTCATCGCCGACCCGCCGCGGGCAGGGATACCGAAATCCGCATTGAAGGGTATCATACGCTTGAGACCCGCCGAGCTCATACTCGTCTACTGCGAACCCCCCTCTTTCGCGAGGGATGCAGCACGGCTGATAGAGGCGGGATATATTTTACGGGAGATCCACCTGATAGATCTCTTCCCGGGGACGTATCACGTGGAAACGGTCGCTCACTTTATGAGAAGCTAGCGTCCCGAACTGTTACGCCTCGACTCCGGTGCCCTCTATCTTGACATTGAGTCGCTCGGTGTCGTAGTGCTTCTTGATATCCACGAGGCTCGGCGATTTATTGATCTCTTCGAGCGGCATCTCCGTGAGACGCGACCGCTTGATCACCACCATGTTTCCGAAGTGCCCGCTCCTCACCATCCGCACGGCGTTGTGCCCGAACCGCCGTCCCACCTGCCGGTCCTTCTGCGAAGGAGGAGCGCCCCTCTGGAGATACGCGAGTGCGGTGTATCTCGTATGGCTGAACTCGTGCTCGAGGAGCCCCTTGAGGTAGTTACCCACTCCCCCGAGACTGTAGTGGCCGAACTCGTCGAGCCTGCTGTCTCTCCGGATTGCCTCCTCACCTTCGATATGGACACCCTCGGCGACTACGATCAGTTTGTAGAGGTGATCGATACCCAACTTCTCGCTCGCGGCGAGTTGTTCCTTGAGCACAGACACGAGCTTTTCGACCGTAAAGGCATACTCCGGTATGAGGATGATGTCGGCGAATGCCGCCTCGCCGCCCCTCAGCGCCAGCCAGCCTGCGAGCCTCCCCATCACCTCGAGCAGAAAGATCGTCTGGTGGGACTCCGCTGTGTGCGAGATCCGCTCGGCGCTGTCACAGATCACGTTGAGCGCCGTATCGTAGCCTAGCGAGTATTCCGTGCCGTAGAGATCCCTGTCTATCGTCTTCGGTATACCGACAACGGGGATCCCGCGATCGAAGAGCGTTGCCCCCGCGCCGAGTGTATCCTCGCCTCCGATCGCAATCAAAGCATCGAGGCCGAGCTTCTTCATGTTCTTTTTAACGAGATCGGTCCGATCGTTATCACGGGAAACCGGATTCGTCCTGCTGCACTGCAGCTTGCTGCCGCCGAGACGGCTGTACTCACGAATGATTTCCGGTCCGAGCTTCACGACATGGTTCCTATTATCCTCTACGCAGAGAGCTTCCCACCCCCGCTTCAAGCCGAGGACCTTTATCTTGCGCTTGGTAGCCTCCTCGACGATACCGGCGATGGCGGGATTCAAACCCGGGGCGTCCCCCCCACCAGTAAGCACTCCTATCTTCATTTCATTCTCCCCTCTTCGTATCTAGTCACATTCCTCTTGTTTCTTCAAAAAATCTTCGAAAGACATCTTCTGCTTGTAGCATTCCTTCTTTATGTACCGGAGCATCGGAAGAAACATCTCCGGCGGAATAAAACCTGGGACAATCGTGATCAGCTCACCTTCGGGATCGAGATAGGCGATGGAAGGGAAAGCCCTCACGCCGAAGCGCCGTGTCAGCTCTACGGGTGTATACTTCCTCCCCTTGTAGGTGAGTTTCTCGGATCTGCTCTCGGCATTGATGCGGATCGCCACAAAATTTTCTTCGAGATACTTGTTGATTTCCGGCTTGGAGAACGTCTTCTCATCCATCACCTTGCACCACTTGCACCACGACGTGTAAAAATCTATGACTACCGGCTTTTTGTCCCTGAGCGCCAGCTTCATCCCGCTGTTGAACGACAGCCAGACATCACCCACCGGCGTTTCCTTCGATGCCTCCCTTCCCCCGCACCCGGCAATACCGATAACGAATATAATCCCCAAGAGGACAAGCGCCTTGGCCTTCATGCGATGCTCCTTCCAATACCATCAGGAAAATTCCTGTAACGAACGTAATAATAATCGAATCGGTGACGCTGCACAAGTGCCGAAAGCGTTAAAATCCCGCGAGTGGACCATACGGTTTCCCCCCCGCTCCAATGATCGGCCTTGAAAAAACCGTCACGTGCCGTTATTATCCCATTTTATGATCGAGCCGGATGCGTGCCATTCACGGGCTCCGCATGCCGGAGTTACCGAGCTTGTTTTTTCCGCTCATCGCAATAGAAAGGAAGAACCATCGTGTTGAAAAATCGTGCTGTGACGGCATACCTCTTCTGTCTCATTCTCGCAATCACCGTGCTTGTGCACTCTTCCGAACCGATGGCGCAGGAAACGGAAGCAGATGCAAAAGAAGCCGCAGAAGATAAAACTGTTACGATCCGTATCGAAGACTGGCTCCTTCTCGGACCCATATCCTCACCCCTTCCCGCATTCAGCGACGAGGGCAAGAAAAAAATCGACGCCGCCTCGCTGCTCGCCTATGAGGACATTCCGATCGATAAGTTGAAACCTCTCGCGGGAATCGACATGAACCTCATTGGCGGGGCAATCGGTAGGTGGGTGAAGGTATCGGCGGATACGGCAGGTGTCGATCTGCCCGCCGGAACCGATGCGCCCCTCGTGGCATACCTCGCGGCGTATGTCGAGATAGACCGTTGGATGGAAATCGACGTAAAAGCGAAATCCACACATCCGTTCGAACTGTCGATTGACGGATCATCCGTCGTCAAGGCCAAGAAACCAGCGAAGGGGGGCGATCGAAACACCAAGTCGGGCAGCGTCAAGCTGGCACGGGGCAAGCATCTCGTCATAGCGAAAACGGTGTTCGTGCCCGCCGATACAATCACTCCCTGGTTCCTCGATATCACTTTCGAGGTCGAGCGCACATACGAATCGGAGCCGACGCTCTCCCTCGTGCCGGACCACTCCCTCTCGCACGAGGATATCCTCAACACACCCTCGATGAGCGGCATCGATCTGTCGCCCGACGGGTCCCTTATCGCGCTCTTCATGCGCCAATACAAGAATCAGGAGGGAGACGCTGAGCGGTGGCTCGAGATAAGGGATTCGAAGAGGGGGGAGCTCGTTCGCACGATCAAGGACCTGACGAGCTTCTCCTCCGTTCAGTGGGCGCCGACCGGCAGGCGCATCTCGTACGTGACGCGCACAAAAAAGAAGGGAACGGTGCGCATCATCGATCTCGACACCGGAACCGCCGAATCGGTCATCGAGGAGGTAGAGGAGCTCGGCGGGTACCGTTGGGCCCCCGACGGCTCGTATATCGTCTACAGCGTGACTGAAAAGCCGGAAAAGGACAAGACCGGCGTGAAACGCCTGCGGGGCCTTCAGGACCGCCGGCGCAACGGGCGTGACCGCTCGTTCCTCTACATCTCCACCGTACCCGGCGGGCACACGAGACGTCTCACGGCGGGTAATTACGGCTCGTACGTTCATGATATACATCCCGACGGGAAAAAGCTCCTCGTCGGACGGTCCATCGAGGATCTTTCCGAGAGGCCCTACGGCAAGAGCGAGCTCATTCTGCTCGATCTCGCCGAGCAGCGTGCCGAGATTCTCTGGAAGGGGCCCTGGCTCCGAAGAGCCTCATGGTCTGCCGACGGCAAAAAGATGCTGATACTCGCAGGGCCATCCTCTTTCGGCGAAAAAGGCAAGAACGTGCCCGAGGGGGTTATCCCGAACGATTACGACACGCAGGCCTATATCTTCGATCCGGTGACGAGAGAGGTCGAGCCGCTCACGAGGGATTTCTCGCCGGCGATCCAATCGGCCCGTTGGGCGAAATGGGACGGTAACATCTACTTCGTCGTAGAGGAGAAATCATACCAGTACCTCTACCGGTACGAACCGAAGAAGAAGAGATTCAGAAGGATCGATCTCGGATTCGATTATCTCGGTTCCGGAGATTTCGCCCTCGAGAAGCCGCTCGCCGCCTTTGTCGGCCTCGGCGCGATAAATCCTCCACGGCTCTATACGATCGATCTCGCCAAAGACAGGGTTCGTCTCATTCACGATCCCTCAGCCGATATTTTCCTAAATGTAACACTCGAGGATGTCGAGGACTGGAACTTCACAGCACCGAGCGGGACGACGATCGAGGGGCGGATCCACTTCCCGCCCCATTTCGATCCGAGCGTATCCTACCCCTGCATCGTCTATTATTACGGCGGCACCTCGCCGACGGGGCGCACCTTCGGGGGACGGTACCCGAAGAACCTCTGGGCATCCAACGGTTATATCGTCTACGTGCTGCAGCCGAGCGGCGCGACCGGATTCGGCCAGGAGTTCTCGTCCCGCCATGTGAACGACTGGGGAAAGGTCGTCTCGGAAGAAATCATCGAGGGTGTCGGGAAGTTTGTCGAAGCGCACCCCTACGTCGATCCCGAGCGAATCGGATGCATCGGCGCCTCCTACGGCGGCTTCATGACGCAGCTGCTCATTACGAGGACCGATATCTTCGCGGCGGCGGTTTCCCATGCAGGAATCAGCTCGATCACGAGCTACTGGGGGAAAGGGTACTGGGGATTCGGGTACAATGCCGTCGCGGCGGCGGAGAGCTTCCCGTGGAACAGGCGCGATATATACGTGGATCAGAGCCCGCTCTTCGCGGCGGACAAGGTAACAACACCGCTGCTGCTCCTGCACGGGGCGAACGATACGAACGTGCCGCCCGGAGAGAGCGACCAGATGTACATAGCGCTCAAGCTCCTCGACAGAGAGGTCGAATACATCAAGTTCGCCGAGCAGAGTCATTTCATACTCGATTACAAGAAGCGCGTCATCTGGTCGAATGCGATTCTCGCCTGGTTCGACCGCTGGCTCAAGGGCGAACCGGAGTGGTGGAACGACATGTACCCGCCCCTCGAGGAGGCGGTGCCCGAAAAGCTCGGGGCGCACACATACGAGCTCGAGAAATATGGAACGGTGCTGATGGGTGAGGTCACGAGAGAGGATATCACAGAGAGCATTCACGACTGGGATGCGGAGTACTTCTACTACACGCCGGATGCGGAGCTCCTCGGGGAGCTGGAACAGTACATATACGGCGTTCACATCACGATCGTGCTCGGCACGTGGTGCAGCGATTCGAGAACGCAGGTGCCGAGGCTCTGGAAGATCCTCGAGGATCTTCACTACCCCATCTCCGAGGTAACGATGTTTACCGTGGGCAGCTCTCGATTCACCGCCGCAAAAGGGATCCCTTCGAATGTGCTCAAATGGTCCGATGCATTGAAAAAGAAGCACGATGTCGAGCGCGTCGCCACCTTCATCATTACGCGGGACGGAGAGGAGATCGGACGCATCATCGAATCACCGGAAGAATCGCTCGAGAAGGATCTGCTGAAAATACTCGCCCGATAATGATCCGCCCGGGAGGATCTGCTCAAAACAATCACTTGCGGGTGATATGTTCGCAATATTTATTCGTGAGCGGCACTCCCCGGCAACTGTCGATCTATCAGGGATTCTCCAGTACGTTGTTATTACGCGCATCTGCGCGCCTGAGCAGGAGCGCGAATATCAATCCGAGCAAGCCCAGCGAGGCGAACATGATCTGGCTCGCCGTGTAATCCCCCGTCATGTCACGCAGCTTCCCATTCAGCCACGGAAACAATCCGAGACCGATATTCTGAAGCATCGTCATCAGTCCGAAGGCCGTTCCCACTCGCTGCTTGGAAACGATGATCGGTATCGAGGGCCACATCGCGGCCGGCACGAGGACAAAAGCCGCCCCGAGCACAATCATGTTGATGACGGGATTGATACGGGTGATGCCCATGAGAAGGTGCGCCGGTATCATCAACAACGAACCGAAAATCATGAGCGTGGCACGCTTGCCGAACTTGTCTACCATAAAACCGGCAAGCGGCGCAAACACCATCGAGGCAAATACGATAATACCGGCGATGCCGGGAGCGGTTTCAAACATATGCATGATATTTGCAAAAACCTGATAGAAGAAGCCGCCTTCAGAACCGATCTCCATCGGTATGCCCCATTTGGCATGAAAGAAGTCCGCCGCGAGATGCTGAAAGGGGAATATCGCCCCGTAAAACGTGAAACAGATAAGCGTCACGAACCAATACGAGGAATCGAATTTCTTGATATCGGCAACGGTGATCTTCTCCTCGACCTCTTCCTCCTTGAGGTGCAGCTCCCGCTCGCCGCGCCTGTCCATGACGCAATAGATGATATTGCTGGCGAGGGAGAGTAGGCAGAATATCAAACCCGCCCATAGCGCGTATGAATAGTGCCCGAAATAATCCACGATCAGCGCTTCGGTGTTGTAGCTGAACAGGGAGCCGAGCCTGCTTACCGTCAGGGCGATACCGAAGGCGAAAGCAAGCTCCTTCCCCTTGAACCACCTCGATATGATAGAGCTCTGGGCGATGATCAATGTTTCCGAGCCGGCTCCGAAAAAGAACATGCCGATATAGATCATCCAGATGTTTCTAGCGAAAGCCATGATCAACGCGCCGAGAACGATCAGAGAGGAAAAGAGGAGGCTCGCCCTGCGCGTACCGATCCGGTCTATGAGTATCCCGCCGATAAGCAGGCACAAGATAGCGGCTACCGAATAGATCGTCTTCGTCGCACCGAATGCGGCCCGCGTAACATCAAACGACGAGATCAGGATCGGTGCGATCGCCGACAGACCGTCGTACGCAAAATAGCTGCCGTACGTCAGCAGGCTGACGAACAGCAATATGGAAAACCTGAAAGGCTTTCTCGATGGATGGAAGAATCCCTCTTCACTACCGGCCATAGGTTGCATACCTCCCGGGGAAAAGTGTTTTCTCTCGTCAGATCTAGAACTTGCCCGTGTACTTGACCCAGATAAAATCGCCGAGATCCCAGTACGATCTCGTGATACGGTCGCAGAACTCGACCGTATGGTTCGTGAGGAACTTCCGCGCCTTCCTGGGGCTCTTGGCATGCAGGGCGAGCGCCTCTTCCTCGATCTTTGCCTGAGCGCCGAGCGCCTCCTCTTCGAAGGCGACACGTACCGAATCTACGTCGATACGCATTTCCCCCCACTTCTGGGCAGCGAGGTCGGCGACACGGTTGAACGCCCACCAGGCGCAGTCCCTGCTGTACTCGGCACGGCCGCACCGTTTGTACGATTCGGGAGTATCGGTGATGCCGCAGTATATCGGCGCGTATGTCGTCATCGCCGGGTTGTCCCATCCGAGCCAGACGACACCGCCGATATGATCGGGCAGCCAGTCGCGCGACTGCGTTATCGTGACATAGGTGCAGTAGTACCGTGCGATGCACCGCTCTCCCATCTTTCCCCAGCCGCCGTTGACCTTGAACAGGGGCATCATATCATAGTGCATGAATGGATTCGCGTATGCGCTCTTGACGAACGCGCCGTCCTCACCCTCGACGAGCATGAATTTCGTCATATCGAATTCGGTATCCTCGTACGTATCCCTGAAAATGGCCATCACCTGTTCGAGGGTGACTAGGGTGTCGGGCTTTACGGAAAACGGGTAATTCTCCGCATTCGGATCGAGCTCGAGCGAGGGCGCAACGAGATCGAAAACACGCCACTCACGCCTCCGTGCAGCCATGCTGCGCCGCCCCGCCGGATCGTAGGCGTAACAGAACATGAAGGGCTTTCCGGACCCTGGGTCCCACCAGCCGTTCTCGGTGGCGACACTGAAGACATTGTCCGACGCCATGAACATGTCCTCGTTATCGAGATCGATCTCCATGATGCGGCTCGCATTCGCCACAACGCCGATGTGACCATCGGGGATGCGCTGGGCGGCCCAGACCGCCCCGATGCAGTCGGCGCCGCATCCGACGATCTCGAAGTGCCAGACTTCGTCTCTATCGGCGATCGTGAGACACTCGCCGCCGTCGTTATAGCCGTACTCCCTGGTAAGCTCATCGATCACCTTGATCGCTTCCCGCGCCGTCGACGCCCGCTCGAGCGAGAGCCGGCAGAGCTCCTCACAGGCGATCCCGGCATTCTTGTTGCGGAGCTCTTCGCGCCCTCCGAATGTGGATTCACCGACGGCGAGCTGGCGCTCGTTCATACACGGGTAGGCGGTGTTAATATACCCGTATGTCTCTTTCACCTGGGGAATCTGCACGGTGGCCTTCACCCCCGCCGTATCTCCCGGGAAACGGATAAAACGAAGACCTGCAAAGACCGGGCACGTGTCCGCCTTCTGCTTTCTCGAGGGCACGATATCGAACCACGTTCGATCGATGCGGCTGTCGCATGTATGCGACGTCATGACTGATCCGTCGGTGGAGGCTTTCTTGCCTACCATGATGGATGTGCAAGCGTGCGCACGCGAACCGAATCCGATAACGAACAGAGCCAGACCGGCAACAACACACTTTTTAACGACGCTCCGAATCATTGCAACCCCCTGTTGTTCAAGCTCTTAAAATCCAGATTATACCACATGTTTCGAGAGCGCCAAGAGAATTCTCATGTTGCATTTTTCCTCTGGTATGTGTTATCCTTATGTCACGGTCATAGGAAAAGGAGAAGGTAGGCAAGGAGAGATAAAGAAGTTAAAGAGCGTCCCGTTTCAAGAGACCTATCGATACAGTTCCGGCTCCTGTCTTTTATATTCCCCAGGACATCTCTGAATCGATAATAATCTTGTTAGAGGGTTGGGCTCCCGGCGGCCCATGCGGCATGATGGGCTTCCGCGGCCGTTTAGATCATGCCTGGAAAGCGAGGTGAATCGTATAGCATCAGAAAAAAAGTAGTTACCGTTTTGTTTGTTCACGGTTATTGGTTCGCGAAAGGATTCCAGGAAGATGTCAAAGAATATTTATGTCGGTAACATCACCTTCTCGATGAAGGACGGAGATCTCGAGGAGCTTTTCAAACCCTTCGGGCAGATTAATTCCGCACGCGTTATCAAGGACAGGTTCACCGATCGCTCCAGGGGCTTTGGATTTGTAGAGATGGACAACGACGAAGAGGCCGATAAGGCGATATCCGAACTGAACGGCAAAGATATCGATGGCCGCATGCTCAAGATCAGCGAAGCGCGTCCCCGCCAGGACAAGCCGAGAGGAAGAAGAGAAGGACGGGACAACTACTAAAGTCCCGCTTTACTGTTAAAAAATTGAAAGAATTTTCGATGGAGGGTGTGACACGTTTCTGTGTCGCACCCTCCCTGCTTTATTGATGCATACCCATATAGCTCTCTTCTCGCGGTATATTGATTCCATTCGATATAAAAACACCCCGCAGTCAAGATGACCGCGGGGCTTCTATTCTGGCGGGGCCGACGAGACTCGAACGGTTTTTGCAAACCTCAATAATAGCAATAACTTATTGAATTATCAGCCTGTTATCCCACCATCCCCCGCTGTCCCATGAGTCCCATGCGTCCCATTATCACCACCAGTAGTGACTAAAAAAGTGACTAAAAAGTCTTTGATGTTATAATGCTAG